>CAMYKI010000017.1:18190-63795 GCA_947258985.1 uncultured Acidimicrobiaceae bacterium
GGCTGGACTCATTCGTCGACCACACAAGAAGCTGCAACTGGCGAAGCGTCGAGGGTCATCCATGCGGGCTTCCCGCCATCAAGGAGCAGCCGCGATGCTCGATCCACGGCGGTATCGACATCGCCGATATCGCCATCCCCGCAACCGGGCGGCTCGGCTTCGACACATGGCCCAGCCTGCTGCGACACATCTGGCTGGCCAGCTACGACATAGACCCGATCGGACTCGATCCGGCGGTCGCTGAGATGTTCTGGCACCTCGCCAATTACATGTACTTCGAGTACTTCCGGGTGGAAGTCGAAGGTGTCGAAAATCTCCCAACCACCGGCCCGGCGCTGCTTGCTGCCAACCACGGTGGAGCGGCTCTTCCCTACGACGCGGTCATGCTGGCTCTTTCGATCCTGAACGAGATGCCGCTGCCGAGGCGAGCCCGGGTCATGGGTACCGAGATCTTCAACGCGTCACCGACCCTCTCTCACTTCTATCGCAAGATCGGAGGTGTGTATGCATCGCGTGCCGATGCGGCGTTTCTCCTCAACCGGGGGCACATGGTCGGTGTATTCCCCGAGGGAGTGCGTGCGTTCCAGAAGCCCTTCAGTGAGGCGTATCACGTGCAGCGGTTCGGACGAGGGGGATTTGTGACCATGGCAGAGCGCCACGCCGCTCCCGTGATTCCCGTTGCGATCGTCGGTTCCGATGAAGTCCACCCGGCGCTCTTCTCCTCGCAACTCCTCGCCCGCCTCGTCAGACTGATCTGGCCGTCGCAACGTGTGGAAGAGATAGCCGTTTATCTGAACCTGATCCCGCTCCCCATCCGGTGGAGAATCAGATTCCTCGAGCCCATCGAGCCCTCTCATGCCGGCACCGATCCAGACCCTCTCGAAATGCTTGAGAGGACCGAGGGGATTCGCCAATTGATCCAGCAGAACCTCACAGAGATGCTGGCACAACGGGGCTCTGCGATCTAGCCCGGGTTCCAACTCGCAACCAACTCCGACAACCAAACCCACCCCACAAAGACCAGCCAACACGGCGACCGTCCGGCAGTCTGGTTGCAGCCTCCCCCACAACGCTGGTTCCAACTCGCAACCAACTCCGACAACCAAACCCACCCCACAAAGACCAGCCAACACGGCGTTTGTGCGGGAGTCTGCTAGCTCTCAGCTAGCGCTTGCAATTGTTAGCACTTTGCGATATCGTGCTAACGATGAAGCAAATCGGTGATCTCGGAAGCTATATCCGTCAGCAGCGGGAGCGCAGCGCCATGTCTCTCCGCAAGCTGGCCGATGCAGCCGGTATCTCCAACCCGTATTTGAGCCAGATAGAGAGGGGCCTGCGCAAGCCGTCGGCCGAGATCCTCAAATCGCTGGCAAGGGCATTGTCGATATCTGCCGAGACCCTTTACGAGAAAGCCGGTTTGCTGGACGAAGTTGGCGTCCGGCGCGACGTCCCCGATGCAATCGAATTCGATGAGCATCTGACAAAGACCCAAAAGGTTGCGCTGCTTGAGGTTTATCACAGCTTCATCAGCCAGGAGATTGAGGAGTGAACGTGGATTTCAAATCCGGCAAAGACACTATGCGCAAGACGGCCTTTGCGATGATGGGTGCGCCCGTCGTCATGGGCCGCCAGGTCAAGGACATGAGCAGCAAGCTCGTGGACGGGGCGCAGACACATATCGATGAGTACGCCACTGAGGGCGAGAAGCTGACAAATCAGCTCAAGGACCGGAACGTTGTCGAGGAGATCGAGCATCGCATCCACATCGACAAGGTTCAGGACCGTGTCGAGCAGCTCCGTGATCAACTCGAGAACACGCTGAACAACTGGCGCGAGTCATTCACTCCTGTTGAAGAGGCGCCGGTGAAGAAGGCTGCTGCCAAGCCCGCCGCCAAGAAGGCTCCGGCGAAGAAGGCCCCAGCCAAGAAAGCTGCTGCGAAAAAGGCCCCAGCCAAGAAAGCTGCTGCGAAGAAGGCTGCTCCCAAAAAGGAGACCGTAGACGCCGGCAAGTAGCACGAGAACTGGCCGGGAAGGAGATCGGCCCAAGAGGCCGACGAAGCTCTCCCTCCCTTCCTGCTTCACTTCTCCGGCCAAAGAGAAACCCCCGGCACCTTCGGGTGTCGGGGGTTTCGTGCTGAAAGACATCTAGTACGTGACGATGGGGTCCAGTTCCCGGGCGTGCTCGACCCAGCGCTCCACCATTGCTTCGGTGGGGAGGCGCCGTACGAGACGATGCCTGCTATTCACCTCAACCATGGATGCCAGCAGATTCGCTGGGTTTCTCCGCCGCAACTCCCTGACGGTGTCGACGCCCGCCGCTTCGAGGAGATCGGAGTACTCCTCGCCGACTCCCCTTACTCGCATCAAGTCCGCCCGGTTGACCCACTCGAGGATCAGCTTCTCGCTGATATTGGTCGCCGCCGCAATGTCTCGCCTTCCCTTGCGTGTTGCGCCGTTCTTGAGGAGGGCCTCAACAGTGCGTATGCGCGCCTTGCGCAGGCTGGTTGCGTGCTTGTGAACGATCCCCTCGATCGCATCGATCGAAGCCATACCCGTCCTTCCGATCAGAATCCTCCGCCGTGCGCCGGCCCCTCATCTCACGGACACACCGGCGCAGAGGATACCGAGTTATGCCCACGCGATGCCAGACGAATTCGCTACCGGATGTCGAGATGGTCCTCGATGTCGGTTGGCACTGAGATACGACGCGGCGGCAGACGATCGAACCACACCTCGTCGACCCAGTCAGGATGCGTCGCCAGGACTTGATCGAACCCGGTCGTGCCATCCATCGAGATCAACCGGGGCCAGATCATCTGGCCGACCACCACCGGATGACCGCGCGAGTACCGGTACTTGGGCACAACCGCCGGCTTATGCCCGCTGCGATGCTGATCGAGCAATCGATCTACCTCCTCGGGGAGGGAGCCGGGTTGGTCCGCGTGAATCAGGACCGCGGTGTCGTGTTCATCCAACCTATACAGCGTGTCGATACCGACACGCAGAGCGGCCGCATCGCCTCCACCTTGCTCCAAATCGACAACGATGATTGCGTCTCCAAAGTCTGCGTCCTGCAGAATCAGATCGGCATCGGCGCCGAGAACGACCAGCACATCGTCAACAGGCCATCGATGGGCTTCGGCGACCACGGTCTCGATGAGCGACGAATCTCGTAGCGGGCTGAGATATTTCGACCCGACAAACCCGGCGCTGTAGTCGGCGGCGAGAACGAGAGCTGCAGTCTTCATGCTGCCGGCCCTCCTTTGAGCACTTTGCGCCCCGACATGCGGGCCCACCACAAATAGACGGCTCCAAGGGTCCAGATCAGAGAGGCCAGCGCCTGGTACCACAGCGCCCAGTGGAACTCCTGAATCGACCACGAGTACAAAAACGCCAATGCCCCAAAGGTGAGCTGAGTCGCTCCCGTTGTCACGAAGACGGCCTTGCCTCCCGGCCGGGCCATGACCTGAATCGCGGTAATCGACCATGCCAGCAAGACCGCCCCCACCCAGCGCAGCCCGCCCAGTTGGTCCGCAACGGTCTTGTCGAGACCGATTATGTCGAAGTAGGCAGCGGGGAAGATCACGAGAGGCAGAGCAAACGCCAGGTTCACGAAGATGTAGACAACCATCGCCGACGTCAGTGTTGCCGCAGGGTCGCGCGGCGGCTTGCGGACAACACCTTCGACGCGGTCGGACCCCGCATCCTGGGGTTGATCCACCGGGTCTCGGTCGCTCACTCTGCGTTCTCCATCTTCTTTGTCATTTCCGCCACCAGTTCCTCCTGAAAGTCTCCCAGAAGCGCGATGAGCGCTACCTCCGGGTCCAGCGACCGACCGTCGGGCATGCCCGACTCGAACAGCCCGCGGCGCGCCGCCAGCACAATCCTTGATTCGGCAAGTACTCGGGCCCACGACGCAGCGTCTTCGCTGGTTAGGACGATGGTACCGCCGCCGGCGGCGGTCACCGAGTCGGCAAATGCCTCCCGGTCGCTCGATCGCTGTTCTGCATTCTCTTTTGCAGTGAGCCGCTCGAACTCACGCGACGCTGCCTTGTCATTCGGGTACACCCGGGGACTGAGGTGGTCCCGAGCCGGATCACCTCTCTCGACTCCGGCGCCCCCTAGAAGAGTAGTGAGGCGCGACACGATGGCGATCTCCATCGACTCGAGCGTGACCTCTATTCCATCTGCGACCGCTTCGAATCGACTCACTGCTGCTCCAGAGTGGCACGCAGCCCATGCTGATGTAGCCGGAAGGCGATCATCTCTGCCCTCTCACGGGGCGCACTGTCCACAACCGCCTTGCCATCCTCGTGCACCCGTGTCATCAGGGTTCTTGCTACCGAATCGGGGAACCCGAACAGAGAGCGGAACACCCACACCACGTAGTTCATCAGATTCACGGGATCGTTCCACACGACCACATCCCACTGCGTCTGTGAACTCGAAGTCACGTCACCCCATCTTCGAAAGGCGAGTTCCCGATCCGTTGCATCCGCTGGTCGTTGATCCAGTCCTCAAAGTCCTGCCGGGCAATCCGCCACTCCCTGCCGAACTTGACGGCCGGCAGTCCCCCGCTGCGCAACTGCCCGGTCACAACGAATGCGGAAACACCCATGTAGTCGCAGATGTCGCCGACGGTCAGCCAGTCCTTGTCGATTTCAACAGTGATGCGCTGCATCCCCACAGGCTATGTATGCCGCCCGCCTCGGGCAAACAGGAAACAGATCGACCCGCCCACTTGGGCGGGTCGAAAGTTTGAAAACGACCGGTGGATCACCCGATACCAACGTAGCTAGTAACGGCCGATCGTTCTCTGTCCCCGGGGCGGAACCCGCACCTCCGCCGAAACTCCTAGCAGGTTCTCCTGCAGAGCACTCGTTCAGCACCCGTCACAAAGAGTATCGGCTGCATCCCGGCCCTAGTTGCGAAGCAATTCGCCGCAGCAAGGAATGACTAGTCATCGAAGGCCGGAGACCGGATGTGCACTAGCCGACACTTGCGTTCGTTTTCGCGCTCTGGGATACTCGTCCCGCTGCAAGGAGGGCCATCAAGGATGATCCATTCGTCGGCAATCGAAGGCCACCATTTCCTCACGTCGCGCCGCCGGGGATACGATCCCGCTGAAGTCGACGCCGTCATCCGGCGCCTTGTCGACACCCTGCGCAAACACGAGGAACGTGCCGCGGCGGCGAACACCGCGGCGGGGCTCGCGGTAACCGACCTCGAAGTCGTCCGGCCACCCGAAGAAGCCGGCACGGAGTCCGGACTCGCTACTGCCGAGGAACTGGAGGCCGCGGCCCGGCTGAATCTCGAAGCGGCCGAGCGCACCGCCGCCGCTTTGATAGCAACGGCGGAAGAGGAAGCGGCCCGGACTCGCGAACTGGCTCGAGCTGATGCCGGTAGCCTCTTGTCTCGCCGCAACGCCCGCGCCGAGGACCTGATCACCTCCGCTCTATCCGAGGTCAAAGCGCTGCGCGCCCGCGTCCTGCACGAGACGAATGAATACCGCTCCGGGAAAAGGACTGAGTCCAAAGCGCTTGTCCGGACGGCAGAACTCCAGGCTGCACAGTTGCTCGAGGACGCTCGACACGAAGCAGGATCGATTCTCGGCCGGGCCCGTCGGGAACACACGATGCTCGAGCAACGCATCGGTCAGTTGCGATCAGCGATCGCCGGTATCGAGGGCCAATTCCGCAATCTCGCCGAAACGACCCTCGAGCAGACCGAAGTGATGGCGACCATGCTGTCGCTCGAAACCGAACCTCTCGAAGACGTAGTGGACCAGAGCAGCGACGCTCCGGAAGTGGTCCGCCTCACCCAGGGTGGCCTCACCCTCGATCTGACAGAGGGTCCGTCCGAAGGTGATGCCGAATCCCGCTCCGAGCACAAGGAAAGTGACGACCGCTTTGTGGTCGCACCGGGCGACACCATCTACCAACGTCGCGGTGGTGGATTGCGCCGCCGACTCGAAGAAGAGGACGTCCAGGAATTGCCCGAATAGTCGGGGGCTTCAGCCGCCCAGAACGACCTCGGTGGTCGGCCGGGTGAGGATGAAGATCGAGACTCCAACGGCGCAGAGAACGAGAACCGCTCTGACAACGGCCGTGCCGGCAAAGAAGACGATCGACACGCTGAAGCTGGCCACGATGAGGCCTATGGCCACGATCTTGATGCGCCGCGGGATGCCGTAGCCGGCTCGGTAATTGCGGATCAGCGGACCGAACCGGGGATCGTTGAGTACCCAGTTGTACATGCGCTCGTTCGACTTGAAGAAGAAGAAAGTGGCCAAGAGGAGAAACACGGTTCCCGGTAGCAAAGGGATGATGTACCCGGCAATCCCCAAGCCCAGGCACAGGAACCCGAGCACGACATACACGGCTCGTCCTATGCGGCTCGAGACAACCTCGGCCGGTTCTATCGGAGGATTGGGATTCGTCTGCTGGGAAGTAGCCATCTGCTCTGTCCGGCACTGTGCGAACTGTGACAATGGCCTGTCCCCGCACCGACATCAAGTCGGACCGCTACGGCTCAACGGCACCGCTTTCGAGCGGCTGGATGCACTCAGGCAGATTGTTGGCAACACTGTTGACCAGTGTTGCCACCGGATGAGCCGTCATCCCCTCCTCCGGGTGAACGGCGAGCAGATCCTCAATGGCAGATCGGCTGTCGAGAGACCGGTCCAGCCACAAAGACCAGACGTCCTCTCCCAAAATTACCGGCATCCGATCGTGGACATCCGCGACCAATCCATTGGGACGCCCCGTGACGATCGTGCAGGTGACCAGCTTGTCTCCCGAGTCGGGATCCTTCCAACTCGACCACAGGCCGGCGAAAGCCAGCGGCTTGTCATCTGTGCGGCGGATGTAATGCGGAAGCTTGCCCTTCGGCCGTTTCTGCCACTCGTAGAAGCCATCAGCGGGAATCAGGCAACGGCGTTTGGTGAATGAGTCGCGGAACGCCGGCTTCTCCGCAATCGTTTCCGCCCTGGCGTTGATGTGGCGGGCTCCGATCTTGCGGTCTTTGGCCCACCATGGAATCAAGCCCCATCGAAAAGATCCGAGCATCCTGGTTCCTTCGTGCTCGGCCACTGCGTAGACGCGATCGGTTGGCGCCACGTTGTATGACACCGGGAGGATGTCGGTTTTGATGGTCTCGACGGCAAACGCGTCGGCGTAGAAGGCTGCGTCGTGAGCTTGAACGAATCGTCCGCACATGAGCCCATTCTCCCAGAGCATGAAGCTGCTGGAAACGCTGGCCTTTTGGATGCGGGACTGGCCACGCAATAATGCGGTCGCCCAAATAGCAAAAAGGGGTGGGCCATCAACGAGGAAATCGCAGCTCTCGCCACCGCCGCGGACGTGTTGACCGAGTGGGTCGATGTTTGGGGAGAACCAAAAGCAGTCGCCGATGACGACCTCATCGCTGTACTCAGCGCACTGCTTCATCGCCCCTTGGACACGTCCGCACAAATCAGCGCGGCACTGGAAGAGTTGCATGGCGATGCCCCACCCATCGAGCCGGTAATCGTCGCCTGGGACGGGGTCCTCCCGGAAACCCGGCTGGGACACAGGACCGGGTCGGCAGTGATCGTCACCGAAGCCGGCACGGAAATCCCAGCCTCTGTCGATGGCCCAACCCTTGCTCTCGACCGATCGCTGCCGCTCGGGTATCACCGACTCCACGTTGACGGCCGGCCGGGCACTTCGCTCATCATCGCCGCCCCCAGCTCCGCCCATGCGCCGCCGCAGAGACAGCTTGGTGTGATGGCCCCGGTCTACTCCATGCGTTCGACGGCCGGCGATACGGGGATCGGCAACTTCAAACACCTTGGACAGCTCGCAGACATCGCAATCGAGGGCGGAGCAACCGTCATCGGGACGCTGCCGCTGGTGGCAACGTTCCCCGATCAGCCATCACCGTACGCACCGGCATCGCGGCGGGCCTGGAATGAGATCCTCGTCGACCTGACCGCTGCACCCGGGTGGAAGGGCCCGTTGCCGGAGTCGGCCGGCGATCCGCTCTGGGTCGACTACGACGGGACGGGGACCTCGATCCGAGACCACCTCGCCGCATACGCAGCCAGAACGCGCGACATGCCCAACATCCAGCACGACATCGATAGCTTCGCCAAGTCCAACCCGGAGATCGAGGCGTATGCCGAGTTTCGGGCAAGGTGTGATCGATACGGACGCAACTGGAGGGCCTGGCCGTCAGGTGCAGCACCTGCGCCCGACCGTGTCGCCTATCACATCACGGGACAATGGCTTGCCTCGCAACAGCTGAGGGAACTCGGCGCAAAACTGCGGAAACGCGGCCAACTCCTGTACCTGGACCTCCCCATTGGATGCCACCCCGACGGCTACGACATATGGGAGCAACCAGACCTCTACGCCGCAGCCAGCGTCGGAGCTCCCCCCGACTCTCTGTTCCTGGGTGGCCAGGACTGGGGACTGCCCGCACCCACTCCGCAGTTCTCCCGGGCCGATGGGCATTCGGCCTACATCAAGGCGGTTCGGCACCAGCTCTCAGCTGCCGGATTGTTACGCATCGACCACGTTATGGGGCTCCATCGCAGCTGGTGGGTTCCCCACGGTTTGGCGGCCACACAGGGGGCGTACGTTATGCAGCCAACCGATGAGATGTTCGCCATCGTGTGCCTCGAGTCGCACAGAGCGGGCGCAGCCGTCGTCGGCGAGAACCTCGGCACGGTGCCTCCCAAGGTTGCCGAAGCGTTGGAGGGGCACAACCTTCTCGGAATGAAGGTCGCCCAGGATGGGCTCGAAGAACCATCGGCCGGCGAGCTGATTGCTCTCAGCACCCACGACACGGCGCCATTCGCCGCATGGTGGAAGGGAACCGATATCACCGATGCTCAGGACCTCGGGGTCTATGCCGATGGCCGGGGTGAGGCGGCCCACTCGCACCGCATCGACACCATCGCCTATCTGGAGGAACTGCTCGGCACGACCGGCATCGCCGAGACCCGGGACGCCATCATGGATTGGATGGCCCAGTCTGAGGCCGCCGTTTCCATTGTCAACATCGATGACATGTGGGAAGAAGAGCGTCGCCAGAACGTGCCGGGAACCGACACCGAAAGGCCCAATTGGCGGGCTCGCCACAGATATCCGATCGAGTCCGTCGCCGAAGATGCGACGATCCGGTCACGACTCAGGCACCTGCTGAGTTTGCGCTCCGCCGCCGACTCCGACAGGGAGCCCGCTGAACAATGCGAGTTCTGACTCGACAACCGCTCCGTGAACACGCACTCCGATGCTCCAGCGAGCCTTCACCGCCTTTGTTCAACGGTCTCCTAGAGCGGCTCATGACCGATCACGAGTGGGCCGCAACCACCCAGCCTCCGCCACCGTTAACCTCTGCGGCGATATCATCGACCCCTATCCGACTCCGCGTCTAGGACAAACCTTGCAAGAATCATTCTCCCGATACGAACTCGAGAGCACCCTGCTCCAGATCGCCGGCAACTACTCATGGACCTGGGACCTCGAGGCGCGCCAGCTGTTCTCCAGAATCCCCTCGGTTAATGGCGACTCCGGCCTCCATCCGGCCGAACGCATCCGGCTCCTCTCGGAAGATGCCTGGGCAACGCTCATTGCCGATCGCGAGTTCGCGGCGCTAGCCCGCAGCGCCCACAGCCGGATTCCGCCGGCACTGGCGGTGACCGGTCCCGATACCGTCGCCTACTTCTCGCCGGAATTCGGCGTCTCCGAGATGCTGCCCCAGTACTCGGGTGGTCTTGGCATCCTGGCCGGAGACCATCTGAAAGCAGCCAGCGACCTGCGCATGCCGATGCTGGCGGTCGGGTTGTTCTACAGGGACGGCTTCTTTGTCCAGGCTCTCGAGGACGGCGAGCAGCGCGAGCGCTACGTAACCAACAACCCGCGGTTCCTCGGCCTGGAGGCGACTCCGGCACGGGTCCCGCTGCAGCTGGCCGACCGCGAGGTGATCGCACGGGTATGGCGCGCCGACGTCGGCTCTACACAGCTCTACTTGCTCGACACCGATCTGGAGATCAACGATGAACAGGGCCGCCGGGTCTCGGATCGGCTCTACGCAGGTGACCGCGAACACCGAATCCGGCAGGAACTGCTGATGGGTGTTGGCGGGATTCGCGCTCTCCGCCAACTTGGCTTTGACCCACCCAAGTTCCATCTGAACGAGGGCCACGCCGGCTTCCTTGCGCTCGAACTCATCGCCGACGAGATGGCGAAGGGTTTCACACTCGAGGAAGCCATCTGGGCGGTAAAGGGTCGAGTCGTATTCACGACGCACACACCGGTGCCCGCCGGAATCGACAAGTTCGCTCCCGACCTCATGCGCAAATACCTGGCCGTCTGGGCCGACCGCTATGGCGTCGACATGGACCAGTTGCTGCAACTTGGAATTCTCCCCGGTAGCGATGACCACTTCAACATGGCTGCCTTCTGCGTCCGCATTGCCGGTCGCTGCAACGGGGTGTCCCGGCTGCATGGCGAAGTGAGCCGAGTGATGTTTCGAGAGGTGCCCGGTGGATCCGACATCACCTCGGTCACGAACGGAGTGCACGCCAATACCTGGGTGCATCCGGACCTGCAGAGGACCTTCGAGGACAAGCTTGGGTCGGATTGGCATCGCGGCGACGAGAGCGTCTGGGCGGCAGTTGACGATATCGACGACGACGAGATCCGCTCGCAGTTCCGCAAGGGAAAACTGGAGCTCATGGACACGGCACACCGCCAGATCGGTGAGCCAACTGCTCTCGACCCAGACATCCTCACCGTTGGCTTCGCCAGGCGCTTCGCCACCTACAAGCGTGCGGACCTAATGCTCTCCGATATTGACAGGGTTCTCGAAATCCTGCGCGACTCGGACCAGCCCATCCAGTTCGTTTTCGCCGGGAAGTCCCACCCCGCAGACGAGCCGGGCAAAGAAGTAATGCGTCGTGTCATCGCGTTTGCAGCAGATCCCGCCTCGCAGGGCCGATTTGTGTTCATCCCCGGCTACAACATGGCTGTGGCTCGCGCAATGTACGCCGGCTGCAATGTCTGGCTCAACAACCCGATTCGGCCGCGCGAGGCGTGCGGCACCAGCGGGGAGAAGGCCGCCCTCAACGGCGGACTCAACTTCTCGATACTCGATGGCTGGTGGGACGAGTGCTTCGACGGAGAAAACGGCTGGGCCATCCCATCGTCGGCATCAGAGGATCCCGCTACTCGCGACCGTGAAGAGGCCGGCTACCTCTACGAGATTCTCACCGGAGAGATAGCCCCTCTCTACTACGAAGGTAACGGAGCGGCACCGTCGCCGGCGTGGTTGGACAGGGTGCGCCACAACTGGAAGACGCTTGGCCCATTCGTCACCGCGGCACGTATGGTCGCCGAATACGAAGAACATATCTATCAGGTGGCTCAGTCAGATTGAGCGCTCCTATCTGGCCGGGTTCCCCTTATCCGCTCGGAGCCACCTACGACGGCTCGGGCACCAATTTCGCCGTCTATGCGGAGAACGCCGATCGTGTCGAACTCTGCCTGTTCGACGACCAGAACACCGAGACACGGTGGCGCCTCGGGGAGATCACCGCGTTCACTCATCATGCCTACATGCCCGGCGTCGGACCGGGCCAACGCTACGGCTTTCGTGTCCACGGACCATGGGCCCCCGGCGATGGTCTTGTGTTCAATCCCGCAAAGCTCCTTCTTGACCCGTACAGCAAGGCAATCGAGGGTGAAGTCGAATGGGGTGAAGCCGTATTCGCTCATCAGTTCCTCCATCCCAATCGGATCAGCGAAGTCGACAGCGCCCCGCACATGCCCCGATCGATTGTCGTCGATACCGCCTTCGAATGGGGCGACGACACCGCCCCAGATGTGCCTCTCTACAAATCTGTCATCTACGAGACCCATGTGAGGGGCATCTCGATGCGACACCCAGAGGTATCGCCGGAGCTGAGGGGTACCTATGCCGGGATGGCAAGCGAGCCGGTAATACGCCATCTTGTCCAACTCGGTATCTCGGCAGTCGAGTTGCTGCCGGTCCACCATTTCATCTCAGAGCACTCACTCATCGAACGCGATCTCACCAACTACTGGGGGTACAGCTCGATCGGGTACATGGCACCCCACGCCGGCTATTCCTCTTCGGGGGATCGTGGTCAGCAGGTCATCGAATTCAAGGAGATGGTGAAAGCGCTTCACGCTGCCGGCATCGAGGTCATTCTCGATGTCGTCTACAACCACACTTGCGAGGGCAACCTCCTCGGGCCGACGTTCTCTTTCCGCGGTATTGACAACCAGACCTACTACCGCATAGACCCTCACAATCGTCGCCACTACATCGACTACACCGGCACGGGCAACAGCATGAACGTCCGGCATCCCGCCGTGCTCACGTTGATCATGGACAGTCTGCGGTACTGGGTCACCGAGATGCATGTGGATGGTTTCCGATTCGACCTGGCATCAGCGCTTGCGCGGGAACTCCACGATGTAGACAAGCTTTCGTCATTCTTCGATCTGATCCACCAGGACCCGGTTGTCAGCAGGGTCAAGCTGATAGCCGAACCCTGGGACGTTGGCGACGGCGGATACCAGGTCGGCAATTTCCCTCCGCTCTGGTCTGAATGGAATGCCAAGTACCGCGACGGGGTGCGCGACTACTGGCGAGGCACCGACTGGGCGTTGGCCAACTTCGCTTCCCGCTTCACGGGATCGTCGGATCTCTACGGCTTCTCCGGTCGCCGGCCCCACGCCAGCATCAACTTTCTGACCGCTCACGATGGGTTCACCCTCAACGACCTTGTGTCGTACAACGACAAGCGCAATAGCGCCAACGGGGAGCAGAATCGCGACGGGGAATCTCACAATCGATCGTGGAATTCCGGAGAAGAGGGCCCAACCGACGATGCGGACGTCATCGACCTCCGCAAACGGAGAGTCCGCTCGATGCTCATGACCCTGCTGCTTTCGCAGGGTGTTCCCATGCTCCTGGGCGGTGACGAGATTGGCCGTACCCAGCAAGGCAACAACAACGCCTATTGCCAGGACAATGAGATCGCGTGGTACGACTGGGATTCCGCCGATCCGCTTCTGCTCGGATTCACCAAGTTCCTCATCAACATCCGCAACAGGCATCCTGTCTTCAGGCGACGCCGGTGGTTTGAGGGCCGCCGGGTCCACGGAGCCGGGGTCAGGGACATCGGGTGGTACAACACCAACGGCACTCACATGTCCGACGAGGACTGGAATCGCGGCTACGCCAGGTCGTTGACGGTCTTCCTCAACGGGAAAGCGATTCCGACACCCGGACCGCAGGGTGAGCAGGTTGAGGACGACAGCTTCCTGTTGTTGTTCAATGCCCACACCGAATCAGTAACCTTCACCGTGCCGGAAGATCTCCACGGGTTTGAGTGGCAGGTGGTCCTCGACACTTCCCGGGAGATGACCTGCACCGATCTCATAGGTCCCGAGGACAGCTGGCCGGTGAAGGGATGGTCTGTCGTGCTTCTCCAGCAGATAGGTGAGTCGAACCAATGAAGGTGCTCTTCGCCTCCGCCGAGATGACCCCGCTGGCACGCGTCGGCGGACTAGCCGAAGCCGCCTCCGGACTGGTTGCCGCCTTGCGTACCGCGGGCATCGAACTGGATGTGGTCCTCCCCGACTATTCGAAGGCCGAACTCACCGGTGAAGAGGCCCGTCCGCTCAGCGTCCCCGGATGGGCACAACCCGCCGCGGCGCGTCGTGGCAGCGCCCCAGGCGTCGGCGACGTGACACTGGTCGATGTACCCGGCATCGCCAGAACCCATCCTTACATCGATGACGAAGGACAGGGCTGGCCTGACAACGATCTGCGCTTCTTCGCCTTCTCTGCGGCGGTCGCCGATCTGATCCAAACAAGCCGGCCCGACGTGATACACCTCAACGACTGGCACACCGCAGCCGCCCTGGCGTTCCTGTGGGACCGCCCGCCGGTGGCCTTCACGATCCATACGCTCGGCTACCAGGGCTGGGCAGGTGGCGAATGGCTGCCTCGACTCCCCCAGCACTTCTCGGCGTTCGAGTGCTTTGGCCAGGTGAACCCGCTGGCAGGCGCGGTACAGGTAGCGGACCGGGTCATTGCCGTCAGCCCGACCTACGCCGACGAGATCCGGCGTCCGGAGTCGGGAATGGGCGTTGATCATCTCCTCAATCAACTCGGCGACCGGTTAGTCGGCATCCGCAACGGCATCGACACCGCAGTGTGGGATCCGGCAACTGACGAGAACCTAACGACCAACTACTCGATGGCCACCCTCGACGACAAAGATGTCGCCCGGGCAGACCTGCTCCGTGCCGCCGGCTGGGACGACTCCACTGTCCCCATTGTCGGGATGGTGACCCGACTAGTCGACCAGAAGGGCATCGATCTCGCCCTCGAAACGGCTCAGTACGCAGGGGGTATCCCCTTCCGCCTGGTGCTTCTCGGATCAGGAGAGCGGTGGCTGGCCGACTGGGCCCGCTCGGCGGCGACAACCTGGCCGGATAACGTCTTCTTCGAGGACGGATACAACCAGCAGTTGGCCCACACGATCTTCGCCGGCTCCGATCTCCTGCTGATGCCGAGCCGATTCGAACCATGCGGACTAGCACAGATGCAGGCCATGGCCTACGGGACAATCCCGGTCGTCACCGACGTGGGCGGTCTGCACGACACTGTCATCGATGCCGACGCCGACCGCAAAAACGGAACGGGGTTCCTATCGGTTACCGCGGATACTGCAGGAATGGTGGACGCGCTGCACAGGGCCGTCCGGGCCTGGCGCCACAAGCAGAGGCGTCGCGGTATCCAGAAGCGCGGGATGACGATCGACTGGTCGTGGTCCGAACCGGCACAGCGTCACATAGACCTCTACCGGGAAATGCTCTCCCACGGTTGATCTGGCGGTCAGTCGCCTAGGCGTACTTGACCTTGTGGCCCTTTCCGATGGAGATGACCCCTCCATCGGAAATCACGAACTCGTCGGCGTCACGTTCCTTGTCGGTGCCGATCTGACGGCCCCGGGGAATCACAACGTGCTTGTCGACGATGGCATTGCGGACGACAGCGCCCGCTCCGACGTGCACGTCGTCGAACAGGATCGATCCCTCGACAACGGCGCCCGGTTCGATCCGGCAGTTGGGGGAAAGCACAGAACTGCGGACCTCGCCGCCGGTGATGATGCATCCCGGAGAGATCATCGAATTAGCGATTTCGCCCGAACCGAACTCCCCGTGCGCCACTACCTTGGCAGGAGGCAACGTACGGAACTGCGTGTAGACGGGCCACTCATTGTTGTACAGATTGAACACAGGGTGCGGGGCCACGAGATCCATGTTGGCCTCGTAGTAGGAGTCGATCGTGCCCACATCCCTCCAGTAGTGCCTGTCGCGCGGAGTCTCGCCGGGAACGCGGTTCGTCGTGAAGTCGTACACATGCGCCTGCCCCGAGGCGACCAACGCCGGGATCAGATCGCCGCCGATATCCCGACCGGACTTCTTGTCCTCAGCGTCTGCATTGAGAACGTCGATCAGGACCTCTGTGCTGAAGATGTAGTTCCCCATCGAGGCGAGAACTTCGTCCGGGCTGTCGGCGAGCCCAGGCGGATCATCCGGCTTCTCCAGAAACGCTGAGATCATCGACGAATTGGGATCGCGGTCGATAACGCCGAACGCACTTGCCTCAGACCGGGGGACGCGGATGCCGGCCACAGTGACTCCCGCCCCACTGTCCCTGTGGTGTTCCAACATCTGAGCCGGGTCCATCCTGTAAATGTGATCGGCTCCGAAGACGAAGATGTAGTCCGGGTGTTCGTCATCTATCAGATTCAGATTCTGAAAGATGGCGTCGGCGGAACCGGCGAACCACTGCGGGCCCCGGCGCATCTGCGCCGGAACCGAGGTCACGTAGTTCCCGAGGAAGGTCGACATGCGCCAGGTGGTGGAAAGGTGCACATCCAGGCTGTGACTCTTGTACTGGGTGAGTACGACGATCTTGCGAAAGCCGGCGTTTGCCAGATTGGAGAGAGCGAAGTCGATGAGTCGGTACTGCCCCCCGTATGGGACGGCAGGCTTGGCCCTTACCAGCGTGAACGGGAGCAATCGTGTCCCTTGACCGCCGGCAAGAATCATCGAGAGGACCTTTGGAGTGGCGCGATAATCATCCATGGCCATAGTCTGCCACATGCGGCTCGCCGGGTTCCTATCGGGGTCGGATCCCCTGGGGACTTCCGCCGCGACGACCAACGAGGTAGGTTGCTGCAATGACACAACCAGCACGAGCCTTCACCAACGACGACCGGTGGTCCTTCAACGGCGGAACGCACACGGCGCTATACGACGTGCTCGGTGCCCACATCGACGGCGACGGAACCATATTCCGCGTCTGGGCTCCTTCGGCCAGCAGGGTCGAGGTAGTCGGTAACTTCAACAGCTGGACCGATGGCTGGGCACTCAACCCCGACAACTCCGGGGTGTGGAGCGGTCGGATACCCGGCGTCGGCGCCGGCGAGGTCTATAAGTACCGCATCGTCCCCGATGGGGGTGCCCCTCCGGTAGACAAAGCCGATCCGTTTGCGTTCCGGGCCGAGGAGCCTCCGCGCACCGGCTCGGTCGTTTGGGATCTCGACTACCAATGGAACGACTTGGAGTGGATGTCTGTACGAGGCGCCCGTAACGCACTCGACGCACCCATTTCCATATATGAAGTGCATCTCGGTTCGTGGCGCTACGAACCGGGAGGGTATAGGGCAATGGCCCACCAGCTGGCGGACTATGCAAACGAACTCGGCTTCACACATGTCGAATTGCTCCCGGTCATGGAGCATCCGTTCTACGGCTCCTGGGGGTACCAGTGCACCGGCTACTTCGCCGCGACCGCCCGCTACGGGACACCACAGGACCTCATGTACCTGGTCGATCACCTTCACCAGAATGGCATCGGCGTGATCCTGGACTGGGTGCCATCCCACTTCCCGAGCGACAGCCATGGTCTTGCCGACTTCGACGGCACGAAGCTCTACGAACACGCTGATCCCAAGGTTGGCTACCACCCTGATTGGGACAGCCTCATCTTCAACTACGACAGACACGAGGTTCGGAGCTTTCTGCTGTCCAGCGCTCTGTTTTGGCTCGACAAGTATCACGCCGACGGAATCCGGGTCGATGCGGTGGCGTCGATGCTCTATCGCGACTACTCGCGCAACGAGGGTGAGTGGATCCCCAATCACTTCGGAGGTAGAGAGAATCTGGGTGCGATCTCCCTACTCAAGCTGATCAACCAGGCCGCATATGCCCGGTATCCCGACATCCAGATGTACGCCGAAGAATCGACCGCCTTTCCGATGGTCACGCATCCGACCGAGTTCGGCGGTCTCGGGTTCGGGCAGAAGTGGGACATGGGCTGGATGAACGACACCCTCGCCTATGTGGCGAAGGAGCCCGTCCACCGGTCGTTCCACCATTCAGAGCTCAGTTTCCGCATGGTCTACGCGTTCAACGAGAACTTCACTCTGCCCCTATCGCACGACGAAGTGGTGCACGGCAAGGGCTCCCTGCTGGCCAAACAGCCGGGTGATCGGTGGCAACAGCTGGCCGGACTACGTCTGTTGTTCGGGTACCAGTGGGCGCAACCGGGGAAGAAGTTGCTCTTCATGGGCGGCGAGTTTGCGGTCCCGGATGAGTGGAACCACGAGCAAGAGCTTCCGTGGGACGTGCTCCAGTATGACGAGCATGCAGGAGTGTCGCGCTGGATCGGGGATCTCAACGACTTGATGAAGGACCAGCCGGCTCTGCATCAACTGGACAGTGACCCGAGCGGATTCCAATGGGTGATCGGCGACGACGCCGCAAACAGCGTATTCGCCTTCATCAGGTTCGGACGCGAGGGATCACCGGTGCTGTTTGTCGCCAATTTCACGCCCGTCCCCCGCCACGGATATCGGCTCGGAGTGCCGACCGCAGGGAACTGGCACGAACTGCTCAACGGTGACAACCAGCGATACGGCGGAAGCGGTGTCCTCAACGAAGGCACCATCGCCACGGAGAACGTTCCCGGTCACGGGTTCGACAACTCGATACAAATCACAGTGCCACCGCTCACCGGCGTGTTCTTTGGGATGTCCTGACCAGACCGACGTTCAGTTCTGCGACGCCGGAACCGATAAGCCTGCGTATGTCCCTTGCCATCAGATTTTCGAATGTAACGCGACGGTTCGGCGCGGTCACCGCGGTCGATGATCTCAGCCTCGAGGTCCCCGGCGGATCGATAACGGTCCTACTCGGGCCAAACGGCGCCGGAAAGACTACGACCGTACGACTGACGACCGGCGCACTCAATTCAGACGCGGGCGTGATCGAGGTTCTCGGCCTCGACCCGAAGACCGATGGAGACGAAATCAGGGCTCGGTCGGCGGTGGTTCCCCCAAAGCCCGCGTTGTACGACCGACTCACCGGTTGGGACAACCTGACCTTCACCGCTGAAATATTTGGCGCCGACCCCGCCGCTATCCGGCCCGCCGCCGAGAGATTTGGAATCGACCATGCTCTCGACCTCGACGTCGGTGGCTATTCGACGGGAATGAGAACCAGACTGGCTCTGGCGAGGGCCGTTCTCCACGATCCCGAGGTCCTTCTCCTCGACGAGCCGACCGCAGGCCTCGATCCTGAGTCGGCGCGCGCCGTTCTCAACCTGATCCGCGAGTTGGCAGGCAGAGGCAGGACGATCGTGTTGTGTACGCACCTTCTCCACGAGGCCGAAGGAGTCGCCGACCAGGTGGTATTGATGGCGCAAGGTCAGGCTCGCATCGTCGGCAGCCAGGAAGACCTCGCCGGCCAGTTCGTTACCAATCCCGCCGTAGTGATCGATGCCGAGAACCGGTCGTCGCTCGATGCGCTGCGGAACCATCCCGACGTCGTCGATGCCGAATGGAACGGAGCGCTGCACGTGCGCCTCACCCACCTGGACAAACTGCCCGACGTTGTTGCACTGCTGGTCGAGTCTGGAGCCCGCATCACCCGTGTGCAGCCGGACAATCCGACGCTGGAGACGCTCTACTTCGAGATGCAGCGCTCGCTGAGGGAGACCGCATGAGAATCGATCGTATGCTCACCGTCGCCAGGATCGACCTCAGGCGGCTCTTCAAGAGCAAGGACTACTGGATTCCGATGGCCTTCCTCGCAGCAGTGTTCTTCTTGGGGCTGCCCTTCATGCTGCTGTCGATAGTGACGTCAACCGGGAGCAGCGATCTCGTCAACAAGATCGGCGAGGTTCTGCAAACCCTGCCGGGCCCGGTGCAGGAAAATGTCGTGGGAGATACTCCTGCGGCCCGGGGCGCCTACATGCTTGCCGTCTATTTGCTTGCACCGGTTGCCATCGTGGTGCCGCTAACAGTGTCATCTGCTGTGGGCGCCCATGCGATCGTTGGGGAACGCGAACGAGGCACCGGCGAGTTCCTCGCCCACTCACCGCTCACCGAAAGGGAGATCTTCACCGGCAAGCTCATCGCCAGCCTCGTCCCCGGTTTCGCCGCAACGGCGGTCGGCTTCGGCGCCTACTCGCTGCTCGTGAATCTGAAGGTGGGTCCTCTGGTCGGCGGATGGTTCTTTCCGACACCAGGATGGTGGATCCTGATCCTGTGGGTGGTGCCTCCCTTCATCGCCATGGCGCTAGCCGTGATCTTGTGGGTGTCATCGAAGGTACGGAGCACCGCAGCGGCACAGCAGGCGGCGACATTGGTCTCGCTACCGGTCATCTTCGCCGCATACGGTGTGTCCAGCGGCCTGCTGATCAATCCCGTTCTTGCCGCAATGGCCGTTGGTGCCGTCGCCTGGGTTCTCGCCGTCTCCGGGCTGGTCGCCGGCTCACGATCGCTTCATCGTGAGAGGTTGCTCGGCTTCGGAGGAGATGGATAAGCGATTCCGCCGAGGGAAAGCAGGTCTAGCGGAGCCGTGATTCACGAGCCCACCGAGCACACCAGAGTCCCGCTGATCCTGTGGATCGTGCTGCTCAGCTGCGCAGTGGTCCTTCCAGGGATGGCATGGGTTGTCGAGTCGCGTCCGCTGCCGATTCGGTACGAGCAGGCCTTCGGAATGGCATTTGGTGCGCTGCTGGTCGCATTGGCCCTGGCTGCCATCCTGAGCCGTGGCTTCAAGACCCGCTTGCGGTGGTCGCTTGGCGTCACCGGTGTGACCCTTCTCGCCCTCTTCCAGTGGCCAACTCTCACCAATGTCGGCAAGGTTCTGGCGTCGTCCGTACCGATCCCCATGATCCAGGACCTGGTTCCCGTACTGGCCGGAATCGGCCTCATCTGGATCGCTGCTCGCAGAGCGGGCGAGTGGCCGTTTGCCGCGATCGTCACATCCGTACTTCTCGCCCTCGTGGTCGCCCTGCTATTTGCCGCAATTCCAAACAGCGTGCTGGCATCACCGGTACCGCGAGGGGCGGCAGAGCCAGATGCCGCGGACGCGGTTCTTATCGTGATGGACGGCTACGCCAGGGCCGATGTGTTGGACGAACAGTTCGGCTACGACAATTCGGGGTTCCTGACAGGAATGGAGCAAGTCGGTTTTGTCGTCGCTGGTGAAGCGAACGCCAACTACAGCTACACATATGCCTCAATCGCCTCAATGCTCGAACTGGACTATGTCTACGACCTTGGAACGGTTACTGATGAGGACCACGGCCGGATGCGAAGCGCCCTTTCGGGGGCACCGCAGCTGTTCGAGGTATTTCGCGCCGCCGGCTACGAGATCGTCTTCGCCGAAAGCTCCTGGGGAGGATCTCACTGCGGTGCTTCTGTCGATATCTGCATTCGCGAGGGGTTCACCGAACGAATCCTATGGAGCCTGTCGGATGTCACCATCTTTGCTCCTCTAGTTCGCGCCGTCCGCCCCCACCCGTTCCATTCGGTATCCGTAGAACACCTGGAGAGTCTCCCCAGCATGGTGGCGGCCGATCGAGTTGATGACCGGCCCCGGTTGACGATGGTCCACATCCTTCTCCCTCATCCGCCTTACCTCCTCGACGAAAGGTGCGACTACGTCAATACCGCCACCAGGAGAGCTCACGCCAATCTGGACGACGATCTGATCGACGAACGCCGCGCTTTTTATGCTGGCCAGCTCGAGTGCACGAACAAGAAGCTCCTGGAAACGGTATCGGCAATTGTGGAGAGAAATCCGCGCACACACATCATGATCACCGGTGATCACGGATCCGAGCCATCGATGCTGCTCACAACGGAACCTGAGGACCTGACAGATTCCGACATCCGAGAACGCATGGGAATCTTCAGCGCCTACAGACTCCCTGGTTGCGAGACGGTTGTCTACCCGACTCTCTCCCCGGTCAACGGCACCAGGACGCTGGCCAACTGCGCTGTCGGCAGCGGATTCGAGCAGCTCCCCGATCTAACCCTGTGGACTCCCCCACAAGGCGTGGGTGTCGTGATTGACGTGGCCGACCGCCTCGAGAGCTAACAAGAGCGAAGGGCTCGACCCAACTTCCGACTCATCGGAGGTATGAGCACTTCCGTGCCTATCGTGCGCCCGGCTCGCAGCCAATTGGAGATCGGCATATCGGATATTCCTCAGCGACCAGGTGATATCAGCCGACAACTCACCGATACCGTCCCTCGGCACTACCCGGATAGACCATGACAGACGTCCCGCATCCCAAGAGCAGCATCTCACCTGCTCCCCTTGCCCTCTGGGTGCTTCCGGCCGTCCTCGTTATCGCAATTCCGGCGCTGTGGTGGACCTGGGCCGATGCGCCATTCCCGCTTCGCCCGGATCTCGTCTTGACGATGACCCTATTCGTAGCGCTGGTAACGATCTCGGTGTTTGCGGTGTTGTCTCACGGCTTTCGCCGACGCATCCGTTGGTCGCTCGGTGTGACGACAGTGGTCGTAGCTATGGGCTTTCAGTGGCCGGCCTTGGTATCAGTCGGGACACTGTTTTCCGAGGTGACGGGTCTCGCACTGCTCGGCGACATCACGCCTGTCCTCGTGGCGGGAGTGATCATCTGGCTGGCAAGCCGCCTCGCAGACGATTGGTACTTCGCCGCCGGCGCCTGTGTGCTGGCGATCTCGGCCGTGCTGTTCCTCGGAGCCAACGCCTTCCAGTCGATACCGTCGGCTCTGCCGTCGACACCCTTGGAAACGGCTGCAGGACCCGATGTTCTCTTGATCGTGCTCGATGCCTACGCTCGGGCTGATTTGCTCGAGGCGGAGTTCGGCTTCGACAACAGCGAGTTCTTGACCGAACTCGAATCTCGTGGGTTCAGCATCGCGGCAGAGGCGACTTCCAATTACGCGAGGACGTATGCGTCCCTGGCCACGATGCTCAACCTGGACTATGTCTTTGACGAGGGGGGATTCGACGACGCTGAATGGGAACTGATGCGTTCCACACTCACCGGACGAACCGGCTTCATCCAGGTCTTCGATTCCGTCGGATACGAGACCGTCTACTTTGAGAACGCATGGGGCGGATCACAATGCGGCCCAAACGTTGACAGGTGCATTCGCGACGGCCTTGTCGAGCGAAGCCTGTGGAACATCTCTCAGATGACGATCTTCGCACCGCTAATGCGTGAGATCCGCCCTGACCCGTTCAACAGCGTGTCTCACGATCACTTGAGATCCCTGGTTGAGGTCGTGTCGGCGCCGACGCACAACGATGAGCCCCGCCTTACGGTAGCCCACACACTCCTTCCGCACGCACCGCTGCTCCTCAACGCCGACTGTACGCGGGAACCTCAGGACGAACTTCGCCGATGGGGGTCCGACCCAACGAAGCTCGACACCCGCAGGCGCAACTATGGCCAGCAGACCAGCTGCGTCAACAGCCTCGTGTTGGAGGCCGTTGATGGGTTACTGGCCCGCGATCCAGCGGCGATCGTCATCATCACAGCAGACCACGGACCGGCTTCCACGCTTGATTGGGATTTACCCTTCACCGAACTCACCGATGAAGCCATCCTCGAACGAATGGCGATCCTCAGTGCCTACCGCTTTCCAGGATGCGAGGAGCCAATCAGGGCCGATCTGACGCCGGTAAACGGGTTTCGCATCGCCATGAACTGTGCGATCGGAACCAACCTCGACGAGCTCCCAGACGAGAACTACTGGGTGGCGACAAAGACCGACCCTGTGGTCCCAATAACGCCGCTGTTGAGAAGAGAAACCGCACCGTAGATCGCACTCAATGAGTCGTTCAGTGCTGCCGAAGTACACTCGACGAAAGGATGTTGATGATTGACCCACTTCTCGCCTACCTCGACCCGGGTACCGGGGCGACGCTTGTACAGCTTGCCCTTGCCGGTACCGCCGGCGTCGCCGCGGCGGCCAAGCTGCGGATGAATCGCCTCAAGCGGCGAGTTGCCAGCGAAGACACCCCCGAGGCCGAGGCCGAGGTAGAGGTCAAAGACGAACAGCACGAGTCGGTAGCGCCGCAGGAATGATCGAAACGGGGTCGTTTCGTGATCCGGAGTCCCGGGTCTTCTATGAGGATGAACGCGTTTTACGCGGCATGAGCCCCAACACCGCCGATATCGACCGGGCAGCCCGCCGATCCGGCTTGATGGACGAACTGATAGGTGAAGGCTGGTTCGTTGCCAACTGGGTGGTAGAAGACGTTGCACCGCCGGAAGGCACACCCGATGCCGCCGTTATCGAGTCGGAGCGAGTGCCGCTGATCAGCTATCCGGCCGAGTGGTCGTTTGCGATGCTCCGCGACGCAGCTCTGGTCACTCTGGACTCGAACCTCGCGGCCCTGGAGAAGGGTTTTATTCTCAAGGACGCCTCGGCGTTCAACGTTGTGTTCAGGGGCTCGCGCCCCACGATCATCGACATCGGGTCGATAGACCGTTTTGGTG
Organism: uncultured Acidimicrobiaceae bacterium; assembly: GCA_947258985.1. Classification (GTDB taxonomy): domain Bacteria; phylum Actinomycetota; class Acidimicrobiia; order Spongiisociales; family UBA5794; genus JAAETI01. The sequence continues at coordinate 42,080 of CAMYKI010000017.1, forward strand.
AACGCGGGATCTGGTCTGCATACGGGCAGTTCTGTGATCACTTCCTTGCCCCGCTGATGCTGGAGTCGTACGTTGGTGTTCCTTTCCAGCGGCTGTTGCGCGGGACGGTGGACGGCATTCCCATCGGGGACCTGAACCGCATGATGAGGGGCCGTTCGGGAGCGCACAAGGGTGTGCTCACACACGTTCGGCTGCGCAGCCTCCTGGAAAAGCGAGCCGCCGGGATGAAGACCGCGGCCCGGCGCGATGTCGGCAAGGCCTCCCTTCCTGTTGAATCCGTCGTCGCAACGATTCGCAAGATGCGGGACCTGGTTGCCGATCTCGAGTCATCCGCACCCAGCACGTGGGCGGACTACGAAGAAGCGCTGCCGTACGAGCGCCAGTCGACCAAAGCCAAATCGGATTTCGTGCGGGAGGCCGCTTCCACAGCTGTATCCCGGTCTGTGGCGGTGGACGTCGGCGCCAACGCAGGCCTCTTTACCCGGATCCTCGCTGAGACCTTCGACCAGGTCATAGGTATCGACAATGACGCCGGGGCAATCGATGCTCTTTACACATCAACATCGTCCTCAGAGATCGACAATCTCACACCGCTTGTGGTTGACATCACAAATCCGACCCCTGCCTTCGGTTGGCGCGGAAAGGAGCGGGCGGCCTTCACAGAGCGTGTACGGCCTGCGTTCTCCACCTGGCTTGCAGTGCTGCATCACCTCTGCCTGGGTTTGGGCCTCCCCCTCGAGCAGGTCGTCGGGCTCATATACGAGTTTTCCGAGGAAGCGGCGGTTGAGTTTGTCTCGTCGGCAGATCCAATGGCGCAGCGCATTTCTGCAAGCCGAACGACGGACCTGGCGCCGTATACCCCGGACGATTTCGAAAGCTACGCGCGTGCCGGCGGAGCAATCATCACCAAGACCGAAATCACCGACACCCGAACCATGTACCACCTGCGCCGCAGCTGACTTCCTAGAGTGGGAGTCGAGTGATCGCGGAGGCTCCAATGATGCGCAGGACGATCTTCAAAGACGACCACGAGTTGTATCGACGCGCCGTGCGCGAGTTCCTCGAACGCGAGATAACGCCCCATCACGACGCCTGGGAGAGCGCCGGTGTCGTCAGCCGCGAGGCATGGCTGGCGGCCGGCGCCGGCGGGCACCTTTGCCACGCCGTGCCCGAGGAGTACGGCGGGGCCGGCGTCGACGACTTTCGATTTCCAGTTGTGTTCATGGAGGAAATGGCCGACGCCCTCGCCAGCGGCCCCGGGTTCGCCGTGCACTCGGAGATGGTGGTTCCGTACATAACCGAGTACGGCTCCCCCGAGCAGAAACTTCGGTGGCTCCCCGGTTGTGTGGACGGCTCGATCATCACGGCGGTTGCCATGTCCGAGCCCGGAACGGGAAGCGACCTCGCGGCAATCTCGACAAAGGCTGTTCGCCAGGGCGACTCATACGTCGTGAACGGGACGAAGACGTTTATCTCCAATGGGCAACTCGCCGATCTGGTGGTGGTCGTCGCCCGAACATCCGACGACCCGCACCGTGGCCTGTCCCTCCTCGTGATCGAAAGGGGGATGGCAGGGTTCGAGAGGGGCCGCAACCTCGCAAAGGTCGGCATGAAGGCCCAAGACACATCCGAGTTGTTCTTCAACGATGTCCGGGTGCCCGAGAACAACCTCATCGGCGAAGAAGGCGCAGGCTTCTTCTACCTGATGTCTGGTCTCGAGCGAGAGCGCCTCACCATCGCAGTTGGTGCCGTTGCCACCGCCGCAAAAGCGCTTGCCCTGACCAGGGACTACGTACAGGAGCGAACGGCATTCGGTCGTCCCATCGGCAGATTCCAGAACAGCCGGTTCCTGATGGCCGAGTTAGCGACCGAGGTCCAAGTCGCCCAGGTATTCCTCGACCGCTGCACCATGGAACTCGTTGCCGGTCGATTCACCGCCGACACGGCGGCGATGGCCAAGTGGTGGTGTACCGAACTGCAGCTGCGGGTCGTCGACCGTTGTGTCCAGCTCCACGGCGGATACGGCTACATGACGGAGTACCCAATTGCGCGCATCTACGCCGACAGCCGTGCGCAGACCATCTACGGCGGGACGACCGAGATCATGAAAGAGATCATCGGACGAGGGATGGGGCTGTAGCTCCCGGCTCTACGCAGTCCGAAACACCGGTGTAACAGACTCGTCGCACAGACGTAACGGACGAGCAACGTTCGAGAAACCAAGACCACATAGGTTGCCTCCATTCACATAGGAGGTAACCGAATGAAACGGAACGGGATACTTGCCCTCGGCCTGGTCGCGATTGCCTTGTTTGGGCCTATGGCAGGGAGCGCTTCGGCCCAAACCGATATCACCCAGGTGGCAACTGCCGTCGATGAAGTCTGGCTGGTCATCGCCGCAGCACTGGTCATGCTGATGCAGGCGGGGTTCACCCTGGTCGAGGCCGGATTCACCAGGGCCAAAAACGCCGGCAACATCATCATGAAGAACTTCATGGATTTCAGCGTTGGTGGGGTCATGTACTGGGCGCTGGGTTTCGGCCTTGCGTACGGAGGATCGTCGGTAGGCGGTTTGTTTGCCTATGGGGACGGGTTCTTCTTCAACGATGCAAGCCGCGGTTCGGAATGGCTATTCCAGGTCGTGTTCGCCGCCACCGCGGCAACGATCGTCTCAGGAGCCGTCGCCGGGCGGGTCAAGTTCGTCTCTTACCTCATCTACACCCCGTTCATCACGGGTCTCATCTACCCGGTGGTGTCCCACTGGGTGTGGGACGGCCGCGGTTGGTTGGCAGAACTGGGATACAGCGACTTCGCCGGATCCGGAGTGGTGCACCTGCTCGGTGGCGTGGCCGCCTTCGCCGGAGTCCTGGTGATCGGGCCCCGCATCGGCAAGTACGACGCGAACGGCAAACCGCGCGCCATACCCGGCCACTCGCTGACGCTTGGAGCCCTAGGCGTCATGATCCTGTGGTTCGGCTGGTACGGATTCAACGCCGGTTCCACCCTGGCTGCGGTCGGCCAGGATGTCGCCTATCCGGCGGTCACCACGACTCTCGCCGCCTGTGGCGGCGCCATCGGGGCGATGTTCACTGCCTGGCTGGTGACAGGCAAACCGGATGTCGGCTTCACGCTCAACGGGTTGCTGGCGGGTCTTGTCGGTATCACCGCGGGCACTGCATCAATCGGTTTCAGCGCTTCGATCCTTGTCGGCGCCATCGCAGGGGTCATCATGGTCTTCTCGGTCATCGGCCTCGAGCGGGCCGGATTCGATGATCCAGTGGGCGCTATCTCCGTGCACGGGACTGCCGGCCTATGGGGGGTGCTCGCTGTCGGGATCTTTGGCGGTGGCAGCCTGCTGAACCAGGCGATCGGCGCCGGAGCCATCATCGGCTGGACGTTTGTCACCAGCTTTGCCGTGTTCAAGCTGGTGGACTGGCTGGTGGGGATTCGGGTCTCTCCGGACGAGGAGATATCCGGTCTGGACCGATCCGAGCATGGCGCCGACTCTTACCCCGAGTTCGTGTTCCAGGAGCTGGTCGCTGAGCCGAGGGAACTGGATCCCGTGGGATCGAACGGTCACTGACCGCATAGCGGTCCTGGTACACGCCCGGGGCAGCAACCGTGGTCAGTTTGGAGGGGCACCCGTGAGGGGTGTCCCTCCAGCGCGTCCGTAGCCGCTTGTCGTCAGTCGGCCCACTTGGGTACGCGGCCGGGCAGCCGGTCGAAGCCGAGTTCTTCACAGAGTTCGGTGAACGGCCGGCGGGGCACGCCCTTCCACTCGAGATCCACCAGATCCTCCTGCAGGGGAACGTCAAAACGAAGTTGGGCAAGGAAACGGTAGAGGAGGGCATCGCCCATGCGGGTCCGGAGCGTGGTGCCGAGCTTGTCGGCACCACGCACTTTGACATCCCATCGCACCGGGTCGAGGGGGATCTCCTCCAGATGTCGATACCGCTCCAGGATCACCGAACTCGATTTCGCCCCCCACCCCGGCAAGCCGGGGAGACCATCGGCGCTGTCGCCCACCAGCGCCAGGTAGTCGGGGATGGAATCTGGCCGGACCCCGAACTTGTCCATGACCCCGGCCTCATCGATCAGGATTTGCCTGCGCCGGTCGTAGCCGACTACCCGTGGATCGCCGTAGCACTGGGCAAGGTCCTTGTCGGGAGTCAGGACAACCACCTGCTCGACGTCTGCCGCCCAGCGGGCTGCCGCCGTCGCCAGGGCGTCATCCGCCTCAAACTCGACCATCGACCACACTGTGACTCCAATGGCCTGCATCGCCCTCTCTGCCAGCGGGAACTGAGCAAACAGGGTCTCGTCGATGCCGGCACCGGTCTTGTAGTCCGGATACACATCGTTGCGAAACGATTCGATGACCGTGTCGAACGCCGCACCGAGGTGGGTGACTCCGGGTTCCGAGAGCAGGCCCAGGGTCGAGGCAACGATCCCGTAGGTAGCTCCTACTTCGCGACCATCGGGACTCGTGCGTGGAGGGGCCCCGAAGAACGCCCGAAACAGCTCGTAGGTACCGTCCATCACATGAAGCTTCATACCCCGACGATACCCATCTGGGAGCAAGCGGGTCGGGTCGTGCGCTACCGTTGCCCTCATGGCAGAACGCGGTCTCTACGGCATGGTTTACGGAAGCGCCGAGTTGGCGAGCCCCTTCATGTCCAGCCGATGGCAGCTGCGCTCGAAAGATGAAGCCGTTGCCGAGTTGCAGCGCTCGGGGCGCCTTCACATCAGCCGGATAGCGGTCCCGAGCGGTGATACCGCGGTGCTCACCCCCCACGGTCAGGGCGTCGTCGTGGCTCTCGATGAGGCCGGCAACGAACTCGCCAGAATCACCCGCCGTTCCTGGCTGGGTCGACGGTGGGAGATCGAGTCCAAGAAGTGGGCATACGATCTCGAGAGCGACCCAAGACCGCGTCGCTGGCAGGTAACCGTCGGCGGCACACCCGTCGCCCAGATTTCCGGGTCCATGGTTTCGTACAACAACGTGAAGGTTGACGCTCCCCTGGGCATCCCGATTCTGGTTCTGGCGCTGGGTTGGCACGTGATTGCCCGCCCGTGGGAGGCGGCCGCAGCTCCTGCAGCTCTCGTGGCAGCAGGTAAGGATGATCCGACGTGACACAACCGAGGGACAACGAGACTCGCTGGATCACGCCGACCAGTCCGCTGACGGGCAAGCCGGCCGGCACGGTCGCCATTACCGAACCGGAGGGCGTCGCCGCCGTCGTGGAACGCTCGCGGGGGGCATTCGATGATTGGGGCGCAATGACCCATGACGAGCGGAAGCCGTACCTTCGGGCATTCGCCAAACATGTCCTGGGATCGATGGACCGCATTGCGGCCGTCATCGTCAGCGAAACCGGCAAGAACGTCGGTGACGCCCACGCCGAGATAGTTGGAACGCTGACCGCCCTCGATTTCTACACGAGAAATGCCGGGAAACTGCTTCGACCCAAGAAGGGTAGTTCCTGGCCGTTCCTGACTACGCGAGGTTGGACCGAGTACCCCCCCATTGGAGTAGCGGGGATCATCTCACCCTGGAACTATCCCTTCTACCTTCCCACTCTTTCTTCCATTCAGGCACTGTGTGCAGGCTGCACCATTGTTGTCAAACCATCCGAGATCACTCCGATGTCCGGGCAACTCGTCGAGGATCTGGCAATCGAAGCAGGGCTACCTGACGACGTAGTACAGGTGATCCACGGCGGTGGTGACACCGGCTCAGCCCTGGTGGATGCCGACACCGACATCATCGCCTTCACGGGATCGGGAGAGGTCGGCAAGGTCATAGCCGGTCAGGCTGCGAAGACATTGAAACCGGTCCTACTCGAATTGGGCGGCAAGGATGCTCAGATCGTCCTCGAAGACGCCAACCTCAGGGACGCCGCCAGGGCGGCGATCACCTTCGGGGTCTTCAACGCCGGGCAGCAATGTGTCGGGATCGAACGCGTCTACGTGGTTGCCGACGCCTACGACGAGTTCATGGAAGAAGCTGCGGACGCGGCCGGTCGGATTACTGCGGCGACGGGGGATCACCGCGATATCGGCCCCTTCATCTCCGCGCCTCAGGCTGAGGTCGTGGAGAACCAACTCGACCTGGCGGTGGCAGCCGGTGCCCGTGTTGTCGCGGGAGGATCAAAGCTGACGACCGAGCACGGCGCGTACTTCGAGCCGACCCTCGTCGAAGGCGTTGACCACTCGATGCTTCTCATGCAGGAGGAGACCTTCGGTCCTGTCATCCCCGTCATGAAGGTTGCGGACGAAGAAGAGGCTCTTCTCCTCGCCAACGACTCTCCCTACGGCCTCCATGGATCCGTGTGGACGGGTAGCAAGCAGCGGGGACGACGCATTGCCCGCCGCATGAAGACCGGCACGGTTGCGATCAACGACCACCTGATCAACTTTCTCTATCCGAGCATCAAATTCGGCGGCATCGGTGAGTCCGGTCTCAACGGACAGTTGGGAGAGGAAGGTATCAAAGCCTTCACCATCCATCGTTCCATAACGTCTGCGCGGTTCCGGCCAACCACTCGCTTGATGGGCGGGTGGATGCCACGTCGCGTCGGACCTCGATATTGGAAGGCCCTCGCCAAGGTCCTATTCGGATGGCGACGCTGAATCCCCTGATATCCGGCGCCGAGTTGGAGGGGCGACTGGGCAAAGAGTCGCTGCGGGTCGCCGACTGTCGCTTCTACCTTGCGGAACCTGCAAGAGGCCGCAAGGAGTACGTCGCCAACCACATCCCGGGATCTCGCTACTTCTCGCTCGATGACGATCTCACCGGCGTCGTGGGAGCCGGTCGACATCCCCTCCCCAGCGCGACCGCTTTCGGCGACTTCATCGGTAGATCCGGCATCGGCCCTGCCCACAACGTGGTCGTCTACGACGATGCCGGCGGAGGGATTGCCGCCCGGATGTGGTGGATGTTGCGGTCGCTCGGCCACGATCGGGTTCGGGTGCTGGATGGCGGGTGGGAGACCTGGACGGCGGAATCCCGCCCGACGACCCGGCAGGTGCCGCAATGGCCGGCGACCGCCTTTGACGGCGGTGCCGACTGGACCGGCGTCATCACCGCAGAGCAAATCGAGGCTGCCCGCAGCGATGTGCTTCTCATTGATGCCCGGGAACCGGAGCGCTATCGCGGCGATGTGGAGCCCATCGACCCGGTTGCCGGGCACATCCCAGGAGCAGTCAGCGTGCCATACGTCGGCAATGTCGGACCACAGGGACGATTTCTCCCCCTCGAGGATCTCAAAAGCCGCTTTGCCGTGACCGCAGAGTCCGATCGGAAACTGGTCGGCTATTGCGGGAGTGGGGTGACCGCATGTAACAACCTGTTGGCGCTTGCGGCCATCGGACGGCCGGATGCCCTGCTCTATCCCGGGTCGTGGAGCGACTGGTGCACCTCGGGAAGACCGGTCGCCACCGCACCCTGACACGCATGTAGGGCGACGCACCCCCCTACCGGGATTCGCCGCCCTACATTTCGCTATGGAACACGACCCCCCGTGCCACCGCGCTCCCGACCGTCAAGCGGTCGTTGTCGACGCAGTGTCGACAGCCAAAAGGATAGTGGTCACACAAGCACTTTGGGTGATGTCACTTAAGAAAAGATTTCGCGTTTCTGGATTTCGAGCCCGAACACAGCGGAACCGGGTGTTGCCGATGGCAAACTGCGGTCGTGGACCGGGCCACCGACTTCTGCGTTGAGGTGACGACCAAAGCGGGATTGAAGGACGCCCGGGCGACGACCCTAGAACGCCGCATCGCCATGCTGGGGTTAGCGGGTGTCACGTCCGTCGAGGTTGCCGATCGCTACTACTTGCGAGGCCAGATCGGCCCTGAAGACGTCGCCGCCCTGGCGGACACCCTCCTCCACGACCCGATTATCGAAGACACTCACACGTTCCTGTTGGAGGAGGACGCCCTGCCGGCCGGCGATGGCTACCACATCGTCGATGTCGTTCTTCATGCCGGCGTAACCGACTCGACGGCAGAAAGCCTGCTGACGGCCGCAACTGAGATCGGAATCAAAGGTGTCGTAGCCGCGGCCACCGGCACCCGCTACACGATCAACGGGTCCATAACAGTCGAATTTGCCGAGATGATCGCCACAACCCTGCTGGCGAACGACGCGATTCAGCACTACTTCATCAACGAGGCGGCGCCTCCACCCCACGTGCCCATCGCCTCCAACGAGACTGCCCCGCAAGGGGCGCTCGTCGACTTCATACCGCTGGCCGATCTCGACACGGCGGCTTTGCAGGAGCTGTCGACCGAGCGACGGCTGAGCCTGGACGCAGCCGAGATGTCGGCGATCCGGAGCTACTTCGGACAGGTCGGTCGGGCCCCAACAGACCTCGAGCTGGAAATGTTGGCGCAGACCTGGTCGGAACACTGCGTTCACAAGACCTTCCGCGCTCTGATCGAGTACACCGGACCACCGCCGGGAGCAACGCAGCCCCTGATCACGACGACGGTCGATTCGATCTTGAATTCACATATCAGGGCCGCCACCGAGAGCATTGACAAGCCCTGGGTGAGATCCGCCTTCGTAGACGATGCTGGGATTGTTGCTCTCGACGACCAGACCGACCTCGCTTTCAAAGTCGAAACCCACAACCACCCATCGGCGCTCGAACCGTTCGGTGGCGCCAACACCGGCGTCGGAGGGGTAGTGCGCGATGTCATCGGCGTGAGCGCCCGTCCTATTGCCAACACCGACATACTGTGTTTCGGGCCGCTCGACACGCCGGCCGATTCGCTGCCCGACGGAGTCTTGCACCCGATGAGAATCGAAGAAGGAGTAGTCGCCGGAATCGAGGACTACGGGAACAAGATGGGGATACCGACCGTCAATGGCGCCGTGGTGTACGACCCGGGATACACGGCGAACCCTCTGGTTTTCTGCGGATGCCTGGGTGTACTGCCCGCAGGTTCTCACCCAACAGAACCTCGGGTCGGGGATCGCATCGTCGTTCTCGGGGGACGGATCGGACGCGACGGGCTCCGTGGTGCAACGTTTTCTTCGATGGAGTCCGATCACACCACGGGTGAACTCTCCGGCAGCGCAGTGCAGATCGGTCACCCCATCCACGAGAAGCAGGTCCTCGAAGCCATCATGGTTGCCCGCGACGAGGGCCTCTACAACGCCATCACCGATTGCGGAGCGGGCGGCCTGTCGTCGAGTGTCGGGGAGATGGCCGCGGAGCTCGGCGCCATCGTCCACCTGGAACGTGCTCCACTCAAGTATCCGGGACTGGAGCCATGGGAAATCTGGCTCAGCGAGGCCCAAGAACGGATGGTCATTGCTGTGCGACCGGACAAGATTCCCAGGGTGGCAGACATAGCATCCAGCCTCGATGTGGAGATGACCGTGCTCGGTGAGTTCACCGGCGATGGAGTCATGCGGATTCTCTACGACGACGAGACCGTCGGGGAAATCGACTGCGACTTCCTCCACAACGGAATGCCACGTCTCGAGCTGACCGCCAAGTGGGAACCACCGCTTGGCGAAGCGGGGCCGATGCCGGACGTGGCCGACCCCACCGATACCCTCCTCGCCTTGCTGTCCAGCCCCAACATCGCATCAAAGGAGCACATCGTCCGGCAGTACGATCACGAGGTCCGGGGAGGCACAGTCGGCAAGCCGTTCGCCGGACCGCAATCCGTCGGCCCGATGGATGCCGCGGTTATCGCACCTCTCCCCCGCCGGCACCAGAACGAACCCGTTGCCGGAGCCGCCCTTGCGGTCGGGCTCAACCCCGCCTACGGGCGCCTCGACCCCTACAACATGGCATGGGCCGCGGTCGACGAGGCGGTCCGCAACGTCGTGGCCGTCGGTGCCAACCCCGACCGGATTTCCATCCTCGACAATTTCTCGTGGGGCAATCCACGCCTGGCGGACAGGCTGGGGACTCTCGTCAGATGCACTCAGGGCTGTCACGATGCCGCGGTTACATATCGCACGCCCTTCATCTCCGGCAAGGACAGCCTCAACAACGAGTACACCGGCAGCGACGGGCGCAAACACACAATCCCAGGAACGCTCGTCATCTCCGCTCTTGGAGTTGTTCCCGACATCGCCCTGACCGTGTCGAGCGATCTCAAGCAGCCTGGGAATGACCTGTACATCATTGGCAACACCGGAAGCCACCTCGGCGGTTCGGCACTAGCCGAATTCACCGGTTGGGACGGAGGAGCATCGCCCGCCCCTGTCCCCGATGCCATCGAAACGTACCTGCGGTTGCACCGTGCGATTGCCGCCGGACTCATCGCCTCGTGCCACGACGTTTCCGAGGGAGGTATCGCGGTGGCGATCGCGGAAATGAGCATTGGGGGTGACCTGGGCGCCGACATCCGACTGGGCGACATCCCCGCACAATCGGGCCTGGACGAATCTGCGACGGCGTACAGCGAATCGCTGGGCCGTCTCGTTGTCGAAGTCGCCACCGCCGATGCTGCCCGGTTCGAGCAATTGATGGCCGGCGCAATCACTGCCCGCATCGGCAGCGTTCGAGCCGACGACCGCTTCAGTTTCCTCGACAGCGCAGGGGGAGCATTTATCGCGACCACCATCCCGGCACTCGCCCGGGCGTGGCGAGGCCACGTCGGGAGGCCGCGGTGAAACCCCGGGTACTCATTGTCCACGCCTCCGGCACAAACCGCGACCAGGACGCGGCTGCTGCTGTCGATATGGCGGGCGGCCACCCTGAGATCATCCACATCAACGCGCTTCGGGATGGCGACGTTGGCGTCCTCGACTATCAAATGCTGATCCTCCCCGGAGGCTTCTCATATGGCGACGATCTGGGCGCGGGGCGATTGTTCGCAACGGTCCTGCGACACCGCTTTGGTGACGACCTCGAGCTCTTTGCCGGAGAAGGACGACCCGTCCTCGGTGTATGCAATGGCTTTCAAGCTCTGGTGAAATCGGGCCTGCTCCCGGCAATCGATGGATCGCATAACCAGCAAGCAACTCTGACGAGGAACGCCTCCGGACGCTTTGAGTGCCGTTGGGTCGAGCTGGTGCCGGAACGGCAGTCGCCGTGTGTATGGACCAGACGACTCACCGAGCCGGTCTATTGCCCGGTCGCCCATGGCGAGGGCCGGTTCTACGCACCAGGCGCTGCTTTGCGAGCGATTGAGCGAAGCCACCTCGTCGCACTGCGATACCACGTGCCACCGGACATCGATCCTTACCCGGCAAACCCGAACGGATCGTCAAACCACATCGCCGGCATTACCAACCCCGCAGGCAACATCCTCGGTCTAATGCCGCATCCGGAAAATCACATCTCGCCGCGGCAACACCCGAGGCGACACCGCGGCGAGACGCAAGGATCGGGGCTCGCTATCTTCATCAATGGAATCGAATATGCAGCATCGTTGTAGCCGCCCCCACAAAACGGAGTACTGACCATGGCCCTGTCGTCTGCAGAACTGGTGGCAGCCGTGCCTCACGCTCTGCTCCGCACCGACCTGCCCGAGCTTGGAGAGCGCTTCGAAGGAAAAGTGCGCGATGTATATCTGCAAGACGACACCCGGGTACTCATCACGACCGACCGCGTTTCTGCTTTCGACCGTGTCCTCGGGGCGATTCCATACAAGGGACAGGTCCTGAACCAACTGAGCGCATGGTGGTTTGAACAGACAGCCGGCATCGTTGACAACCATGTTCGTTCGGTACCCGATCCCAACGTCACCATCGCCGCCGAGGCGGATGCGCTTCCGGTGGAGGTCATCGTCCGTGGCTACATCACCGGGGTCACATCTACCTCGTTATGGACTCTCTACGAGGAGGGCGTCGATCGACCATACGGACTCGAGCTACCCGCCGGTCTGCACAAGAATGATGCCCTCCCCTCCCCGGTTATCACGCCGACGACCAAGGCAACCGGGGGCGCTCACGACGAGCGTCTGACCAGCACAGAAGTAGTCGAAAACGGCCTGGTTGAAGCGGACCTATGGGAAGAGGTCCAGAATGCGGCGTTGGCCGTCTTTGCCCGGGGTCAGGAGGTTGCTGCCGACGCCGGCCTGATATTGGTCGATACCAAGTATGAATTCGGCATCATCGACGGATCACTCGCCGTCATTGATGAGATCCACACTCCCGATTCGAGCAGGTACTGGATCGCAGAGACCTGGGGTGACGGCGATCCCCAGAACTACGACAAGGAGTTTCTCCGGATGTGGTTCGCCGACCGCGGCTACCGCGGGGAAGGGTCGCCACCAGCCATGCCGGATGAGTTCATTGCCAGGGTCGCCGGTCGCTACATAGACGCGTTCGAGCGACTCACCGGCGAGACATTCCAACCGGGAGCGACCCCGGTTGCCGAACGGATGAGAAAGGCGCTCGAATGAAACCCCTGGTCCCCATCATCATGGGTTCAAAATCGGACATGAGCCACGGCGAGGCGATCGCAGCCGCCCTGGCCGAGTTCGGTATCGACAGTGAGATACGAGTGGCGTCGGCGCACAAGGCGGCCGCATACGTGTTGGGACTGCTCAAGGAATACGAGATCGACTCCCGTCCCAAGGTGTACGTCACCGTCGCCGGCCGATCCAACGCGCTGAGCGGCCTCGTCGATGGAAGCGTCAAGGCACCGGTCATTGCATGCCCTCCGTACTCCGAGCGCTTCGGAGGCGCCGACATCTTCTCATCGCTACGCATGCCTTCCGGCATCGCTCCGGCGGTGGTCCTGGAACCGGCGGGTGCCGCTCTCCTTGCGGCCAAGATTCTCGGGTTGACCGACCCGGAGCTCAGCGCCGCGGTGCACACCGCTCAGCGCCGCGCCAGAGACACCATCATCGACGACGACCACGGGATCACAGGCCGGTAGCCTCATTCATGACAAGGACGGAGTAGAGCCATCTGCGAATCTGACAGGTTGGACCGGCCCCGCGAGGCGTGCGGCGTCTTCGGCATTCACGCTGCCGACACCGATGTGGCCAGGACGGCCTTCTTTGCGTTGTACGCCCTGCAACACCGCGGCCAGGAAAGTGCGGGCATCGCAACCAGCGATGGTGTCTCCGCGGCGCTCCACAAGGATATGGGCCTGGTGGCTCAGGTGTTCACCGAAGAGAGCCTTGGCAGGCTAAGCGGCCATCTCGCCATAGGGCAGACTCGGTATTCAACGACCGGGTCATCACACGTCCGCAATGCGCAGCCATATCTGATCGAAACGATGCACGGGCCCCTTGGTGTCGGCCACAACGGGAACTTGACCAACGCGCCTGAGTTGCGCCGGCGTTTGCTGGAACATGGGGTCGGCCTCACCTCCTCCAGCGACAGCGAAGTGATTACCCAGATGCTGGCCGCTCCGGTGAACGACGGACGCGAACAGGATCCCGACTGGGAGGCGCGCATCGACCAGTTCATGCAAGCCGCCGATGGGGCGTACTCGCTGGTCGTACTCACCCGAAGCGCCGTCTATGGAGCGAGGGACCCCAACGGCTTCCGGCCTCTCTGCATCGGCGATTTGCCGGAGGGCGGCCACGTCCTTGCCTCGGAATCGTGTGCGTTGGGAACGGTAGGAGCAAGGTACGTACGGGAAGTCGGACCGGGAGAGATCATTCGTCTCGATGCCACCAGCTATCACTCGATCAGCAGCAACGCTGCCCCGAGGCGCGGGTCGCTGTGTGTGTTCGAGTACGTGTATTTTGCCCGTCCTGACTCGGTCCTCGAGGGCCAGACGATCCACCGGGTACGCCAGCGACTCGGCGAAGCTCTGGCAGCAGAAGGCCCCGCGTCGGCAGACGTTGTCGTCGGTGTTCCCGACTCGGCGACACCCGCCGCTATCGGATACGCGACAGCCTCGGGAATCCCCTATACAGAGGGCTTGACAAAGAACCGCTACATCGGAAGGACCTTCATCGAGCCGAGCGATCGGCTGCGCCGTTCCGGGGTCCACCTCAAATACAATCCCCTCGAGGCCAATCTCGATGGGAAGCGAGTCGTCCTCGTCGATGACTCGATAGTCAGGGGCAATACCGCCGGGCCGTTGGTGGCCCTACTCCGTGAGGGTGGCGCCTCAGAGGTTCATGTGAGGGTCTCTTCCCCACCGGTTCGCCATCCGTGCTTTATGGGAATCGACATGGCGGACAGCGAGCAACTCATCGGATACACCAACACCGTCGATGAGATCCGCGCTCACATCGGCGCCGATAGCCTCTACTACCTGTCCCAGGAAGGCATGATGGGGGCCGTTGCGCACGAGGCAGATTCGGACGGAGGCCACTGCAATGCATGCTTCTCCGGTGAATACCCCTTAGAACTCGACGGGTACTGGGAGCATCGCGACAAACTGGCATTCCAGAGTGCCTGGTCGGAATCGGAGTGACACGATGACCAAGAAGATCCTGTTGATAGGCAACGGTGGCCGCGAGCACGCCCTCGCCTGGAGGCTCGCAGACTCTCCCCAGGTCGGCAAGGTGTATGTGGCACCGGGCAACGGGGGTACCGGCAGCGGTGACAGCCGGATCGAGAACATCCCGATCGCAGCGTCCGAAATCAATCGCCTCGTCGAGTTTGCCGCCGAGAACGACATTCATCTGACGGTAATCGGTCCCGAAGCCCCGCTCGTCTCCGGCATGGTCGACGCATTCGATGAGGCGGGATTGCGCTGCTTCGGCCCCGTTGCCGCAGCAGCCCGCCTCGAAGGCTCCAAGACATTCTCCAAGCAGCTAATGGAACGGGTCGGCGTTCCCACCGCCCGCTACGCCCGCTTCGACGACTACGCCGATGCCGTCAACTACGTCCGCGACGCGGCATTCCCGATCGTCGTCAAGGCGTCCGGTCTGGCCGCAGGCAAGGGAGTGATCGTCCCCAACTCAACTGCGGAGGCGGAACAGGCTCTGCAGCGAATCATGGTCGATCGCGAATTCGGCGAAGCTGGTGCCGAGGTCATCATCGAAGAGCGCCTGACCGGCGCGGAGGCGTCAGTTCTGGCGTTCAGCGACGGCACCACACTTGTTCCGATGCCGGCGGCCCAGGACCACAAGCCGCTGCTCGACGGAGACGAGGGGCCCAATACCGGGGGCATGGGAGCGTACGCACCTACACCCCTCGTGAGCGGTGCGCTGCTGGATAGCGTCGTCACCGACGTCATGCTCCCCGTCATTCGTGCGCTGGCGGTCGCAGGTGATCCGTACGTCGGAGTTCTCTACGCCGGGCTCATGATCACCCCTCATGGCCCAAAGGTGCTCGAATTCAACTGCCGGTTCGGGGATCCGGAAACGCAGGTGATCCTCCCGCTGCTCGACACCGATCTGCTCGAGATCCTCGATGCCTGTGTGGACGGTGGGCTGGCCGATCTGGACGTTCAGTGGAAGGACGGCGTTGCCGCAACCGTTGTCGTCGCCTCCGAGGGCTACCCCGGGCCGTATCCGGTCGGCAGGGAAATCACCGGCATCGCCGATGCCAACAGTGTGCCCGGAGTGACCGTGTTCCACGCCGGTACCGACCCGGGTGACGAAACCGCTGTGGCTACATCGGGTGGCAGGGTCCTTGCCGTCACCGGCGTCCAGCCTGATCTACCCATGGCGCTCGCCTGCGCCTACCACGGCATCGAGCACATCTCATTTGAGGGAATGCAGTACCGGTCCGACATCGGGACACGCAGCACGGACATAGCGGAGAGGGAAGAAGCCGACCCGCCGCTGCGAAGCACAACCTACGCCGACGCCGGCGTCGACATCGACGCAGGGGTGAAGGCGGTGGACATGATGAAGGACACGGTGACCTCCACTTACGGGCCTGAGGTTCTGGCCGGAATCGGTGCGTTCGGCGGTATGTTCGACGCGTCCGGACTCGGGACCGAGGCGGTTCTCGTCGCTTCGACCGATGGGGTAGGCACCAAGACCAAGATCGCAACGGCGCTCGACCGCTACGACACCATCGGTCGCGACATCGTCAACCACTGCATAAACGATGTTCTTGTGCAGGGAGCGCAGCCGTTGTTCTTCCTTGATTACGTCGGCACGAGCCACCTGGACCCGCGGGTGGTGGCGGAGGTCGTCGCCGGCATGGCAGCAGCGTGCCGGGAGGCCGGTTGTGCCCTACTAGGTGGCGAAACCGCCGAGATGCCCGGGGTGTATCTGGATGGCGAACTCGACGTCGTCGGCACGATGGTCGGAGTAGTCGAGCGAAACGAGATCATCGACGGATCCCGAATCGAGATCGGCGACGTCGTCGTTGGGATCGACTCCTCCGGCCTGCATACGAACGGGTACTCGCTGGCCCGCCGGGTCTTCCATCATTGGGAACTCAACGATCGGGTGGCGGCCCTTGGCACCAGTCTGGGGGATGCACTGTTGGCGCCTCACCGCAGCTACCTGGCGGACATATCTCGTCTCCGCGAGGCCGAAATAGACATTCACTCACTGGTTCACATCACCGGTGGCGGTCTCATCGATAACCCGGCGCGGGTGCTGCCGCCGGGGGTTGCCATGCGCATTGACCGTGACGGCTGGAAAGTGCCGCCCCTGTTTACTCTTATCCGCTCCCAGGGCAACATCGACGACGCTGAGATGTATCGCACTTTCAACATGGGGCTCGGAATGCTCGTCGTGGTGCCACATGCCCAGGCAGAGGCGGCGCTCGTCGCCATCGGACGGGGCTCTCAGATCATCGGAAGTGTCGAGGAGAAGGTCGGCGAAGCGGTGGAGCTCATCTGATGAAGCGTGTTGCGGTACTCATTTCAGGCAACGGATCCAATCTGCAATCCCTCATCGATCACATCGAATCGGGTGACCTGAACGCCGAAATCGCGGTGGTCGTCTCAAACGATCCCGACGCACACGGTCTGCAACGTGCCTCCCGGGCAGGGATCCCGACAGAGGTCATCACTCTCGGAGAGGTAGCTGATGACGGTGGGAACAGAACCGCATACAACATCGAGCTGGCCGGGCTGGTATCCGGGTACGAGCCTGACCTGGTGGTCCTCGCCGGATGGATGCTGATACTCAGCGACGACTTCCTCCGACACTTCGGGGACAACATCATCAATCTGCACCCGGCTCTGCCCGGGGTGTTCCCGGGGACCAATGCGATCTCCCGGGCCCACGCCGCGTTTCACCGGGGAGAGATCAAACACACGGGTGTCATGGTTCACCGGGTGACTGCTGAGGTCGACGCCGGGCGGGTCATTGCCAGCGAGCCCGTT
Organism: uncultured Acidimicrobiaceae bacterium; assembly: GCA_947258985.1. Lineage (GTDB taxonomy): Bacteria > Actinomycetota > Acidimicrobiia > Spongiisociales > UBA5794 > JAAETI01. The sequence goes on from CAMYKI010000017.1 coordinate 59,260, forward strand.
CCGATCTTCCACGGCGAGTCGGTCGCCGACCTCGAGGAGAGAATCCATATGGTGGAGCACAACCTCATCGTCGCCGCTGTGGACATGGTGCTGCGGGCAGAGCCATCGGATTAGGAAACTGCTGAACAAATGGCGTGCGGACTCGCTCGGCCACGAAGAACGCCCGATTACAGACGCGGCTGCGAGGCCAAACTGACATCGCTCAGCAGGTTAGGGCTGGATCGACAACAGACCCTCTGCAGCCTCGAGGTGTTGACCACCATCGAGGACCGGCGCAAAAAGATCACCGTACTGCCGCAGCCGCGGCCAGATCGATGCGATGGTGAAGTCATCCGGGCGGACCGTGCCGAGTTCATCCCAGAGGATTGGGGTCGACACCGGTGCACCGGGTCGGGGTCTCACCGAGTAAACCGAGGCGATGGTTTTGCCGCCAACATTCTGATTGTGATCGATGAACACCTTGGGACCGCGCTTGGCGATGTCCCATGTCATCGTGACGGTTTCCGGGTCGGCGGCCACGATCAGCTTGCCGGTCTCCTCGACAAAGCGCCGGACGCGGCCGTACTCGTAGATGGGTTCGAGCGGGACGTAGATGTGGATGCCGGTGGCGCCGCTGGTCTTGGGGTACGCATCGAGACCAAGCTTGTCGAGAATCAGTTTGATCAGACCGGCCGTGTAGGCCACTTGATCCCAGGTCGCCCCCTCCTGCGGGTCTAGATCGAACACCGCAAAATCCGGATATGCGGACCGTTCGGCCCGGCTCAGCCATGGGTGCATCTCGATACAGCCCATGTTGGCTACCCACAGCAGCGACTCGCGGTCGGGGGCGGTGCAGAACTCGATCGGCTCTCCACGATGGCTGGAATGGATCGGAGCTCTCACCAGCCAATCGGGGGCGTGAGACGGGCACTGTTTCTCGTAGAAGAAGTCACCGGCGGCGCCATCGGGATAGCGAGCCATCGACAGCGCTCTTCCCTCCAGGTGAGGGAGCAGGACGGGAGCGATTGAGGCGTAGTACTGAATGAGGTCGCCCTTGGCATACTGATCGTCAAAGAAGGCCTTGCTCGGATTCGATATCCGAACCGCTCGATCGAGGCCGATTGTGCGATAGCCATCTGCCTCCGCTTCTATCTCCACCGGATCGGGGAAAGCCACAGCGGCAGTTGCCAACGGTTTCCCGGAACCGGCCGATCGGGGGGCGACCACCGCCTGGCCCTTGCGCAGATCCTCGAGAATCAGATCGTGGCTCTCCTCTTCACGAGCCTCCGAGATGACAACCATGCGCAGCCCGGTCTCGGCCGCTGCCTCTCCCAGCAGATTCGAGCGCAACGAACCCTGCCCGTAGGGAAGATGACGGATCTCGCCGTGAACGCCGAACTCGTTGTCGGTGAACTGAGTATGGAGAGGATCGATGGCCCATCCGGGAAACTCCTCACGCAGAAACGAGATCACCGAGGAGAACGCCTGCCTGGTGGTGAGCCCGCCGCCCGACTGCGCGTGAACGTGTGCCCAGTCGATCACGGGGCGAACAAATCCGAACCGCCGACCGATGATGGCAATGTCACCAAGCGAACCAAACGATCGATCATTGCCGGCGGTCTCGAGGCCGAGCGCCACCCCGAGATGCCGTACTTTCGGCCCGATCCGGGCCAGACCCTCTGCAACGAGTTCGTGGAGCTCGTCGGGGCCACGGTCCTTGATGTGCCCCGTGTGGGCAACGATCGTGTGCGCACCGAGCGCTCGGCCGAGCTTCATCGTGTGCTCGAGCGCAGCGAGGGTCTTGATGCGCTTCTCAGGGTCCTCGACAGTGAGAACGGCGAAGTACGGTGCGTGAACCGAGACTGCGATACCCCTGGCGCCGGCCGCCTCACCAAAGCGGGCGCAGCGGCGCTCGTTCCAGGGGAACCCCGTGACGAATGGAAGTTCAACGGCATCGTGACCGCGGGCGACGAGCGAGTCGAGCCAATCGCCGTCCTCCACATCGGGAGACGGAAGCCGGGAGATCCCAAACCGAATCATGCCGACAGCGTATCTGAGAAGGAACCGGCCGGTGCCGACCGGATCCACGCGTCCGACTGTCCAATACTGTTATATATCGCTATATTAAGTAGGGTACGCTACGGGGAGAGTAATGGGCGATGGGTTTCGCGGGATCGATCCCCTCGGCCTTGCCGGTCTAGCCAACGAGCTAGACCAACATGGCAGCGCCATCGGGCATCACCGACGGGCGGTCATCGGAATCCTCCAGAGCGTTGACCATCCGGGATTGGGGGATGCATCGGCCGCTCTCCAGTCGGTCGAGGCCTGGACGGAAACCGAAGCGGACAATCTGCGCTGGCGGGCCGATGCCGTCGCGACAGGGCAGCGGCTCTATCCGGGGTGCGGAGTCCCCGAGCTCTTTGTCACAGAGGCTCACGATCGCGCTCTCATTGGTGCATTTCTCCCTTCTAGCTTTGACCTCGAGGCGTGGGCGCAACAGTGGGCGGTCACCAGATCGCGCCGGGTCGGACGAGAACTGGCGGACAGGTACAGGGTGGGTGAGGACGTGTCCGAGGAACTCGTCGCCATCTCCTCTCGTCCCCACTACGAAACGGCAGCTGCGGCGTTCTTCAATGCCCTAGGACCAGACCTCGCCGCCCTGATTCCGCAGAACGTGCAGTACTCGGTCCTGCAGACCGGCACACCCGACGAACCCGCCTCGATCGTCCGCCGCTACGCCCGCGCCTTTGCAGCTGCGACCCTCAGCAATGACTTGACTTTCACCCCGGAAGAACTGTTTGTTCGCCAAGATCCGACGGCGCAGATGTTGAACCAGTTCGAGGCCGCCCACCTCTTGACAGAGGCGGGCATCGCCCGCCCCTGGTTGGTCTACGCCGTAGACATAATTCTCCTCGGCGAGGCCTACATCCCCTGGGTGGCTTCAGCCCAGTCGGTTGCGTCAGTTGCCACAGGCCTGGCCAACAACCCGGGCATCGCTGGAGAAGTGCTCGCCGAGCCGGGAGCCGTGGAGATGCTCCTTCGGCGCAGCACTCTGCTCGATGATGACTTGGCCTCCGCCGTCGGGGACGCCTTGGTGGCGGCTGCCGTCACCGCATCGGACCGCGCCACCGCAGCCCGGGTTGCCGCGGCGATGATCGAGGCCATTGGCGGCAAAGGGGTGCGCCCCAGCGCCGGCGTATTGCCCGGGGTGGCGCTCGTCGGTGGCACATACCTCGATGAGATTGCCTGGTCCCTAGTGGGCTGGGAAAACGATTCGTCGTACCGACCCCGGTTCGAGGTTGAGCGCGACGCTGCCCGCAGGTTCCTGCTGGAAACGATACGGGACACGGACGCCTACGCCACGATTCTCGCCGCCACGGGCGTGTGGATCTCGAGGGTCACCTCTGCGGAGGAGCCCGCAACTCTCGACGAATACACCAACTCTCGACGAATACACCAAGAAGGTGTTGAACCGGGCCGACGACATCGGCATGCTGCTCGCCACGATCATCGGGGCGGATCGCATCATCGGGGTCGAGTCCGCAGAGGAGCAGGCGCACCGACAGGCGATGCTGCTCGACACTATCGACGGGGTATTGGGAATGGCGGCACATCTCACTGGACCGGGTGCGGTTGTGATCCAACCCACCGCCGACCTACTCAAGGATCGTGCCGCCGCCCTGCTTGAGACCGAACCCATCGCGGCGGCAACCGCCAAGAACGATGCCTTCCGGGAAGTCGTGCTCGACGAACTGCGAGCGGCGCTTCATGAGGTCATTGTTGATCTGGAGCTGTCGGGACCGGATGCCGGCCTCGATCCGGAGACGCTCGCCGAACAGCAGGGAGCGGCCCTCATGCAGATCCTGGCCACGATCTACGCGACGATGAGCCAGTTCGAGCCGGAGCACTTCGAGTAGTCGCCGCCTCGACGGTCACGGGACGATGACGTTGGGCGAGGCGAACGCCGTAACGGTGACGTGCAGCGGATCCTCGCCCGGCTGGGGCCATGCTACGGCGACAACTGGCACGACCTCGGGCACGCCTCGGCGCCGGCGCCCGGTTCGTTGACCATCAAGTCAGTGGTCGGCAAGGGCAACCGGCAGTATCTCGACGTCTCGGACGGCTTCCGGAGGAAGCGCTTCCAGCAGTTCAGCAAGGGCCTGTTCACAATGGGCAATCAGAAGCCGCTGGCTTTCGTCGAGGCGCACGGCGCCGAGCTGCGCGCCCTGGGCGTCACCCAGTCCGAGCTCAACGTCATGATCGCGGTGGCCGAGAACGAGGGCAACCTGGACGCGATCAACACCTGGGACAACGCATTCCTGTCGTTCGGCATGTTCCAGTGGACCGGCGGCACGGACTCGGCCCGCGGCGAGCTGCCGGCGCTGCTGGCCCGCATCAAGGCCGAGGACCGCGACCTGTTCGACAAGTACTGCGGCCAGCACGGCCTCGACATCGCCGACATCCGGCCGACCGACTGGGAGACGTCGCCGATCGGCCCGGTGACCGGCCGGTTCGACCTGCGTGGCCAGATGATCAAGTCGCCGGCGCAGAAGGCGC
>CAMYKI010000018.1 GCA_947258985.1 uncultured Acidimicrobiaceae bacterium
TTGAGCGCCGAGTGTCGTTATGTGTGGAGGCTGGAGCGGTCTGTTGACTTCCGTAGTCCGATCAACCCCAGGGCGACGATTAGAAACCCAAGGACGCAGGCCACTACGGTCATCAGGATGTGCCCGTCGAAGTGGCCGCCCAGGATCTCGCCTGCCGCTATGAAGGAGCCGACGAGCCCGTAGGCCAGCCCAATGATCAGGTTGACGTAACGGTTCATCCGGTCTCTGATCAGCAACGTCACCGCCGCCATCACCACGGGGATGATCACAGTTAACGCCAACCCAAACCCCGCCGCGTCGGTCAGGGCCTCTCCTTCCAACTCGCCCGCCAGCATCTCTTCGACCGCTCCCGGCGCGAACACGGACAACAGCATCGAAGTCGACAGGGCGACCGCCACAGCCACCCAAAGCACCGCAACCCGCGTTCTGAACGAAAGAGCGCTCAGGGCTTCCCCCTCTGCCGACACGAGGTCGGCGACTTTCAACTCAGGCCGACTCTTCTCCTCCGTCATTGTGGCCTCCCTAGAGCAGCCCAACGACAGACCGCTCCACACTCCATCAGACACCCGGATTCGCTAGAGATCAAGCTTGAGAATCACAGAACCCCCACCCATCACCGATAATCGAACGCGGGCAAGCGGCACTGCGACCCTGCTCAGATATACCGTCTACTGCCGCTCTCAGCACGCACCACAACTTTTCGCGCTCCCGTTTATGGCTATTGACGATGCTTAACAATATTTGATATTACACAGTCATGGATCAAGTCACGGCAGCACCCGGGAACCACGACAGCCGTCCTCCAGTTGTGGAATCAGCGCCTCCCCCGGGTGCTGCCGCGAACGGGAGCGGTCGCCGACCTGCTGAGGCTCGCCACCGCCGCACAGCGCGGCCGCTCCCTGCGCCGCCCCACCCACCTCCACGTGCTCGTGAGGTCCAATCTGGTCCATGCCCGTCTCGGCCAGGTCTTCGTTAGGACCAAGATCCCACAACTGACGACGATCCAGGTGAGGCTGCTTCCCCCCGATCTCCGAAGGGCACACCCATCATTGAGTCAACTAATGCCGGATTCGGCCTAACATTTCGGCCTCGCCCGGCGGTAAACGCGGGCTTTCTTCTTTTTTGGCGACAGTTGCCGACTGGAACCAACTCCGAATCAATCAGACGAACGCGTGCAGCATGAAACAGACAATCAGAACACTCATCGTGGCAGCGGTCCTTGCCGCCACCCCGACCGCCGGCATGGCGGCGATCCAACCCGACGAGATGGTCGAGGCTCTCGATGCCTACCGGCTGGCGGTAACAGAAGCCAGGAACCTCGAGCAGCAGGAACTGCTTGCCGAGCTACGCCGCATCAACGGGTCCTATGACAACGGCGAATTCAGATGGGAAGTGGAACGCTGGCGACCCGTCGTCGAGAGCTACTTCCCCGGCGACCGGGTGGACTGGGCGCTGCGCATCATCGAATGCGAATCGAAGGGTGAACCGGCCGCCAAGAACCCTCGCAGCACCGCCAGCGGCCTTTTCCAGCATCTGGCCTCCCTGTGGGATGATCGGGCGGTGGCGGCAGGCTGGGCACAAGCCGACGTTTTTGACCCGGTTGCCAATATCGCAGTAGCTGCCTGGCTTCTCGACAACGGAGGCCCGGGCCATTGGGTCTGCAAGGCCCGGACCTAGTTTCAGGACGATCCGCCCGACCTGATACGGTAGGAAGATGAGCCAGGATCTCGCCTATGCCGCTCGCCTGCTTCTCGATGCGCAACGCATCATGGTGTTCACCGGAGCCGGGATTTCAACTGAATCCGGCATCCCCGATTTCCGCGGAACAGACGGTATCTGGACAAAACTGTCCCCGGAAGACTTCATGATCGACCGATACGTGTCAGACCGCACCGTTCGCACTCGAGCCTGGGCGACCCGCTTTCCCAAGATGTTCGGCGACGCCCAGCCAAACGGTGCCCACGAGGCCGTAGTCGACCTCTGGAAGGCTGGAAAACTGATTGGGTGCGTGACCCAGAACATCGACGGTCTCCACCAGGCCGCCGGTCTACCCCAGGACCAGATCGCCGAACTGCATGGAAACTCCGACGGCATCGCTTGCTTGCGATGCGGTGCACCTCATGATCCAGCCGAGATCGAGCAGCGATGGGTCGACGGCGACGTCGACCCACAATGCGATCACTGCGGAGGCATCCTCAAATCGACGATCGTGTTCTTCGGGGAGGTACTGCCCCACTCCGAGATCGAACGGGCTAACCATTGGGCGGCTCAGGCCGATGCAGTCATTGCCGTGGGCTCCTCGCTGTCCGTGTATCCGGCGGCGTACATCCCTCTCGAGATCGCATCTCGCGGCGATACCTTCGTCATCATCAACAACGGTCCAACCGACCTCGATACCGTCGCCTCGATTCGCCTAGAGGGCATGGCCGCAACTCTGCTGCCACAACTGGTAGGCGCCATCACCGCCTGACCCACGGCATTGCGGCGCCCGCCGGTCGCTACGGTGGGTCTGCATATGGACCCGTACCGACGAATGCTCCTGGCTGCCAGGGCTCGAATCACAGAGATCGAACCCGACGACGTCGATCTCGACAGACAGGTTGTGGTCGACCTTCGCGAGCCTTATGAACTTGCGGTAGGTGTGCTTCCGGGGGCCCATCCAATACCGCTGCGCGACGTGACCGATCGAATCGGGTTCGTGGCGACCCCCGACTCGTCGATCGTCCTCTATTGCGCGGTGGGCGAACGGTCGGCCATTGGCGCCGCAATCCTCGAAGACCACGGGTACACGAGTGTCGCCTCTCTTGCGGGTGGGATAAAGCGTTGGATGGCTGAGGAGCGCGACACCGTTGCGAAGACCGCTCTCACCCCGGAACAGCGTCACCGATATGCGCGCCACATCGTTCTACCCCAGGTAGGAGCGACCGGCCAGCAACGTTTGCTGGATTCCAGCATCGCCGTGATTGGTGCGGGAGGGCTCGGGTCTCCGGCGATCATGTATCTCGCTGCGGCCGGTGTCGGGACCATCGGCATAGTCGATGATGATGCCGTGGAAGTCTCGAATCTACAACGGCAGATCCTGCACAGGTCTGCCAACGTCGGGAACCCCAAGACCGAATCCGCTGCTCAGGCTGCAGCCGGGCTCAACCCCGAGACGAATCTCCGCACCCACCAGGTACGCCTCTCCGCCGCCAATGCCGAAGAGATATTGGGTGACTACGACGTCGTAATCGATGGAACCGACAATCTGCCGACCCGGTATCTGCTCAACGACGCTGCCGTCCGACTGCGCATTCCTGTCGTCCACGGATCTGTGTTTCGGTTCGAGGGCCAGGTATCAGTGTTCAATCCCTACATTGGTCCCTGCTACCGCTGCCTCTTCCCCGAGCCGCCACCGGCAGATCTTACGCCGACGTGTGCAGAGGCCGGCGTCTTCGGGGTTGTCCCCGGCGTTATCGGCACGATGCAGGCGACGGAAGCGCTCAAGCTCATCCTGGGCGTCGGCTCGCCGCTGGTGGGTCGGCTGGTCACATACGATGCTCTCGAGCAAGACACCCACACGGTCCGGTTCGATAGGGATCCTGCGTGTGCATCATGTGGCGATCCGGACCGACCACCAGAGCTACGGGACGAAGCCGAATATTGCTGATCGAGATCCTCGTAACACACCCGGCTGCCGGGGTAAGAGGATCGTCGGCGAACGCAGGAGAGAGCGATCGGTCAATCGACGAACGGTTGGATGCCGTTCCGGACATATACCGCGACGCGAGCTGGTTGCGGCGCAGGTGCCGGTGTCGCTACCGGACTTGCCGTTGCCGGTGCATCGGCGATCGGCTGTTGATCGGCCGTGGTCGGTACCTCTTCGGAGTAGGGCAGAGGCTCTTCGTCGGAGCCGTCACCGCGCGCCTTCATGAAGACCACCGTAACCCACATCCGGGTCGGGCTTTCCTCTACGACAGCAATCCCAACATGGGTGTAGTCGCCGAGAACGTTGCCGCGATGACTGGACGAGGACATAAACGCCGAATGCAATGACGATATTGTTGCCCCGACACCAACATTCTCACCGAGCTTGTCCCAGCTTGCGGTGACAGCTGCCAGATTCGGGTTGTGGGAAAGCGATCCCTGCGACATCAGATGGTGCGACCACGCCGCAGCATCGTCGACGAGATCGGGATGAGTGGCAACAGGCCCCAGACCGCTTGCGGCCCGTTCAGAGTTCATCAGGGAGAGCAATTCGCTCTCGGGTGAAGCCGCTGAGGCTGCCGGCGCAAGGGCGCCAATCAGCAGTGTGGTGGTAAGAAGGACAGATGCAAATCTCTTGGCCAGCGCAGCCATAAACCGGGTCCCCTACATTGCGTGGTATCTGTAAACACGCTCCGTATCGGTGGATTTCCGACCTGGCTTGAGGAATCAATTCACGATCGACCGAAAAAAGCCCACTTTGGGCAGGGACCTTCGCCCCTAGAGACCACGCATCGAACCAACTACCGCGCCTCAGCACCGCTTCTCGAAACTCACCGGCGGCGAGAGGCTGGTGGTGCCGTTTCTCGTTGACCTTGTCTAGGTGCTTGCGGGTGCCAGGTCCTTGGACCCGCTCTGACACCGGGCAACGGAAGCCGACACCTGGTTGCAGGGTATATGGTTGAAGCGTGGGGAAAGGGGAGCTTGCGATTGGAGGCAAGCGATGACTTTCGAGAGACCGGCTTCCACCATCGTCGGCCGAACCCTGGTGATTGCCTTGGCGCTTCTGATGGTCACATCGACGGGGTGCGGGCCTTCAGCCTCGGAGCCAACCGCCACCACCGGCCCAGCGACTACGGCCGCTGCGGCAACCACAGCCGCAACGACGACAACAGTGGCTGCACCCGACACCACCACTCCGACGAGACCGCCTTCAACCTTGGTGTGGGAGCCGTGCGGGGTCGCCGAGTGTGCGACGTTGACGGTTCCGCTCGATCATGATGTCCCGTCGCAAGGCACGATTGATCTGGCGGTGGCGCGGCGGCCCGCGCAACGACCGGAGGAACGGATCGGGGTGTTGCTGTATAACCCGGGCGGACCGGGAGTTCCGGGTGTGCCCATGGTCACAGACTGGGCTGGGGACCAGTTCAGTTGGGCGTTGTTGGACAGGTTTGACGTTGTGTCGTGGGATCCGCGGGGTGTCAGCGAGGGAGCCGCCGTGGATTGCGTCGACGACCCTGAGGAACTGCTGTCACATGATCCGACTCCCGAGACCGTCGAGGAGGCGGCACTGATCGACGCGGCAATCGGCGAGTTCGCCGCTGGGTGTGCCGAACGGTCGGGTGATCTGTTGCCGTACTTGTCAACGGTGTCGACCGCTCGGGACATGGACCTTCTCAGGGAGGCGTTGGGTGAAGAGCAGATCAGCTATCTGGGCGTGTCCTGGGGAACCGCGCTTGGATCGATTTACGCCACGCTTTTCCCGGAGCGGGTCCGAGCCATGGTCCTCGACAGCGCGTTTGACCTCAGTGCCCCATTGGCCGACCTGATAGTGCCGAGGGTCGAAGCGGAGGAGCGGGCGCTGAACCTGATGCTCGAACAGTGCGCCGCTGACAGCGCTTGTCCGTTCCACAACGATGGGAACCCTTTCGCCGCATTCGACCAGCTGCTGGCCCGCCTCGACACGGACCCGCTCGTCGTGGATGACACCGAGGTGGGCCTTGGTCACGCTCGCTCTGCCTTGTTCTTTGGCCTCGTGTACGAGGAACATCGGATATGGGCAGAATGGTCGGATCTGACCCGGGCCCTTGCCGAGGCCCAGGACGGAAACGGTCGCCGGCTGCGCGACCTCGGCGGCCTGAACGCTGGAATCGAAAGTCAATTCGCGATCGAGTGCCTTGACTGGCCGCGGGACGCCTGGGAGCCATCCCAGTCGACCGTCGACGCGGTACTCGCAGCTGCTCCCCGGCTTGGTCCGTTATACGCCGAAAGCCCCTTCGTTTGTGGCTTCTGGCCCGCTGAACCCGACCCGCCCCCACCCCTCACCGCTGCCGATGCCGGGCCCATCCAGGTGATCGGCTCCACCGGTGACATTGCCACCCCGCTGCAAGCGAGCCGCGACCTCACCGACCACCTCGACGAAGGCGTGCTGCTCATCGTCGAAGCCAACAACCACGGCGGATACTTCATCGACCCCGACAACCTATGCGTCATAGAGACCATCGACCGCTACCTCACCGACCTCGAAATCCCCGCCAACGAATCCCACTGCATCCTTGGCGACCCACAACTCCAGCCACCCGGTTGAGGCCTAGTGCAGAGATCCAGTCGTCGGGCGATAACGCACCGATCGCCGATAGCGCCCGTCGGCTCTGAGGCTGCCCGGGCGAAGACTCCGGCGAACTCTTCGAAGAGGGGCCTCAGTACCTTGTTTGAAACCTTGCCGCGATTCGAGTTCGTAGTCGGGTTCGCCGCCTAGCCGGGTAGGACCGATCGGGATTGCCGGTTCGGCGTGGAAGGGAGTGCTCGATATCGCTCTTGGTGAGTACTGATCTGAGCCGCCCGAGCCGAGGCGCTGGCAACCGCCGGGGGGACAACTGGAGTTGGGTCCATTGGCCGCTTGGGTTCGTTAGGTGTCATCGGAACGATTTGCTTTCGAACAGTCGGCGCACTCACCGGTGATGACGAGGTCGATGCCGTCGGCGATGAAGTCGTGGTCTTGGAGCAGATGCAACCGGATCTGACCCACCAACTCCCCGGCGTGGTGCCCGACGGAGCCGCAGGAACGGCAGACGAGGTGGGATTCGTCGTCCGGATGGGCGATCTCCCATCGTGACGACTCGTCGATGCCGAAATGGGAACGACGCACCAGGTCGAGTTCCTCGAAGATGGCGAGGGAACGGTAGACAGAGGAACGATCGACAGTGGGGTCGGCCTCGTTCACCCGTTTGGTGACCTCATCGGCCGTGAGGTGCTCGGTGGCAGAACGCAGCACGGACCAGACGAACCAGCGCGGGCTTGTGAGGCGATAGCCATGTTCCCGGAGGATTTGACCAACATCGGTGGTTGCGGGCATGCGACCAGCGTACGCATCCAGCACCACGAATGCGACAAGTCAGCAGTTGCGACACTTTCGCAGTAAAGGTACGCTGGTTCCATGACCGTCATCGCAATGCACGCGCCAGACGGATTCCTCGAGGCAGGCACCGCAGTTGTCACCGGCCTCATCAGCCTCGTAGTGATCGGGGTGGCCCTGCGTCAGTCGAGAGAGCAGCTCAAGGATAAGGCGATTCCGCTTGCGGGCATCACGGCGGCATTCATCTTCGCCGCGCAGATGTTCAACTTCCCGGTCGCTGCCGGTACCACGGGACACCTCCTGGGCGGGGCACTGGCCGCCATACTCCTCGGTCCGTCGGTCGGCGCCATCATCGTTACGATTGTCGTCGTCGTCCAGGCCCTCGCCTTCGCCGATGGTGGCTTGACGGCGCTCGGTTACAACATCCTGAACATGGCGATCGTCCCTGCCTACGGTGGGTACGCTGTCTTCCGGCTCATCCGTCGGATGTTCCCGTCGACGGCCGGCGGCGTGGTCGGCGCAACCGGCATAGCGGCGTGGGCCTCGGTCGTGATGGCAGCCGTGGCGTTCTCTATCCAATGGCTCTTCGGGGCGTCGGCGCCGGTTGCGTTCGACACGGTCTTTGGGGCGATGGTCGGGGTCCATGCGCTCATCGGCATCGGTGAGGGCATCATCAGTGCGCTCGCCGTGGGTGCCGTGCTCGCCTCTCGTTCCGATCTTGTCTACGGGGCCCAGGACCTCGACACGGCCCAACTCGCGGAGTCCAAGGTTGGAACGAGGACCTTCGTGATCGGTGGCATGCTCGTGGCCCTGGTGTTCGCCGCCGTGGTGAGCCAGTTCGCCGTCGGCAACCCCGACGGACTGGAGAAGGTGGCCGAGGACAGGGGCTTCATCGATTCCGCCGAGGAGCACTCCCTCGGTGACTTCATCTTCGCCGACTACGCCACGGACGGGATTTCGAACGAGGCGCTCAGCCTCGGCGTCGCCGGCATCGTCGGAACGGTCGTCACCCTGCTCGTGGCATACGGGCTGTTTATGGGGGTGCGTGAGACCCGCACACGCGACCCCGCATCGGTCTGAGCGGATGGGCGCGGGCCACAGCCACGCCCTCTACGTCCACGAGCACAGCGTCGTCCATCGGATGGCGCCCCAGGCCAAACTGGTCGCCGCTCTGGGCATGGTCGTGTCGATCGCCATCACCCCGAGGGAGGCCGTGTGGGCCTTCGGATTCTACGCCGCCGTCATCGCCGGGCTAACCGGGGTATCCCGCATCCGGCCCGGGTTCCTCGCCGTGCGACTCCTCGCCGTCGCCCCGTTCGTCCTGTTTGCCCTGTTCATCCCGTTCATCGCGACCGGCGAGACGACCGAGGTCCTGGGGATCACGGTGTCCGTCGACGGCCTGTGGGGAACCTGGAACATCCTCGCCAAGGCCTTGCTCGGGGCGAGTGTGAGCATCCTGCTCACCGCCACGACCGAGATACCCGACATCATCCGGGGGCTGTCGATCCTCCGCGTGCCTGCGCTGTTCATCTCCATCACCACGTTCATGATCCGCTATCTCGAGTTGATCGCCGATGAGTTGGGGCGGATGCGTGTGGCGATGACCGCACGAGGCTACGACCCAAGGTGGATCTCCCAGGCGCGGCCGATCGCCTCGTCGGCAGGTGCGCTCTTCGTACGGTCCTACGAGCGTGGGGAGCGGGTCCACGCCGCCATGCTCGCCCGTGGCTTCACCGGGGAGATGCCGATGCCGAGCACCGAGGCTATCGATCGATCCCAGTGTGCCGGGGTCCTGATGCTCGTGGTGCTCTTCGCCGGCACGGCGATCGTCGCTCTGGTCGCCACATGAGCGGCGTCATCGACATCCGCGGCGTCGAGTACAGCTACCCGGACGGCCGGAAGGTGCTCAACGGGGTTGATCTTGCGATCGCAGCCGGGGAGCGGGTTGCCATCCTCGGCCCGAATGGTGGAGGGAAAACCACCCTCGCGCTCCATCTCAACGGGATCCTCCAACCACACGCCGGGACCATCACGGTATCCGGTGTCCCCGTAGCGGAAGAGCACTACCGCGAGGTGCGCCGGATGGTGGGCCTTGTCTTCCAGGACACGAACGATCAGCTCTTCATGCCCACCGTGCGAGAGGATGTGGCCTTCGGCCCGATGAACCTCGGATTGACGGATGAGGCGCTGGACCAACGAGTCGATGCGGCGCTCGAGGTGGTCTCCGGGGCTGAGTTCGCCGATCGCCCTCCCCACCATCTCAGCGGCGGCGAGAGGCGTCGGGCGGCTCTGGCCACCGTCTTATCGATGGAGCCCGAGGTGCTTGTGCTCGATGAGCCGACCTCGGGCCTCGACCTCGCCGCGCGGCGCGAGCTGATCTTGACTCTCGCCGACTTGCCGATGACGCAGCTCGTCATCACCCACGACCTGCCGCTCGCTCTCGAGCTCTGCCCCCGATCCGTGATCATGAACGGGGGCCGGCTCGTCGCGGACGTAACCACCGGTGACCTCCTCGAGGATCTGGACCTGCTCGCCGAGAACCGCCTCGAACTTCCGTACGGATTCGATCGATCTACCGATCACCCCGGGCTCTGATCCTCCGAGGATCAACCAATCGTCCCCGACGCCCCGTCCGTTCTCGAACTGGACGGGGATCACGTGGCCGCCGACCGCATCGAAGCGCTTTCTCAGGCCGCCCTCATCTCCTCTGTCGTTCGTGTTGAGCGGTGACCCGGTGAATGCGGGCATTCCCTTCCGGGCTGACTTGGATCATCAAGTCTTCGAGTTTGGCGAACCTCCCGAAGATCGCATCGCGCACCGCCTCGGCCACGTTGTGTCCTTCAACGACCGACATCGTCTCGGCCACTTCGACGATCAGGGATGCGTGCATTCGGTGGCCGATCCATCTGAGCCTGACCTCGGATACGTCCAGGACTCCGGTTGTCTGACGCGCGATTGACTCGACCTCAGCCGTCATCTCGGGGTCGACCCCATCCATGAGCCGTCGCATGACCTGCCTGGCAGCGTCCCTGAGAACGAAGAGTATGGCCACGGTGATTACCAGGCCGATGATGGGATCGGCCGTAGGGAACCCGGCCGCCACACCGATCGCGCCCAAGACGACAGCTAGTGAGGTGAGCCCGTCGATCCTGGCATGCTGGCCGTCAGCAATCAGTGCTGCCGATCCAATCTGGCGCCCGACGCGAATGCGGTAGATGGCCACGACCTCGTTCCCGATGAACCCGATGATCCCGGCAGCCGCAACGAGCCCGAGGTTCTTGACATCCCGAGGTTCGATCAGGCGATCCACCGACTCCCAGCCCGCCAGAATCGCCGAGAGGGCAATCACCGTGAGTATGAACAAACCGGAGAGGTCTTCCGCCCGTCGGAAGCCAAAGGTGTAGGTACTCGTTGCTGCTCGCCGGCCGAGGATGAACGCAATCCAGAGAGGGATCGATGTGAGAGCATCAGAGAAGTTGTGGATCGTGTCGGCCAGGAGGGCGACTGACCCCGTTACGACAACGATGATCAGCTGAAGAAGAGCTGTCGTCATCAGGCCGGCCAGAGAGATCTTCACTGCGCGGATTCCTCTCGCTGAGGATTCGAGAGCCGAGTCGATCGAGTCTGCCGAGTCGTGCGAGTGGGGGTGGTAGACGTGCTTCAGCCTCGCCCAGAGACTGGTGCCGTGCGTGTGACCGTGGTCATCATGGGAGTGATCGCGGTCGTCGTGCTGGTGGTCGCGCAAGCGATCGTCGCCTGACTCAGTGTGTTGGTCATGGGCAGTTGCGTTATGCAATTGGCCACCGGAAACCCGTGAGTCCTGCTTGGTCGCGCCACCTTCCTTCCGAGTCGTCAGCCTCACGCCGATAGCGCCCAGTGCTGCCAAGCCGCCAATGACTGCAAGACTGATCAGGGCGGACGCGACAGAGTCGTTCTCTGCTGCTCCATGAGCTATAACCGCCGCCAAGGCGAATGCGGTAGTTGTCATGTCGCCATCCTGGCGGGCATAGCTTGCATTTCGGTCCCCGAAGAGTACCCGCCCCGTTGCGACAGCGACAGTCCTCTTGCGGCGATCGGCACGCAGCAGCATCATGCTCACACAAGCCACGCCCAATCCTTCCCATCGTCGCATGCGCATGCAACTGGACGGTTGGGAATGAGAGACCAGGCCGCCGCGTATCTGAAGACCGGCGAGGAGGGGACGATGCGGGACGCCCTCGATGTAGTCGACCAGGAGATCAGAATCCTAGAGGCCGGAATAGCATCAGGCCTTGCCGATGCCCTTCGGGCCGGGCTCGGGACAGACCCGAAACTGATGCGCCGGGCTGTTGAGGAACTGGAGAAGGAACTAAACGGTAAGCTCGAATACCGGGGCCGGCTCTCAGCCAGACTCGATCAGTCAACTGCTGAAGTCGACCGTCTCCAACGTCTGTCGCAACTGTGAGAACGTATCAAGGCATGGGGCCCGAGGAACGTGTGCAGATCCTCGAACTGCTCGACCTACAGGTAACTGTCCTGGAGTCCGGGTCGAGGACGAAGGCCCCCAAGGTGCGAATCACGGGACACGTTACTGACGAATTCGAACTCGGTATTGGCAAGGTTGAGCGCGGGGAGTCTCGCCCCTAGAGACCACGCATCGAACCAACTACCGCGCCTCAGCACCTCTTATCCCGCCATCGCAGTTCGAGGAGCAACGCCCATTCGGTCTGCCGGAGCTACGAAACCGCCATGTCCTCGGCAACTGCCACCAGGGTGCTCACGGAGAAACCGGTGCCTCCCTTGGAGATGTAGCCATCATCGCTCTCGGCGCGGGCCGGCCCGGCGATGTCAATGTGTGCCCACGGATATTCATTGGTGAACTCGGCGAGGAAGAGTGCGGCGGTTATGGCCCCGCCGTAGCGATCGCCGATGTTCTTGATGTCGGCAATCGGAGAGTCGAGCTTCGAGCGGTAGTCCTTCTCGAAGGGCATCCTCCAGACCTTCTCCCCGGCGCGTCTGGCCGCGCCCTCGACCAAGGCAGCCGCCTCGTCGTCATAGCCGAACAGGCCGGCAACCTTTTTGCCGAGCGCCACCATGCAAGCGCCGGTGAGAGTTGCGACGTCGATGACGAGATCCGGTTCGTCCTCTACGGCGAGGGCAAGCCCGTCGGCGAGCACGAGTCGGCCCTCGGCGTCGGTGTTCAGCACCTCGACGGTCTTGCCGTTGCGCGCCGTGAAGATGTCGCCGGGGCGTTGGGCGGCACCCCCGGTCATGTTCTCCGTCAAGGGGGCGATTGCGGTGACATTGACGGGTATCCCGAGCTGCGCGATCGCCTGGACTGCTCCAAAGACTGCTGCAGCTCCGGACATGTCGGTCTTCATCGTCTCCATGCCGGCTGCCGGCTTGATGGAGAGGCCACCCGAATCGAACACGATGCCTTTGCCAACAAGAGCGAGTGACTTCTCCGCGCCATCGGGCCGGTACTTCAGCACGACCATGCGTGGCGGGTTGGTCGCTCCGAGGGATACCGCCAGCAGACCGCCGAAGCCCTCCGCCTCGATCTCGTCCTCGTCGTAGATCGTGATTTCGATCCCGGTCTCTTCTGCTATCCCGGTGGCAATCCCGGCAAGTACCTCGGGCTTCTTGCCGCCGGCCGGTTCATTGATGAGATCGCGCGCCAGAGCGACTCCGGCCGCAACCTTGCGCCCGTGGTCGATGTCGGTGTCGTCGACGTCGCCAATCAGAAGCAGTTCGGTCGTCTCCGTCGGCTTCGGCTTGGACAGGTACTTGTCGAAGGTGTATTGCCCCAGAAGGAAGCCATAGACGACGGCCTCGGACGCACCGTAGATATCCACCCGGTTGAGGGTCGTGGCCACCTTCTCGTATCGCATGGCCGCCCGGCCGGCGATACCCGCCGCCTTGCGCAACGTATCGACGTCGGCGTCGTCACCAAGCCCAACGAAGAGCACCCGGCCGTATGCCCCTTTGCCGGGCACGGCTGCGGTCTGACCGACCTTGCCACTGAAGTCGAGGCCATCGAGGTACTCGTCGAGCCACTCACCCAACTCAGAGGCAACCTCGGCGGCACCCGGACCCCAGGAGCGCTCGGCGTACACGGGCAGTATCAGCAGATCCCCGCTGGTTCCATCCAGGCTGGCGGCGGCGGCGATGTTCGTCACTTTGGAGTCTCCTC
Organism: uncultured Acidimicrobiaceae bacterium; assembly: GCA_947258985.1. GTDB lineage: Bacteria > Actinomycetota > Acidimicrobiia > Spongiisociales > UBA5794 > JAAETI01. The sequence goes on from CAMYKI010000018.1 coordinate 13,212, forward strand.
GGGCTTGCTTGGTGTCCACGACTCCTCCGCTGCTCTGGCGAGCATGAAGAGGTAGTCGGCGAGTCTGTTCAGAAAGGGAATGACGCGGCTGTTCTCGAAGCCACCGCTCCGGGCGTGGGTCACTGCCATCCGCTCGGCGCGGCGCACCGTCGCCCGGGCTAGGTCCAAGCAGGCTCCAAGACGGTTGCTCCCGGGGACAAGAAATTCGGTGGGCATTCCGCTCTTGCGGACAACCTCGTCGATGGCAGCTTCGAGTTGGAGGACCATGTCGGAGGTGACCCGACTCTCTCCGTCCGTCAGCTTCCCGTGATTCGCGGGGGCAGTGGCCAGTTCGGCGGCCACAACGAAGAGGTTGCGCTGCAGACGCAGCAGCTCATCGTTCAGGGGGTCCCCAGCGGGAACTTCCGCCCGCGCCATGCCGATAGCGGCCACCGCCTCATCGACATCGCCGTAGGCAGCCGGGCCGGTGTCGTCCTTGGGGACACGGCCACCAAAGAAGAGTCCCGTGGTGCCGTCGTCTCCTTTGCGGGTGTAAATCTTCACTCGCCGATCCTACAGACCTGCAACCAACATTCTGCCAACCACGACAACACCAAAGGTGGTCAACACTCCGAGGTAGGACAGACCCGTCGCCGCCATGACGCCGGAGTAACCGCGCTCTTTCAACGCGAACCAGACAGCTGCCACGAGCAGCCCGGTCATCACGGTCAGGGCAATCATCGCTGCGATCAGGACGGTGTCGTCAGAACCAAATGCTCCGTACGCCGCTACGACGGCGACATCGAGGACGAGACCCGCAGCCGCAACTAGGTCGAGCCGCTTGAGGGCCCATCGGGGCAGCTGCGGGTCAATGAGAAACCAGTGCCCCAACATCATCTCGCTGGTCATCCCGCCGAGAAGAACAGTGCCTGAGACGGCGGCAACGACTCCCCCGTCACCGGATGCAACCGCGAGGAAGCTCACGCCGGCCACAGCGAACAAGACGGGCGCCAGGCGACCCTTGCGAGCGAACACGCCTGCGAGAAGGGCGGCTGCCACCCCAACCACACCCAGCGCCGATCCGGCCGCTGCCGCCGCTGCCGCCCCGACTAGCGTGACCACGGCCGCGACCAACCAGCTGTATCCGGGACCGACGATTGTCCAGCGCGCGACCAAAGCAGCACCCCCGGCCATACCGGCGCTCCACATGGCCAGGATGAGCCCCGGGGTGACTTCCATTCGGGCAGTCCAATCCGGGTCGGCTCAGCCGAGCCAGCTGTTGAGTTTGTCGGCGACCTGCGGGGCCGTAAACCCGAACTTCTCCGCCAACACGCCTGCCGGTGCCGAGGCCCCGAAGCGGTCGATGCCGATAGCCAGGCCATCGCTCCCGACGATGTCTCCCCATCCAAAGGTGACTCCTGCCTCGAGTGAGGCTACGGGCATGCCGTTGCCGAGCACATCGGCCCGGTAGGCGGCGTCCTGCTCGTTGAATGCTTCCAAACAAGGCATCGAGACCACCCTGATCGACCTGCCCTTACCGGCGAGTATGTCGGCGGCCTCGAGCGCCGTAGCCACTTCGGAGCCGGTGGCAACCAGCACGGCGTCGTCACCGTCGCGAACGACATAGGCGCCCCTCGCCACCGGAACCGGATCGGTACCGCCAACAGGAACACCCTGACGGGTCAGGATCAATGCGGTCGGCCCGTTGGTGCGATTCAGGGCAACCTCCCAAGCCCCGGTTACCTCGGCTGCATTCGCGGGGCGCATGACATATAGGTTGGGTATGGCGCGCAGGGAGGCAACGTGCTCGACCGACTGGTGCGTGGGCCCATCCTCGCCCAGGAAGATCGAGTCGTGAGTGAACACCCATACGCTTGGTGCACCCATAAGGGCGCCGAGGCGAACCGCTCCACGCATGTAGTCAACGAAGGTCAGGAACGTTGCCCCAAACCCACGTAGTCCTCCATGGACGGTGACACCGTTGGCGATAGCGCCCATGGCGTGCTCACGAACGCCGTAGCGTAGATTCCGGCCAGCGCGATCATCCGCGGAGAAGTCGGTTGAGGACTTGATCAGCGTGTTGTTGGAGGATGCCAGGTCGGCCGACCCGCCGATGACATCAGGACGGTCGGCGGCGAACGCATTGATCACAGTGCCGGAAATGGCCCTCGTGGCGACTTTGGCGCCGTCCTCGTACTCGGGAACGGCAATTGATGCCTGCGACGGCTTGAAGTGCTTGTCCCAGGCCCCGGCGAGCCCCTCATCAGAGGCCAGAGTCGCCTGGAGCCGGCGCTTCCACTCGCTGGCCTCCTGACGTCGATCGTCGAGTGCGGAGCTGAAGAACGAGTAGACCTCCCCGGGCACATGGAAAGGCTCGCCCTCCCATCCCATGTTCTCCTTGACGAGGACAATCTCGTCCTCGCCCAGCGGTGATCCATGGGCGGAGGCGGAATCCTGCTTCGAGGGGCTTCCGTAGCCAATGTGGGTCTTGCAGGAGATCAATGTCGGACGTTCGGTGTCGTCGATACCTGCGGCGATCGCTTCTGCAACGGCGCGCCGGTCGTGGCCATCGACACTCAGAGTCTGCCAGCCGTACGCGTCGAAGCGCTTGCCAACATCTTCGCTGTACGTCAATTCCGCGGGACCGACAAGCGTGATCCCGTTGTCGTCGTACAGGTAGATCAACTTGCCCAGGCTTAGGTGTCCGGCCAATGAGGCCGCCTCCGCGGCGACACCCTCCATGAGGTCGCCGTCGGAGACGATGCCGAACGTCCTGTGGTCGATGAGGTCGCCGAATCGATCGTTGAGGTGCGCTTCGGCGATTGCCATCCCGACGCCGGTGGCAAACCCCTGGCCCAACGGACCTGTGGTCGTTTCAATGCCGAGCGGATGATCCATCTCTGGGTGCCCGGCCGTCGGCGACCCCCATTGCCGGAAATTCCTGATGTCCTCGATCGTGATCGGGAAACCGGATAGATGGAGCATCGAGTAGAGCAGCATCGAGGCATGGCCGGCAGACAGCACAAATCTGTCCCGGTTCGCCCACGTCGGATCCTTCGGATCGACGCGCAGGAACTTGCTCCACAGCACGACGGCGAGGTCGGCCATCCCCATCGGCGCACCGGGGTGGCCCGAGTTCGCCCGCTGGACGGCGTCGATCGACAGCGTTCTCACGGTGTCGACGGCAAGTTGCTCGATGTCCTTTTCCACGATTCCTCCAAACGGCAATGGAACGGTGCCAGCGTAGCGGCGCTGCACGTCGGGCACGCAGGTGGTCGAGGAGCCCGCCGAACAATGCGAGTTCCAACTCGACGACTACCCCGTAAGCAAGCACGCCCTTCGTTGCTCCGGCGAGCCTTCACCGCCTTTGTTCAACAGTCTCCTCGGAGCCCGCCGAACAATGCGAGTTCCAACTCGACGACTACCCCGTGAGCAGGCCCTTCGTTGCTCCGGCGAGTCTTCACCGCCTTTGTTCAACAGTCTCCTAACGAACGATGGCCACCTGTTTTGGCGAGGTATTCATCCTCTCCGCCCCGGTATTGGTACAGACCACGATGTCCTCTATGCGCACCCCGAATTCACCAGGAAGGTAGATGCCGGGTTCGATGGAGAAGGCCATGCCGGGAAGGATCTCCTGCTCGTTGCCCGAAACTATGTACGGATCTTCGTGCCCGTCCAGACCGATGCCGTGCCCCGTTCGGTGGATGAAGAAGTCTCCATAGCCAGCATCGGCGATGACGGCACGTGCCGCCGCATCGACGGATTCCGCAGACACCCCCGGTCTCACTGCTCGGACTCCTGCTTCCTGGGCCGCGGCCACCACACCGTGGACCTCGAGGTACTTTGCCGAGGGCTCGCCTACATGGAACATCCGGGTGGTATCCGATCCGTACCCGCCCACCGTGCCGCCAAAGTCGACGACGACCGCATCGCCGTCGCCGATGACGCGGTGGCCGGGCTCGTGATGCGGCGATGCGCCGTTCGGACCGGAGGCGACGATGGCGAATCCGGCGGCGTCGGTGCCGTTCTCCTCGAGCAAACCGGATACCTCGCGAGATACCTGGAGCTCGGTCTTGCCGGCAAAGCTGTGGTCGGCGAGGTGAGCGGCGACAGTGTCCGCGGACGCCCCCGCTCTGCGCAGCAACTCGATTTCCGCAGGCTCCTTGATCACCCGCAGCGCCTCGGTGAGCGGCCGCGCCGAGATGAAGTCTGCTGTCGGCAGGCTCCCTTGTAGGGCGAGCAGAAAGACCGCCCAGGTGTGGTCACCGATCATGACTGTCCGGGGTCTACCCGCCAGAGCGGCCACGATGCCAATGGGGTCCTCGATCTCAGCCCAGGGCCGGATCTCAAAGACGTCGGGTACCGGTTCGACCCGGGGTGCCTCCAATTCCGGAACGACGAGCACCACGGGTGCGTCCCGCCGGACGATTGCCATCGTCAGTCTTTCGAGCGGCATTGCCCTGTATCCCGTGAGGTAGGGCAGATCTGAGCCGAGAGAAACGAGCAGAGCGTCGACGTTTCGCTTCTCCATCTCGCTGCGAGCGCGGCCGAGGCGGGCGTGGTAGTCGAACAGTGTCATGTCAGCGCACTCTCGAGTGACTCCCTCGCGTGATACGAGGATCGCACCAACGGGCCCGATTCAACGTGACTCAGCCCGAGACGCTCGCCCTCCGCTCTGTACCGCGCAAACTCCTCCGGGTGAACGTACCGCGCAACCCGCCGGTGCCGGGCAGTCGGCCGCAGGTACTGACCAATAGTCACCAGATCGACGCCGACTGCTCGCAGATCGGCGAGGGTCGACATGATCTCGGCTTCGGTCTCCCCCATTCCGACTATTAGGCCGGATTTGACCGTGCAACTCGGGTTGATCCATTTGGCCCTTGCCAGGAGCGCAAGCGACCGTCCGTAGTTGGCTGCCGTGCGTACCTCCCGCTGCAGACGGAGCACGGTTTCGGTGTTGTGGTTGAGGACTGCGGGCTTGGCCAGCATGACAGTCTCCAGCGCCTCTGGATCCCCCTTGAAGTCGGGTATCAGCACCTCGACCGAGCAATCCGGGACCAGATCACGGATACGGGTGATGGTGGCCGCAAAGACGGCGGCGCCACCGTCGCCGAGATCATCACGATTGACCGACGTGAGAACGGCGTGCTCTAAACCCATCGCCGCAACTGCCTGAGCCGCCCGGTCGGGTTCTCCGAAATCGACCTGGCCGGGACGCCCGGTCTGAACATCGCAGAAAGCACAGGCCCGCGTGCATTTGTCGCCGAGCAGCATCAAGGTTCCCGTGCCCTGAGACCAGCATTCGTAGATGTTCGGACAACCGGCTTCCTCACAGACGGTGTTGAGTTCCTTGGCCTTCATCAGCCGGCGCACCTCGCGGTACCCATCAGACGAGATATCCGCCTTGATCCGCATCCACTCGGGCCGAGGAGGTTCCCCAGGCAGCAGTCCGTTGATAGTGATCGGCACCTCAGAGCTGTTGCCCCCGGAGAAGACCCCCGCGGCAACCATGGCATCGACGGCAAAAGGTTCTTCGCCTGCACCCCTGGCAAAGGCACCGAATTGCACATCCTGTTCCTCGTACTGGAAGATGTCGGCAAAGCGTGGCAGCAGCGTCCGGACCGCCTTCTCGATGCTTACGCCACGACCGAGGATTTCGGCAACGGATGTGACCGTCCGGTCCGCAATCCCACACGGCACGATGTTGTTGAAGTATTCGAGGTCGGGGGAAACGTTGAGCGCAAAGCCGTGCATCGAGACACCTCGAGCCACCCTCACACCGATAGCGGCGATCTTGCCTCGCTCGGTCCACACTCCGGTAAGGCCCTCTTCCGCCCAGGCCGGGATGCCGAGATCACCAAGAGCGGCGATCAACGCTTGTTCGATGCGCCGCACGTGGCCCACCATGTCGAACCCGTTGGGAAGCTTCGGAACGGCGATGATCGGATACCCCACCAGCTGTCCGGGCCCGTGGTAGGTGATATCGCCTCCTCGATCCACGTAGTGGATCTCAGCGTCCATGACTTCGAGGTCCTCCTGCTGCACGAGCAGGTTCGAACCGTCTCCATTGCGTCCAACGGTGTACGTGTGCGGATGCTCTAGCAGTAGCAGGTAGTCGTCGGCGCTACGGCCCTGAACCCGTCCTTCCCAGAAGGCACGCTGGAGATCCCAGGCCTCGCGATAGGACAGCCGGCCCAGCCATCGGCTCCTCAGCCGGCCGGCCGCATCGGTCATGCGAGTTCCTGGTCCCAATCCCAGGTCTCCAGGTTCTCCTGGATCCGACGGAGGAACAGAACTGCGGTCGACCCATCGAACACCCGGTGGTCCCACGTCAGACCGAGATACCCAATGTGACGGATGGCGATGGCATCAGAGCCATCGGGCAGAGTGACCACTGTCGGTCGCTTGGCAACGGTGTCTGTCGAGAGGATGGCGACGTTGGGGATGTTGATGATCGGCGCCGACATGAACGAACCGAAGGGTCCCGGATTGGTGATGGTGAAGGTTGACCCGGACAGGTCGTCGAGTTCCAACTTGCCAGCGCGTGCCTTGTCGGCAACCGCTCTGATACCGCGTGCCAGACCGGTGAGCGCCAGCCCGTCTGCTCCCGGCATATTCATGACGACCAGGCCGCCTTCATTGAGATCGACAGCGATGCCCAACCCCACTGCTCCGTGGAACGTCTGCCTGACGTTCTCGAGGTCAAACGAGCTGTTGACCACGGGGTAGGCACTCAAAGCGTCGATTGTGGCGCGGGCAATGAACGGCATGTAGGTCAGCGAGAAGCCTTCCCGCGCCTTCCATGCAGCCTTGTGCTGCTGGCGCACTCGCTCTACCCGTTCGTAGTCCACTTCGACCGACGTCCACACATGCGCCGCGGTGCGCTTGGCATTGAGCATGTTCTCTGCGATCACCTTACGGAGTCGCGGCATGTCCTCGACCCGGTCGGCTCCCGAGGCCTGAGCAACGGCCGGTTCCTCGTCCGGCACGGCGGCCGCGGTTTCCGTTGGCGGGGTCGGAACCGGGGCAGGCGGAGCAGGAGCAGGAGCGGGAGCAGGAGCAGGAGCAGGAGCAGGCTCGAAAGTCACCTCGGCGCGGGGAACAGGTGGTGGCGGCGGGATGGCACCGGCACGCTGCGCTTCGATGAATCGGCTGACGTCCTTCCGGGTGATTCGTCCGCCGTCGCCAGTGCCCGTGATGAGGGAGAGATCCACGTTGTTCTCCGCAGCCAGCTTCCTCACCACTGGGGAGAGAACAGCCCGTTTCGGCGCTTCCGGCGTCGGGGCAAGCGCGGCGGCCGGAGCGGGCGCGGCGGCCGGACGTTCAGGCGTCGGTGCCGGCTCGGCGGCCGGACGTTCAGGCGCCGGTGCCGGCTCAGGGGACGGACCCGGCACGGGCGCAGACGCTGCCGGCGATTCCTCGGCAGGCATCTGCTCCATAACGGCGTCCTGGTCGGCTACGACGTCGGACAGATCTGCCGGCGGCGCAACCGGTTCGGTGTCCACCGATGCGGGTTCCGTCTCCTCTCCGGCTTCGCCGATGACAGCAAGAGCGCTACCGACGCCCACCGTTTCGCCTTCTGGTACCAGAATTTCGAGGATCGTCCCAGCAACGGGAGACGGCACCTCGGTATCAACCTTGTCGGTCGAAATCTCGAGAAGTACCTCATCTTCGGCAATCGAGTCCCCCGGCTGCTTCGCCCAGCTGAGGATGGTGCCTTCGGTTACGGTCTCGCCCAGTTGGGGCATGGTGACGGTTGTGGCCATCTCTCGTCCTCTCGTTTTCTCAGTGCAGACTGCGGCCGGAGGCTGACAGCAGCGTTTCACCGATCGCTTCGGAAACCGTTGGGTGGGCGTGGATGAATGCGGCTGCTTCCGAAGGGAGCGCCTCCCAGGCAACCGCGTACATGAGTTCGTGAATTATCTCTCCGGCGCCGGGACCGACGACGGTTGCGCCGAGAATAGGCCCGTCCACCTCGTTCACGATCTTCACCAATCCCCCGACTTCACCCTGGATTATCGCCCTGCCGACCCCACGCATTCCATGGTCGTGTACCTCGACGTCGTAACCGGCCTCCCGGGCGGCGGCCTCGGTGAGACCGACGCTGGCAAGCTCGGGATGGGTGTAGACCACGAGCGGAATCGCCCGATAGTCGACCGGAGCGGTCTCCCCGGTGGCGATGTGGGTGATGGCGGCAATGCCCTCAGCAAACCCCGCGTGGGCAAGCTGAGGGGATCCGGCAACGATGTCCCCGACGGCGTATACGCCGGGCTCGGCGGTCATCATCGTCTCCGCATCAACGTGAACGAACCCCCGCTCCACGACCGCACTGGTCTTCTCCAGACCAACGTCGTCGGTAACCGGAGCCCGGCCAACCGCAACAAGGACCTTGTCCACTTCTACGTAGTCGCCGTCGAATGGCACCACGACCCGATTGCCGTGCACCTCGGCGGGGCCGACACCTACGCCGGTCCGCACCTTGACCCCCTTCTTTTTGAGCTCACGAGTCAACGTCTTGGCTGCTTCGGGCTCAGCGCCCGGGACAACCTGATCGAGCATCTCGAAGAGATGTACCTCCGAGCCGGCGTCACCCAGGAGTGAGGCGAATTCACAGCCGATCGCACCGGCACCGACAATGGCCACACGCTGGGGGCGTTCGGACCAATCGAGGGCATCGCGGCTCGAGACGATCTTGTCGCCGTCGAAGTCGTAGCCGGGAATGGCCCGGGGCTTCGATCCGGTGGCCACGATGACGTTCCCGGCCTCGAGCCGCTGGGTCTCGCCACCGGTCCCGACGACTTCGACGCCTCCGTCGGCCAGCCGCCCGATCCCGTCGACAACATCCACCCCGCGCGCCTTGAGCAGGCCGCTCAGGCCTTTCACGAGACCGTCAACCACCTTGTTCTTGCGATCTAGCGCCGCCGGCCAGTCGATCGAGGAGTCCCCGGTATTCACACCGAATTCGGAGGCCTTTTTGACCGTCGAGTACACCTCGGCAGTCTTCAGCCACGTCTTCGCAGGAATGCACCCGCGGAGCAAGCATGTTCCGCCGACTCGTTCCTTTTCGACGAGGGCAACGTTGAGTCCAAAGTTGTGGGCATACAGAGCGGCCGCATAGCCTCCCGGCCCCCCTCCGATGATTACGACGTCGTACACAGTTCCTCCACGAGGGATTTGGGTCCTGCTGAGGTTAGTGCCTCAACGGTCTGTGGGTACCGGTTGATGCAGAGCCTGAGCCGCTGCACTGCACGTGCCGCCCATCGGCAGCGGCGCATCAGATCGCCGGTAGGCTCCGCCCATGCAGACCCGCTACCTTCTCGTCGCCTCGCTCGTCACCGGTCTAGCGATACTCATCGCTGCCGCCGTCTGGATGGCTACCCGCCTGTGACCGAGTCAGTTCGAATCCGGGTAGGTGCATCCGTTGACCTCGAGGCGCGGTGGGATGTCCCGGAAGCGCCCGATCGCAGCATCGTGTTGTGTCACCCGCACCCTTTGCATCGCGGGACGATGCGCGTCCCTCTGTTCGAGGAAGTGACGGCGAGTCTGTTGGAACGTGGTGTTGCGGTGCTGCGGTTCAATTTCCGCGGCGTCGGACGGTCGAGCGGATCACACGATGGCGGCATCGCCGAGATAGACGATGTTGCCGCAGCCGTTGGCTACGCCGAAGATGCTTTTCCCGACCTCCCGTTGGGTGTGGGCGGATGGTCGTTCGGTGCCGGCATCGCGCTCCGGTGGCATGCCCGTGATCGGTCGCAACACAACTACATCGGTATTGCCCCCGGGGTCGGCGGTTCACAGCGAATCCCGGAGGCGGAGTCATTACTACCGGGGCAGCGCACCTTCATCATCGGTGACCGTGATCAGCTGGTGCCGCCGGATGCGGTCATTGACTACGCGACCAGAGCGCAAGCCACGCTCCATGTGCTCAAGGGCAGCGACCATTTCTTCTACTTCAGAGAGCGCAAGGTGGCGTGCCTCGTGGCGGCCGGTCTCGGACTGGATGTTCCGGCGGAGGAGATAGCCCTAGCGTGCCAGTAACCCGGAGATGTTCTCCACCAGGATTGTCCGGCTGACCTCTTCCGATGTACCCAGTGAATCCCATTCCGCCAGCCAGGAATCCGGGGACCCGAATGGATAATCACTCCCGAAATGCACCTGGCGCATCAGGGGACCTCGGATCAGTTCCAGGAGTTCGGGACTCATTGCCTTCGGGGACACGCCCGACAGGCAGAGGTGGACATTGCTCTTGTGGGTGGCAACTGCGATTGCCTCGTCCAGCCATAGCGGCCCCGTATGGGCCAGGATGATTCGAAGATCGGGATGGGCCGCAGCAACCCGGTCAACATGGATGGGTCTGGCCGGCTCGAGGCCAACGCCTTCGCCGCCGGGGGCCCCTGCCCCGAGTCGGGTGAACCCGGTGTGGAATAGGCAGACCAAGCCATGCTCGGCGGCGGTTTCCCACAGCTGGCGCCCATCGCGATCAGACGGAGCTATTCGCTCCGACGCCGGGTGAAAGGACAGACCTGATAGTCCGAGGCGGGCCGCCTGGTGGATGCCGGCAACGGCACCGGCACCGCCCGTGGGATCGACAGCCCCAAAACCGTAGAAGACATCGGGAGCATGACCTACCAGTTCAGCAATGTCCCTATTGCCAAGTGACCGGCGACCACTCCTGGCGTGTCCGTTCCACCCCAGCAGCACGGCTCTGGCATCACGTGATCGATAGAAGTCCGCGACCTCTTCGGGGGTCTGCGGCTTGATGGGTTCACCGAGGTAGTCGCGCAATCGGTCGACGTGGTCGGCTATCGGCCCGTCGAGGAACCTTTGCACCGGGGGGTGGACATGGGCATCGATAAACCGTGTCACGTAGGCCGGAACCCCCGATTACGCGCTTCGGCGTCCGTATCGGGAGCGAACGTCTGCAACAGGTTCCTGTCGAACAGTCTGTCTGCGCTAACACGGTCTTCGAGAACCGCAAGATCGGAATCGTCATCGCAGTCGAAAACACGCATTGTGTCACGTGTTCCGATGTAGCGATGCTCGTCAAATCGTGTCAAACGGCCCATTGGCCTCCTCGTGCCGATGCGGGCAGTCTACGGCACGTTGTGACGGATAACCGCCTGGGCAATTCCTTCTACCGGCTCGCTGATCTCGATAGTCCCGTTCACTCCATCGATGCTGTATTCGATGAGCCACAAGCCGTTGTCGTCTGCGGACTTGTCGACAGCAAAGCCCGCCTTCGGCAGTTCCTGGTCGAAGTAGGCAGCGGCGAGTGCCCGCTCGGCGTTCAGCCTGACGATTACCTCTGTAAAGCCGGTCGTGGTCACGACCATGGTGCTCCCGACCGCGCTTCCTGCCGGCAGCGGAAAGCCATCCGGGATCGTCTCCGGAAGATCGCCAGAGCCAAACACCACGTCTTCGGTCGCCGAGCCACTGGTGAGGGCAGCAGATTCGTTCGTTTCGCCCTCGTCGCTGCAACCGGCGATAGCAACGGCGAGCGCGACCGCAACGGCGGCGAGCAACAGGCGCTTCAACGTCAACACTGGGATGCCTCCTGAAGAAAATCGCGGGAGAACGAGAGTCTACCGGCGCTCGAATTTAGTCAACGGCTCGCCAATCGGCAGAACCGCAACCGTGCGCAGGCTGGGGTCGAATCGCCAGTCGGGAACCGACGACGGAGCCAGCGCAAAGTAGAGGGCGAGAAACACCCCACCAAGGCTGCGACGCACCAATTTGGCCTCAGACACGGGGGGGTTCGTGGTATCCACCGAACACATCCTTCATAGTTCCAATGATCTCCCCGAGCGTCGCCCGGGCCCGGGCAGCAGCGACGATGAGCTCCATGAGATTGGATTCGCCGGTAGCACCGGCGCGCAGATCTTCGAGCGCAGCCGCGACCACGACATCGTCACGGCTACCGCGGAGACGGGACAAGCGGTGCCTCTGCCCCGCCTCTATTTCGGCGCCGACCCGCAAAATATCTAGGGAAGCTTCGTCCTCCTTGACATACTTGTTGACACCGACGATGACGCGGTCACCGCTGTTCAGCGCCTTTTCGAACTCGTAAGCCGAGTCCGCCAGCGCCGACTGGAACCAGCCTTCGTCGATCCCGTGGAGGACGCCGTCCAACATCGAGCCGGATCCCATGCGGTCGATTACGGAGAACGCTTCCTCCGCTTTCGCCTCGATGCGGTCGGTCATCTCCTCGACGAGCCAGGATCCTCCGAGCGGGTCGATTGTGGAGGCGACTCCGGTCTCCTCAGCAATGATCTGCTGGGTACGCAGAGCTGTCTCGGCATTCTTGGCCGTCGGGAGAGCAAACACCTCGTCCATCGCGTTGGTGTGGAGGCTCTGCGTACCGCCAAGCACAGCGGCAAGTGCCTCGACTGTTGTGCGAACAATGTTGTTTTCCGGCTGCTGAGCGGTGAGCGAGACGCCGGCAGTTTGGGTGTGGAAACGAAGCTTCAACGATCGATCGTCCTTTGCCCCGTACCTATCCCGCATCCAACGCGCCCATATCCGCCGCGCCGCGCGGAACTTGGCGATCTCTTCGAAGAAGTCGATATGGGCATCGAAGAAGAAAGACAGCCGGGGGACAAAATCATCGATGTCGAGCCCGCGACGCAGACACGCCTCGACGTAGGCGAAGCCGTCGGCAAGGGTGAAGGCCAGTTCCTGTGACGCCGTCGCCCCCGCCTCCCGAATGTGATAGCCCGAGATCGAGATGGTGTTCCACTGCGGAACCTTCTCGCCGCAGAACTCGATCATGTCGACGATCAGCCGCATGTGCGGCTCGGGCGGAAATACCCACTCCTTTTGCGCTATGTACTCCTTCAGGATGTCGTTCTGTAACGTTCCCCGCAGACGCTCCCAGTCCACCCCCTGCTCCTCGGCTGCCACGAGGAGAAACGCAAAAAGGACCTCGGCAGGGCCGTTGATGGTCATCGAAACAGACACCTCGCCGAGTGGAATCTGATCGAAGAGCTCCGCCATGTCCTGTGTCGAAGACACAGCAACCCCGCAGTGCCCGACCTCGCCCAACGCCCTGGGGTCATCCGCATCCAAACCCATCAAGGTTGGCATGTCGAAAGCAACCGAAAGACCGCCCTGACCCTCGGCAAGCAGGTGACGGAATCGCTCATTTGTATCGGCAACCGACGCAAACCCGGCGAACTGTCGCATTGTCCAGAGACGCCCCCGGTAGCCGGTGGGGTGGATGCCCCTGGTGTACGGATAGCTGCCGGGGTACCCCACATCGTCGGCAACGACCCCTTCATCGGGGAGCCCCAGAGCGGGCACCTTCTCGAAAGACAGGGTCTCGAAATCATCCCGCCGCTGCGAAGCAGACTCGAAGGCGTCTCTCCACTCCCGACTCTCCTCAGCCATTCCTCTCCTCGAATCGCTCGATTGCGGATAGCTCGGCTTCGGAAACGGGATCGGCTATCGCTCCAATAGAGGCCATGTAGTCCGCCTGAAGTTGCAGCACCTCATCGACCACGGCCGGAGTGTATTCGAATCCCTGCCGTGCGGTCTGCTCCAGGACGTAGGCGGACGCAACGTCACCGCCGAGCACCACGACATGGTCGGGGTCAGAGTCGAGGGTGTCCTGCAGGAACTTCATCTCCCACTCGAGAATCCGACGGACGCTCCTGGCGCCGATCACCTCCCGGGTGGATTCGCTGAGGCGCGGCGTGATGTACATGATCGAGTCCTCGACACCGTAGGAGATGGCTCCGCCGGGAAGCCTGATCGAGCCCTGCCAGTAGAAAGCCAATCCCACGAGGATCAGCAGGATCAGAAGCCCAAGGGCGAGAAAAACTGCAGCCATGGACCTTCATGGTACCGGCAGGACGCCGCTCGAGAGCGCCGTTGGCGTTCATACCCGCGGCCGATAGGCTTGCGCCCAACAAGGAGACGCATGCTCGACCTTTCGACAATGAAGATGTTCTTCGCCCTGCTGGCGCTTGCCACAAGTGTGGTCGTCGTGGCCTACGTCGTGCTGGTCATCGCAGCCAGATTCTCCGCCAAGGCATCCGACCTCCTCGACCGGTTTTACGAGCTGGTAGATGGCCAGGAGCTTCTCTACGCCGCCATCGTTGCCGGAACGGCAACGCTCGGCAGCCTCTACCTCTCGGAGATCGCAAACCTCACACCTTGCCGGCTGTGCTGGTGGCAGCGCTACGTCATGTATCCCCTCGCCGTTGTTCTTGCGGTGGCGGCTTGGCGCCGATACGTCAATGTGCGGCTGATAGTGACTCTGGCGTCACTGCTCGGCGCCGCCCTCTCGCTGTACCACTACCTCGTTCAGTGGTTCCCAGACCTGGAGGGCAACGCATGTTCGGCGACGGTTCCTTGTTTTGCTCATTGGTTCCGCGTGTTCGGGTTCGTTTCGATCCCCTACATGGCCCTCTCAGCGTTCGCCTTTGTGTTCGTCATGATGATGGCGCTTCGATCGAACGAGCGGCGCCACAAAGAGGCCATCCCCACCACCTAGACCTGGCATTTTCTAGAAGAACGTCCCATTACCGGTCGCAACGCGCCATTATGTGGCCTCATTGCGACGCAATCAGGGCGAAAGGGCAGCGATCACATGACAGCGAAGACCAAGAAGGGATCTGCCAAGCAGCCCGCAAAGGCCGACCAACAGCGCAAATTCCCGGTGTTGTGGGTCGTATTTGGTGCAGTAGCTGCCCTACTCGTAGCCGCCATCGTATTCAGCGGGGAAGAATCCATCGGCAGCGGCGGCGAATACGGTGATGTCACCCTCAGCGCCGAAACCCTGCCTCAGATGGGGGCAGACGCGGCGTTTGACCCGAACGACCCCGCCTTCGGCCAGACCGGCCCAACAGTGAGCGGTGTTGATTTTGACGACACCCCAGTGTCGATCGAGCACGACGGGACCCCCAAGGCGATAGTCTTCCTCGCCCACTGGTGCGGTCACTGCCAGAACGAGGTTCCCGCGGTCCAGGCCTGGCTCGATTCAACAGGAGGCGTCCCCGGCGTGGACGTCTATTCGGTAACGACATCGGCGAGCTCCGGCCAACCCAATTGGCCGCCGTCGGAGTGGCTCGACAGAGAAGGCTGGACAACACCCAACATCCGCGACGACTCGGATTCGTCGACGTTTGTTTCCTACGGAGGACGGGCGTTTCCCTACTGGGTGTTTGTCGACGGAGAAGGAACGGTTGTCCACAGACAAGCCGGACGTGTCGAGATCCCCCAGCTCGAGGCAATCATGCAGAGCCTGGCGGCCGGATAGGAGACTGCTGAATGGATGACGTGCGGACTCGCTTGGCCACGATGAACGCCCGGTCACGGACGCAGCTGCGAGGCCAAACTGACATTGTTCAGCAGGTTCCTAGGGCCGCGGCGCAGCACTAGTGGAGAATCGTATGACCGGGAGGTGGCACTTCCAGAACGAGACCTTCGGCATCCGCAAGGCCGAAGTAGGCTCGTTCGGCAACAACAGCTACGTCGTCGCTTGCCTGCAGACTGCGTCATCGATCATTGTGGACGCAGCCGCCGACGCCGACGTCGTCATCGACCTGGCCGCGGGTACCGAGCCCGTAGCCATCTTCACCACTCACGGCCACGCCGACCATGTCGGTGCGGCGGGCGACGTTACCGCCCGGCTCAACATCCCGATGAGATTGCACCGAGCGGATTGGGACATTTGCCCCGTCAATGCCGATGAGGCCCTCGAACCGGGGCCCTTTCGACTGGGTGACGGCACGCTGCAACTGGCGCACACCCCGGGGCACACCCCCGGCTCTGTCGTCATTACCACTCCGGGAGCAGCTCTAACCGGGGACACGCTCTTCCCGGGCGGTCCGGGAGCGACCCGGTTCCCCTATTCGAACTTCGATCAGATAATGGATAGTCTCGAATCCAAGATCTTCTCGCTGCCGGACGAGACAATCGTCATGCCGGGACACGGTCTGGACACCACACTCGGAGCAGAAAGACCAGCACTGCCCGAGTGGCGAGAGCGACGCTGGTAACCAAGAGGAGGGCGCAATGGAATTCGGAGTCATGGTGGAGCCCCAGATGGGCGGGAGCTACGCCGACCTTCTCGGCATCGCTCGAGCTGCTGAGAAAGCCGGATTCACGTCGATCGCACGATCAGACCACTATCTCGCCGGAGAGGACAGCGTGCCGGCGACAGAAGCGCTTTCGACGATTGCCGGGCTGGCCCGGGAGACGAAGACGATCAAGCTCGCTGTGCTGGTTACTCCCCTCACCTTCCGCCACCCGGCGGTCATAGCCAAGACGGCGGCGACGCTCGACGAGATGTCCAACGGCCGCTTCGAGTTGGGCATCGGCACCGGCTGGATGGAGAGCGAGCATCGCGTCTTCGGGATCGACCTGCCCCCGATCCGAACCCGGTTCAGTCTGCTCTTCGAAACACTGGCGTACGTTCATGCCGCCTTCGGAAGGTCGCCGGGCGGCTACCAGGGGCGCCACTACCGGCTCGAAGACACCACAGTCCTCCCCCAACCTGTCGCCAAAATCCCAATCGTTGTCGGGGGTTCCGGGATGAAACGAACACCAACCATCGCCGGACGATTTGCGGACGAGTACAACATGTTTGCCTGCGACACCGACACCCTGAAAGCCCGGGTGGGGGTGATGCGAACCGCCGCCGAGGAAATCGAGCGCGATCCGGATGAGATCAAGGTCTCGATCATGTCGTCGGCGATCATCGGCGAGGACGAGTCGGAATACCAGGAGTTGCTGGCAGCCGCAGCCGCCGCTCGGGACAAGGAACCTGCCGAATTGGAGCAAGCGTACGGCGAGCGCAGGGTCCTGCATGGCACCTACGAACGGGCCGCCGAACAGGTTGCCCAGTACGGCGCAGAGGGCGTCGGCCGGGTCTACATCCAACATTTCAATCCGCTCAACGAGCTCGATACCGATGGCTTCGGCCGACAGCTCGAGGGAATTCGCAGCTAGCAAACGGCCGGGTCGATAAGCACTAGCCGCGTAGTGCTTAGAAGGCCCAACGGCAACGCTATCCTGACCCACATGAGCTCTTCAGCACCCCTCCTCCAGATCGAGAACCTGCACGCATCCGCCGGCGACACCGAGATCATCAAAGGTATGACCCTGACCGTCGAGCGCGGCCAGATTCACGCTTTGATGGGACCAAACGGATCCGGCAAATCCACCCTCTCCTACGTCCTGATGGGGCACCCTGGGTACCAGGTGACATCGGGCAGGATCCTCTATAGGGGCGAAGACATCACCGAGACGACGCCGGATGCACGGGGACGGTCGGGCATGTTCCTCGGATTCCAGTACCCCGAGGAAATCCCGGGCGTTTCGGTTCTCAACTTTCTACGCACCGCCCTCTCCAACCGCACCGGCACCGATTACACGGTCCTGGAGTTGCGGCTCAAGGTCGCCGAGGCGATGAAGGACCTGGGGATGGACCAATCGTTCGCCGATCGCTACCTCAACGAAGGTTTCTCCGGAGGAGAACGCAAGCGCAACGAGATCCTGCAGATGACCGTACTCGAGCCGGAGATGGCAGTCCTCGACGAGACAGATTCGGGTCTCGACATCGACGCCCTGAAAACAGTCGCCGAGGGAGTGCAGCGGCTCCACACCAATGACCGTGGGTTCCTCATCATCACCCACTACCAGCGGATGCTCGACTACATCACACCCGACATCGTTCACATCTTCGTCGACGGCAAGGTCGTAGACACCGGGGGCCCGGACCTCGCCGCTCGCATCGAGGAGTCGGGATACGACGAATACAGGGTCGGAGCCGCGGGCTGATGGACCACCTGCGGGCCGACTTCCCGATTCTCGAGCGGAAAGTCAACGGGAAGCGTCTCGCCTACCTGGATTCGAGCGCGACCACACAAAAGCCCAACCAGGTGATCGACGCCATCGGCGACTATTACCGCAGATACAACTCAAACGTGCACAGAGGAGCGCATACGCTTGCCGACGAGGCAACGACGGCATACGAGGGAGCACGGACGAAGGTTGCCGAGTTCATCGGAGCGTCCTCGTCCGATGAGTTGGTCTTCACCCGGGGAACAACATCGTCCATCAACATGATCGCCTACGGATGGGGGCTCAACAGACTGCACCCTGGGGACCGCATCCTGCTCACCGTCATGGAACACCACGCCAACGTTGTTCCCTGGCAACTCATCGCCAAGCACACCGGCGCTGAGCTCGTCTACCTCGAGCTGACCGACGATTTCCGCGTTGATCTCTCGACACTGGATTCCGTGGTTGATGAGAGGCTCAAGATCATCAGCGTTTCGGGGATGTCGAACGTGACCGGCGCCTTCGGACCGGTAGCGGAACTCGTCGAGGCAGCACGGCGAGTGGGCGCGATCGTCATCGTCGATGCCGCACAGTCTGTGCCCCACTTGCCGACGGACGTCACCGCAATCGGAGCCGACTTCCTTGCGTTCTCCGCCCACAAGATGCTTGGCCCGACGGGTATCGGCGCCCTGTGGGGCCGCCGCGAGATCCTCGAGAAGATGGAACCCGCTGAGGGAGGCGGCGAGATGATCACCGACGTGCGCCTCTACGAGTCGAAATGGGCGCCGATCCCCCACAAGTTCGAGGCGGGCACACCACCGATCGCCCAGGCAGTCGGCTTCGGTGCTGCCGTCGACTACCTCGACAAGGTGGGCATGAGCGAGGTTCGCAAACACGAGATCGAGATCACTCAGTACGCACTGGATCGACTTGCCGACGTGCCCGATCTGACGCTGGTGGGCCCCACCGACATCGCAGTGCGCGGCGGCACGGTCAGCTTCGAGTTGGGCGACGTGCACCCGCACGATGTCGCCACGATCCTCGATCAGGAAGGTGTGGCGGTACGGGCGGGCCATCACTGCGCCAAGCCGCTCATGCGATACCTGGATGTTCCCGCAACCGCTCGAGCTTCGTTCTACCTGTATACGGTGAAGGAAGACATCGATCAGATGGTCGCCGGATTGCACCGGGCCCGGGAGATCTTCGGGCTGGTTTAGGACGCCCCAGCGCGCGTTATCGTATGCGTCCCCTGCCAAGATGAAGCCATGGCACTCGAAGAGCTATACCGCGAGGTAATCCTCGACCACTACCGCAATCCCCGTCACAAGGGCTCGCTGACGCACGCCCATTTCCATGCCGAAGGCCAGAACCCTTCATGCGGTGATGAGTTCTCTCTCGACCTCGTGATCGAGGATGGGGTTCTCGTCGAGGTGGCAACCCAGGGCCAGGGGTGCTCCATTTCTCAGGCCTCGGGGTCGATGATGGCCGACGCCATCAAGGGCAAGACCGTCGATGAGGTGAAAGCGATAACCTCCAAATTCAAGCTCATGATGTCGATCGAGGAGGGCGAGAACCCGGTCGACCCCGCCCGCCCGGGAGCCGTTCTCGGAGACCTCGAAGCCCTCCAGGGCGTCCGCAAGTTCCCGGTCCGCATCAAATGCGCTGATCTCCCCTGGGCGACCCTGGCCGACGCCCTCGACGGGGCCCAAACCGCCTCGTAGCTCTGCGTCTGGCGTACGTGAGCGCCTTATTAGGCGCTCACGTACGCCAGACGCGTTATCTGCCCCGCGCGTCGTCGATCAGGTCGATCTGCAGCTGCTTCATCTGCTCGGTTAGAGACACGTGATAGATGTGCGGATTGATAAGACGGCGGACACCGGCATCGAGACGGTCGAGATCGGCGACACGGCGTGATCGCAGCTCGTCGAGATCCGGCGCCGGCTCGGTACGCCTCCCATCCGCGAATACGTTGACGAGGAGGTCCTCTACCCGGGTGATCTCCTGCCGATTGATCTTGCGGAACACCCCCTCGCGGTGAGGATGGTGCAGCACGATCTCGCCTTCGGCCAGCGTCTCGCCCGGCATTGCGACAACGTCTGCGGTCGCCCGACCCCGGCTGTCGTACAAACGCCAGATCTGCTTCTCACCGGGGATCGGGACCTTCTCCGGTGTGTCGGAAACCTTGATTGCCGGGATCCACCGGCCGTCTTGCTCGAGCGCTACGAGCTTGTAGACACCATCGAGAGCTTCATGGCCCTGCGAGGTGATGAGACGAGTGCCGACGCCGTACACGAGTCGACCCATAACGGGGGCCGGGTCTTTCCCGGCCCTGGCGAACTCGTCGAGGATCTGCGCCCTGATCTGCCAGATCTCGAGTTCGTCGAGGTTGCCAGACAGCACGATGTCGACATTCTCGAACCCGGCGGCATCGAGCATCTCGGCAGCTTCGATGCTCAGATACGCCAGGTCACCCGAGTCGAGCCGGATACCGACGGGCTCGTGTCCGGCTTGGCGCAACTCCGCAAAAACCTCGATCGCGTTAGGGATCCCCGAATCCAAGGTGTCGATGGTGTCCACCAACAGGATGCAGTCGTCGGGATAGACCTCGGCATATGCCCGGAATGCTTCGAGCTCGCCGTACCCGAGAGCCATGAACACCTGCACCATGGAGTGGGCGTGCGTTCCTTTCGGGTCGACCCCCATCTCGTGGGAAACAGCCACGTTGGACGTGAAGTCAGCTCCCCCAACGAGAGCGGCCCGTCCCCCGGCGTTGGCCCCGAAGGCCGGCCCGCGACGCATCCCGAATTCCAGCGCAGGCCGTCCACCGGCAGCCTCGTGGATCCGCGACGCCTTGGTGGCGATGAGAGTCGGGTAATTGAGGTGATTGAGGAACGCCGTCTCCAGGATCTGCACCACGGCAAGTGGTCCCCGAACTACCGCCATGGGAGCATTGGCGTGGACGACTCGCCCCTCCCTGACCGCCCGAACACTCACGGAATCGAATGCTCCGTTCGAGGCGAGCCAGCCCAGGAAGGCGTCATCGAACCTTCTCATACCGCGAGCGTTCGTCTGGCTGCGCAGCATCTCGAGGTCGGCATCGGTGAATCGCACTTCCTCCATCCACTCCAGCAACGGATCGAGCCCGGCGAGAACCGCATAGCCCGCCTGGTGTCTCCCATAGTCCGGGTACCTGCGGAAGTAGTAATCGAACTGGGCGGGACGTTCGTGCAAGCCTCGCCGGAAATAGAGCTGAGCCATCGTCAGTTGGTATTGGTCGGTGAACAGAACCCCTTCGGTGGGGCGATACGGCGATGACGTCATTGCCTGCTTTCGTCGAGTTGTGTTGAGTTTGCCACGAAATGCACCCGTCCGGCCCAATTGAGCCGGTGCGTGCGACCACGGCGACGCAACGCCGGTGCACTATCGCCCGGGGGTGACTACGTGATGACACCGCCTTCGGTCATCCGTTTGATGTCGAGCAGCTCGGTGACCTGGTCGGCCGTCAGCCAACCCTTCTCGATAACCACATCTGCGACGTTGCGTCCGGTGGCATAAGCCTCCTTGGCTGCCACAGCACCGTTGTCGTAGCCGATGTGTGGGTTCAGGGCCGTGACGACGATGATGTTGCGCTCCACCAGCTCTCTGGCGCGGTCGATGTTGGCGACGATGCCGTTGACGCAACGGTCGGTGAAAGTCAAAGCGGCGTTTGCCAGCAACCCGATCGACTCCAGCAGGTTGTGGGCGATCAGAGGCATCATCACGTTCAGCTCGAAGTTCCCGTTGGCGCCACCCCATGTGATGGCCACATCGTTGCCGATCACCTGGGCGGCAACCTGCATCACCATCTCGGACATCACCGGGTTCACCTTGCCCGGCATGATCGACGAGCCGGGCTGCAAAGACGGAAGCTGGATTTCAGCGATGCCCGTACGAGGTCCGCTCGACAGCCAGCGCAGGTCGTTGGCTACCTTGAACAAGGAAGTGGCAACCGTCTTGAGGGCCCCGGAAGCATTGACGGTCGCATCCTTGGCCGCCTGTGACTCGAAGTGGTCGTCGGCCTCACGGAAGGGATACCCGGTGATCGCAGCCATATCTGCGATGACCGCCGCGGGAAACCCATCCGGGGCATTGAGCCCGCTGCCGACGGCGGTGCCGCCCAGCGCCAGCTCCTCCAACTCCGGAAGGATCTTCTCCACTCTCTGCCTGCCATTCCGAATTTGCGTGGCATAGCCGCCGAACTCCTGACCGAGCGTGACCGGGGTGGCATCCATCAGGTGGGTCCTGCCGGATTTCACCACCTCGGCGAACTCAGTAGCCTTGCTGGCGAGCGCCGAGCTCAGCACGTCCAGCGCCGGAAGCAGGTCTTCGCGGATTGCGGCAACCGCGGCGACATGGATGGCAGCGGGGATCACGTCGTTCGATGACTGGCCGAAATTGACGTGGTCGTTGGGGTGGACGTCCTTGGAGAGGAAGTTTCCGCTCGTCAGCTCGGAGGCCCGGTGGGCAATCACCTCATTGGCGTTCGTGTTGGTCGAGGTGCCGGATCCGGTCTGGAAGATGTCAAGTACGAACTGGTTATCGAAGGACCCGTCACGAACCTCGTCGGCCGCTCGGGCAATTGCCTCTGCCTTGACCGCGTCCACATAGCCTGCCGGCCCTGAGACGCGCGCTACCGAACCTTTGAGCAGACCCAGAGCCCATATGAATCTGCGGCTGAATCTCAAGTCTGAGATCGGAAAGTTCTCGACGGCCCGCTGCGTGGAGGCGCCGTTGTAAGCGTCGTCGGGTACCTGAACCTCGCCCATTGAGTCGCGTTCGATGCGCATGACTTCTCCCCAGTCGTGAAGCTGCTTTCCGTCCCGAGACTAGGGATGTGCGGTGCCGGGAGTAACGTCTAGCGCCGCCTCCACAGCCGCCGGGAACACCGCAGAAACGTCTCCTTCGATCCGAAGCGTGACCACCCGGAGCCGGTCATGGTCTGTGGGACCCTGATTGACGATGACGTAGGGCGTCCCCCTCTCAGTTGCGTGCAGAGGGATGGCGGCCGCCGGATTGACCGTGAGGCTGGAACCAAGAGCGATCGCCAGGTCGCACCGATCTGCGGCTTCGAAGGCCCGTTCCAGCTCGTCGGTGCGCAGATTCTGCCCAAAGCTGATCGTCGCGGTCTTGAGCGCACCACCACAGTGACAGCTTGGGGGCGTCCCGGTCTCGCGGAACGTGGCGAAGTGCGGTTCGGGATCGGTGCGCTCCCGGCAGCTCTGGCACTCGACGAGAAGGTTGGTCCCGTGGATCTCCACCAGCTTCTCGCGACTGGTGCCGGCGACGGCGTGCAGACCGTCGACGTTCTGGGTAACCACCATCTCTACCTTCCCCACTTGCTCGAGACGGACAATGGCGCGGTGGACGGGGTTCGGTCGGGCGGCTCCCCAGGATGCCGCGTCCTCCATCTTCTGCTGCCAGTAGGCCTTGCGATGCTCCTCCGACTCCATGAACTCCTGGTAGTAGACCGGGCGCCGGGTCTTCCAAACTCCCTGGGGTCCGCGATAGTCGGGAATGCCGCTGGCGGTCGAGATTCCGGCACCGGTGAACAGCAGGATGCGTTCGGCCCCAGCGATCAACCCCGCAAGCGCTCGCGATTCGTGAAGGTCGTCCATGCAACCAACCTACTTGAAGCAGTCACCGGCCAACAGGTACTTCGCTGAGGTCGACGACGAGTTCTGCAGGAACCGATTCGACGATGCCAACTTCGTATTCGACGGCGACGGTGACGGCGCCCTCCTGAGAAGTCGGGAACGGCTCGGACCAGAAGATCTCGACAGTTCCACCGGTCGCCGGCTCGAGAATCTCGGGAAACGAGCTGTAGGCGCCAACCCGGTTGCCGTCGGCGTCGGCAAGGACGGTCGAGAAGATCGCCCTTGCCCGCGGATCCCCGTCGCCCTCGATGCGCCAGGCGGCCCTGCCGAGGAACCGTCCCAACTCGAGTTCGTCAAGAATGAGATTCGCTTCGTCGGAGATAGGGACGACCAGCGGCTCGGTCATGACATAGGGTTCACCGGCAAAGGGGAGGTTCGCTGAACCGGTGACCGTCGGGTGGTCCCATCGTTCGACCATCGATACCTTGGAGAGTTCCGGGGAGCCGGCAAACCCTCCGACAGGAAACTGGACGGTAAGCGCGCCGGGACTGGATCTCCCGAGCACAACACGAGTGGATGCGACGCCTGACCCGTCTACTGCTTCAAGCCACCACGTCCCGCCGAGCGGCCACGCCTGTCGCAACGGGTCGCCTGCTCTCTCCACCGCCGTCGTGAATGTAACGCTTATCGCCTCGTCGCTGATGACGACCTCCTCGGGCCTGATTCCCAACCCCGGCACGTACTCGTTGTACCCGGGCGGGAAAGGCGAAGGCTCTGCCGCAGCCACCGGCGACGCAGGCTGCCCAGATGATGCCGCTGTCGTCACCGCGGCGGGCTCCGCATCACCGTCACCACCCCACAGCATCGCGGAGACCAAGACGGCGACAACACCGATCACAAGCCCTCCGCCGAATGGCGCCCATCCCGAACCACCCGAGGAGTCGGCGTCGTCGAGGGGTGATCGGAATAGCTCCTCGAAGTCGATGTCGCTCATTGAGTGCCATCTTCCTCGAACACGACAAGCCGGCCGGGGACGGGACGCATCTCAAAACTCGCATCTTCGAGCACGACGCGACGGGGAGCATCCGCCCCCTCCCAAATCAGCTGGAGTCCGTCGTTCTGCATCCCGGAGGCCCTCCAGTCACGGTCGAGCGGTCGAAGCAGTCCGCCCCCCCACTCGCCGCCGACGCTGTCGAAGTCGATCTGGACGATCGTCGAGGACCTTTGCTCGAGGACGGTCTCGACGGTGGCCCGACCACTGCGAAGGGACCCGGTCGCCCCCTCGACAGTGGCAAGCTCGACTCTGTCGCCGAAGGTAGAAGCCAACCGCCATCCGACCAGTTCCACCATCGAAACGGTGTCCGCAGCTGAGGGGAGCTCAAACCTCACAGATTGGGCCTCGCTGCCCGTCGTTGCCTCGATCACCAACCCGGCCCCTGTAGTGAGTTCCCACAACTCAGGCATGAAGACCACATCGCCGTACTCGCTGTCTTCATCGTCGCTCAAGGAGGGACTCAGCCCGACCAGGTCGTAGGCAAACCGTGCCACGCCGTCTTCGACGTCGAGTCCCCGGGGCAACAGCACCGTCGTCCCGAACACGACTTCGCCCTCCTCGACAAATGGGAACGGAGCAGGCTGCTCCGAGGTTGTCGTGGTCGCCGCAGTCGAGGGCGACGTTGCGGAGACCTCAGTTCCTGTGCCGCCAACGAGGATCACCGATCCGGCCACAAGGCCACCGAGTACGAGGCCGACACCAAACCGGGCCACCGTGGTCACAACAACGGCAGAACGACGACGTAGAGGAGTGCCAGCAGGGTGAGAGCGATCACCATGTGCCTCAGGACTACCCATCGCTGGCTCAGGCCTGCAGCATCGAGTGCCGCAGACGCGGGGGCTACCCCGTAGGCGAGTTCGCGGAGCGCTCTGTCCCTGGTCGTGCCTCCGCGAAAAGCGGCATCGAGGGCGCCGCCTTCGCGGCGGTTCTCCGGAACCAATGCTTCCGCCCGGAGAAGGAGCGGTCTAGCCAACACCAAAAGAAAGATCAGGAGCGCAGCAGCGGAAATGAGCAGAGCGGTCCCGTGGGTGAACAGGACCAGGCCGAGACCGACAACCCACACTGCCCACAGCCTGCCGACTTCACGCAGGTAGCTGCGGGCGTCCGCTGGACTGCTGAATGCGTATTCGATATCGATCATCGGGAACCGAGGTTAACGCCCTGGGTAGAGAGCACACCCGAACGACGGAGCTGTCAGCGCTTATCCGGTGAGTGCCTGCGCCAAAGCCATTTGATCGAGCATCTCCGTCGTTGACCGGAAGCCCGCAGGATTGGGGACCAGGATTACCCGATCGGCCCCGGCGCGCAACAGGCTCGAGACCGTTAGGGCGCAGTCATCGCTATTCCCGGCGGCCGCAAAGCGGCGGAGCAGAGCCAGAGGCATGCTCACACCAAGGTTCTCCGCGCCAACCCGGTGAACCAGGGCACCCAGTTCTTCACCCTCAGGAGAGGCCTTCGTCGGAGGAGTATCCACCATCGCGGCGAGCATAGGTCCCGCCCATCGGGCCAGTGCGCGACCGGCTTCGACGGGGTCATCTCTCGAGATCGAGAGCAGACACAGAGCCGCAATCTCGTGGCGGCCGCTCCGGCTGCCTCGCTTGCGCCCCTCTTCTATCCGCTGCCGCGCCCAAGCTATGGATCCCGGCGAGCTGAACCAGCCCAACAGTGTCCCGTCTGCAAGTTCCCCCGACAGGCGTAGCGATGCCGGTCCGTGCACCCCGAAGTAGATGGGAACGTCAACCGAAGGAGGGTGGTCCAGAGACACGTCATCAAACCCGAAGTACTCCCCCGACTCAGTTATGGCTCCTCCGTCGAGCAACCGGCGGATTGCATCGGTTGCCTCCCGAAGCGACCGCATCGGAGAGGCCGGCGACAGCCTCATTTGACGAATCCAACCCGGGGAACCATGACCAAGACCTGCCATGAATCGACCGGGATACACACCGCCTAGGGTGGAAAACTCCATGGCGGCGACCGCCGGGTGCCGAACCGCTGCAGCCACAACCCCTAAGCCCACTGGAATGCCTTCCGTTGCTCCAAGCGCCGTCGCCGCTGATGCGATCCCGCCAAGCTCGAAGTAGTCCTCGGCCAGCCAGACCTCGCCGTAGCCCAACTCCTCCGCTCGCCGGACAACCGCCGGCAGTTCCGAAGGCGGGGTCGATGCACCAATCTGGATTCCAACTCGCGACATTCGATCTCCTCAGAATTGCCTGTAGTACTTGCGGTTCAGCGACTCTCCGTCCCGGTAGGGGCGTTCCTCATAGCCCCCCGCCACCAGATCCTGGTGCAGCAGGGCATCACCAGCAGCGGGATACGGCATCCCGGCAAGATGCATCGCAACTCCACCCGGCCGCACTACCCGTTCGATTTCCACAACTTCGGACCCAAGATTCCAGCCAATTGCGCGGTGAGTGAGTAGAACGTCCGCCGAGCTAGCCGGAAGCGGGATCGCATCAAGAAACCCATCCACGACAAACACATTCGAAAGGCCGAGATCTCGCGCCTTGTCTCTGACGAATGCACGCAACGTGGCGACGGGTTCGACGGCAAAGACGATCTCTGCGGCCGGCGCCACAGCGAACGTCACATGGCCGGTGCCGGCGCCACCGTCGATGACGGTCTTCCCCTCGAGCGGCTCCGCCTCTACAAGAGCGGTGCGATCCCACAGCCGCTTGGATCCGGCGTCGTACATCGCCGGTGCCCGCTGATAGATGATGAGATCAGCGATCTCCCAAAGAAGATGATCCGCGGCGTCGGGCAGATCCTGCCGGGAGTGCCGGCCACTCTCGAGAAGCTCGGTAAGGAAGGGTTCCATGGACGGCTGCCTTTTGACGAAGAAGCGCACCAGCGCGGGATTCGAGAGCAACACAATCGCAAGCTCTTCCCGCGGTGCTCGCTGCGAGAGATCGGCGATTTGGTGAGGCTCGAGAAGGAAGAGATCGTCGACAACCGGATTCAGATCGGGGAACCGCTTCCGGAGAGCCTCGGCATACACTTCAGTCCTCTCTATCCGCCGTGTCGCACGGCCACGTCAGTTCAGGAATACCTGGGGCTTCTCGAAGCCAGCTACGGTCACGGCCGAGTGGCAGTCCCCTCTCGACAGGGTATTGCGCGCGGGTACCACCAACAAGACCCGATTGATCGCTGCGACACCAGGAATCAGACGTCGAAAGGCGTGATTTCGGGCTTGGGTATCGATGCTTCGTTTCCCACGAGGTCGACGTAACCGCTTGCTTCCAGCTCGGCCGCGATCTCCGGGCCACCGGTGCGAACGACCTCCCCATTGACCATTACATGGATCTTGTCGGGGTTCATGTAGCGGAGGATCCGGCTGTAGTGCGTGATGATCAGCACTCCGAGGTCATCGCTGCGCAGCTCCTCGACGAGGTGGGCAACTTCCCTCACCGCATCGATATCGAGCCCGGAGTCGATCTCATCGAGGATGGCAACCTTGGGGCTTGCCACCGCCATCTGGAACATCTCCGAGCGCTTCTTCTCGCCTCCAGAAAGACCACCGTTGACGGACCTCTCCCGGAAACGATGCATGTCGAGAGTGTCGGCGGCAGCTTCCACTCTTTCCGCATAAGCCGGGTCTTGCCGGACCTCGCCCATCTCGCGGAGAAGGTCATTGAGCGACACCCCGGCAACCTCAACCGGGTATTGAAAGGCCTCGAACAGCCCGGCGCGGGCTCGTTCGTCGACCGCAAGACCCATCACTTCAGTGCCGTCGACCAACGCCGAGCCCGAAGACTCGTACTCGTCTTTTCCCATCAGAACGTGGCACAGCGTCGACTTCCCTGATCCGTTCGGACCCATGAGCACGTGGACTTCACCGAACGGGACCTCGATATCGACACCCTTCAGAATTTCGAGATCGCCGTAGCGGGCTCGGACTCCGGACACCTGCAGTGCAACTGACATCACGACTCCTCTTCGATCTTCAAGTAGACGGTGCCGTCATCGACCTCGACGTCGTACGTGGCAACCGCCTCAGTTGCGGGCAGCGTCAGGGCCTTGCCGGTAGCCAGCGAAAAGGCGGCGCCATGTCGGGGGCACTCGACCTCGTCATCAAATGTTTCGCCCTCAGCCAGGGACGCCTCGGCGTGGCTGCACCTGTCCCCGAGCGCATAGATGGATTCTCCGACCTTGAACACCGCGACACGGTGCTCGCCGACCTCGACTCGCAAGCCGGAACCCTCGGGGAAATCGGCAACCGGGGCAATTTCTATGCGAGCCATCAGACCGTCCCTGCTTCCTGGGCGGCCCGGTACTTGGCATCGATCCACGAAGTCACTACGTCTGCAATTGCCGGTTCCGGGAACTTGGCGAGGGCCTCATTGAAGAAGCCGTGCACCAGCAACCTATCGGAACGGGGCCCGTCCAATCCGCGGCTCATCAGGTAATAGCGCTGCTCCTCGTCGAGCGGCCCCATCGTGGATCCATGGCCACAACGCACATCGTTGGCGAGGATCTCCAAGTTGGGCACCGATTGCGCTGCAGCGCCATCCGAGAGGATCAGGTTGCGGTTGGTCTGATAGGCGTTTGTCTTCTGCGCCTCTTCATCGATGCGGATCATCCCGGTGAAAATCGAAAGCGATTCACCCTGGACTGCGCCCTTGAGGAACATGTCGCTGTCGGTGTTGAGACCCTGGTGATGCATTGTGTACCGGTAGTCGAGCGTTTGGCTCTCGTCACCGAAGTAGGCGCCGACCACGTTGGCATTGGAGCCGTTGCCTTCGAGATCGATCTGCAACTGCAGTCGAGACAAAGCCCCGCCGAGTCCTGCCTCGCCGATATGGACGGATCCGTCGCGCCCGACGACAGCCCGAAGATGCGATACCGATGTCGTACCTACCCCCCAGTGCTGCACCACCGTGACCTTGAGCTGCGAGTTGTCGCCGACCGCCAACTCGAGGTTCGGCACAACGAGTGCATTCAATTCGTCATCGGATCGATATCGAATAACAACAGAAGCCTGGCTGGATTCACCGGTTGCCAGCGTGATCAGAGGGAAAGAAACTGCTCCATCCGTAGCGGCCTGAATATCAACAAAAAACGGCCTCTCGATGGCGGTACCGGGGGGTACGACAAGCACCGCACCGTCGCTACCAAAAGCAGTGTGGGCCGCGGCGAACTTGTTCATATCTGCCGGAGTTCCTTTGGCCACATGAGGCTCGAGGATGGCAGGGTTGTCGGCGAGCAGGGTTCGAAGCGAGCCGAACACCGCATCGGTATCGCCGGTGTTCACGGAAACGGCATGGCCATCCACCAGCAACATCGACCCCGCGATGTCGGGAAGTGCCGCGGCGATTCCGTTGTCGATCTCGTGTGCTTCACCGGGTTCGTCGACGAGACCGAAGTCGCCCAACACAAAGTCGAAATCGACGTATCTCCACACTTCTTCTCGATCTGACGGCATGTCGAGCTTGTCGTAGTAGTCGAGGGCTACCTTGCGCCGGGCTGCAAGCCAGTCGGGGTCGACTGCACCCGCGGCTGCAGAGGCCTGAACATCTAGGGTCTTCACTCTTTCTCCTGTTATGAGCAGAGTGAGGTTACCCGGGTTGGGACGCCGTTGAGACGAGTGTTCGGGAACTAGCTCAGTTCCTCACACGCCAGATCGACGCCGCCCACGCCCCCGTCGTCTGCCAAACCCTGCAGAGCGTTGCAGGCGTCCACCACAGCGGCCTCGGCGGCGTTGCTCGGCTTGATGCCGTAGTCCGGGTGCAACGCCAGCGACACCACGTCGGCACTCGACTCGAGGTTGAACGATTCGGCAGCGATCGCTGCGCTCAGCTCGGCAAAGTGTGATAATCCCTCGACGAACTGGTTGTGCGGTGTCGCATAGTCATCCGGCGGCGCTATCGCCGACAAGTCACCCAGTGCACTGTCAAGGGCCGCAGACCGCGCCGCAAAGAAGACCCTGAGGTCCTCGGGACTGCTCTCGGGACCAACGCCTCCCACGTCGGAGACGTGCATGGCATAGGTCTCGTTCACAGCTCCCATTGCTGCGAAATAGTCACCTGCCGCGTCCGTTGCGCAGGCAGACACCGTCAGGGCGAGCGCGACAGTCAGCAGCCCGCCGGAGCGCAGGCGCGATCCCCACATCTCGACTCCCTCCATACATCGGACCACCACCGTAGTTTCACTCCTCGGCGTGAAGCCGGAGACTGACGTGTTCCCGACACTCGACGGCATCCTGCCGATGCACCGCACCCATTAGGGTGCAGCCTCGTGAAGGCAATTGTTCAGCACAAGTACGGCTCCCCGGATGTCCTCGAGTTGACCGACATGGCTACGCCCTCGATCGCCGCCGACGAGGTCCTGGTCCGCGTGCGCGCGGCGTCGGTACACGCCGACGTGTGGCATGTGATTGCCGGACGGCCGTTCGTGCTTCGGTTGATGGGCGCCGGATTGCTGCGACCGAAGAGTCCGATTCCCGGCACCGATCTTGCTGGGACAATCGAGGCTGTAGGCGGGGAAGTGGGGAGCCTGCGACCGGGAGATGAGGTCTTCGGCGAGGTCGTTCGCGGCCACCAGTGGAAGAACGGCGCCGCTTTTGCCGAGTATGCCTCCGTTCCCGCCAAAGCGCTTGCCCTGAAACCAGCGACAGTGAGCTTCGAGGAAGCGGCGGCTGTGCCCACGTCGGCGCTAATTGCGCTGAGCAACATTCGCGAAGTCGGCGGTGTTGTCGAAGGAGACCGGGTGCTCGTTAACGGCGCCGGGGGCGGTGTCGGTGTATTCGCCATGCAGATCGCCGCCGCTCTCGGAGGTCACGTGACGGGTGTCGATAGCGCTGCCAAGCTCGACACGATGCGGTTGGCGGGCGCCGACGAGGTCATCGACTACAAGAAACGGGACTTCACAACGAGTGCGGAGCCCTACGACCTCATTATCGACATCCCGGGAAATCGCTCCTTCGCCGACCTCAAACGCGCCCTCGTGGAGGACGGACGGTACATCCTCATCGGGCATGATCACTATGGCGATACTGGCAGCAGATGGATAGGCACCACCATCCCGCGCATGTTGAAGTTGGAGGCGACTGCGCCGTTTGGCCGGAGGAAACGGCGAGATAAAGCCGACGAAGCTGATCCCGATCCGATGGAAACCATACGCCAGATGCTCGAGTCAGGGCAGCTGCGTCCCGTCATTGATCGAACCTTTCAGCTGGAGCAAACCGCCGAGGCCCTTCGTTACCTAATGGCCGGTGTGGCCAGAGGAAAAATCGTTGTCACGATGTGAAGGCCCGCTGCGAGCGGGCCGTTGCATCTCGACCCAGCCGTCAACCCCGAGCCGCCCCCGTCGCCGGACTGACCTCCGGATGTCGGCGTTCGAAGCGGAGAACACATTCATGCTGGTCTCCAGTGGGTGCAAGGGTGCTCCCGCCTTGACCTTCCGAGTGCCCCGGTTCGGTCAGCCGGGCTGGAGTATCGAGGCGGCTAGGTGTGCCGATCGACGCAGCAGACTCGTGCGTCCATCGTTGGCTACGACCATGGCCGCTCGATCGGAGCCGGCGTCGATGAGGGCAGTGGCTGCCCAAAGTGTGTTGGAACCCTGCATGCCGTGCGAGATTCCGTCGAGGCCGCCCGCCGGCGCCCATCCCATCGCCATGCCTCTGCCCTTGCCCGGAGGGACGGCGAGGAGGCGCTCAATGGTTCCCGCCTCCAGCATTCCGTGGCCTTGGTTCAGGAACAGGTGTTGGAACTTGGCCCAGTCGGCGAGTGCGAGGTGCAGCCGACCCGCCGGCGTCATCACGGCTGGGTTGTCGCTCCGGGCCAGTCCGGGTTGGGCCGGGGATCCCCGACCGGTGGTGAGGGCGCCAATCTGAAGCTTCGGTTGGTGTCCCCAGACATCGGGCGGCGGGCCAAACCCCGCCGACCTGATCCCCAAGGGTTCGAGCAGAATCACCTGGAGGGCTTCCTCAAACGGCATGCCACCGATCCGGTCGATGGCAGCGCCAACAACGATGTAGCCGAGGTTTGAGTAGCGAAAAGTTCCCCGAGAACGAGGTGGGCGAGACAGAGCCGACAAGACGGCACGCGTGCGCTGATCGGTCACGGGGCTGGTGTCTTCCCAGGCGTTGAGCATCTCAGTTCGGCTGAGGTTGGCTTTCATGCCCGACCGACAGAGCAGAACCTCATCGATGGTGGGACCCAGCCAACCGGGGTCCGTGCGGTCGGCCAGATCGGGGAAAAAACCTCCGATGGGGACGCCCCATTCCGTATCTCCCCGTTCGACCAGCCGTGCGTACAGAGCCGCCGTCATGGCCTTTGCGCACGAGCCGATATGCCATTGGTCGCCGATCTCGACTGGCTCCGACCCGCCGCGTCGCCGGGTACCGACAACCGCCGCGTCGAGAGCACCGCTGCTCGCGACGACGGCCGCCCCAACTCCCGGCACGGCAAACCGGTCTCGGAAATCCACGAGCAGTCGATGCAAGTGCTCCTTGCTCACACCACTCATATGAGCTGCCCCAACCTCGAGGAATCGGACAACGCCGGCAGCCTGAGGTACGACGCGATCAGTCCTTGTCCCGGGTGAAACGCAGCTCGATCACCGCCCCGCGGCGCCGTTCCGACCGCTTGGTAGCGAATCGTTTGTGCACTGCTTGCTTCGACACCCCCAGCCGCCGGGCGATATCCGACCACGACGCTCCCGAAACCCGGGCGTCGGCGATGCGAGCAGCGGCATAGTCGTCGATAAACGCCTCCAGGATCGGAATGTCCTCGACCAGATCCAATGGAGCGCTGTCGGCGCTCAGCTGGTGGAGCACCCGGTGAAGTGCCTCTCTGATCTTCGGCTCTCGGTTCTCGTTCATCGTCAATCACCCTATCCACGACCATATGGTCAACCTATAGTTGACGATTGGTATTGTCAACCCTAAGTTGACCGACGCCATCCTCCGGACAAATCCTTCCAGACGAGGCTGCTGTCAAGCGAGTCGTGCAGACGGGAAGGGGAGCCCCTTCTCTTGGGTGGCCGTGAGATTCGATTGAACTCGGCGACTCGATGCAAGGCACCTGGAATACTGGCCGGATGCACGAAGGTAAGCCGATACCAATTTGCCGTTTTCGAACAACCAGAATGGATGTCGCCGATTGGCACAACTCACCCCTGCCGGCGGGGAACACCCTGCCGGACGTTGTCGCCACGCTGCTGACCGCAACGACCACGCGCGCACTCCCGTCGCCATGGCGGGGCGATTACGACCGTGCCCGGGCAGCTGCCTGGATTCGTGAACGAGATGAGGAGTCGACGGTATCGATCGCGACGGATCGGGAGACCGGCATCCCGGTCGGGCTCATCATCCTGTTCACAGCCCCAGCGGACGACGGCTCAGGGCGTGTCGACATTCGGCTCGGCTACCTCCTCGGTGAGTCGGTCTGGGGGCAAGGACTCGCCACCGAATTGGTTGCGGGCTTCGTCGAGTGGTGCCGGTCGGTGCCCCGGGTCCGGTCGGTTGCCGGAGGCGTCGAGCAAGACAACATTGCGTCGGCTCGCGCCCTTGCCAAGAACGGATTTGTACCCGTTGGACCACCAATCGACGGCGACCAGCTCTACGAGCTCGATCTGTCCACCAATCCTGCGTAGGCGCCGTCACACCGACGGGCGTGTCCCTCGTTGAAGCACTGCCCGGACCGGACGCGGCTCTCAGATCTCGGATAGCTGGGGAATCGCCGACGTCGCGAGCGACTCGGTAATCGCCAACGGGTCGGGGCGGGTGGGCATCACCATCACACCTTCGATTCCGGCTGCAGCAAAGCCGCGCATCTCCTCGACGAAGCCGTCGAGGTCTCCGGCCATGACGGCCATCCCCATGTAGAGCATGGTCTTGCGAATGGCCTCATAGTCGGTGCCTTCGTTCTCGCAATGACGTCGCAGTACGTCGAGTTTGTGGACGGCCTCTTCGGGCGTCGAGACGAAGAGGTTGCATGCCTGTGCGTACTTGGCAACGAGGCGCAGGGTCTTCTTCTCTCCACTGCCACCGATCATGATCGGCGGGTGCGGCCGGCTGATGGGCTGTGGGGAGTTCAGGGTCTCGGCAAGCTGGTAGTGCTCCCCGGTGTAGCCACCGTTGTCTTCGCTCCACATCTGGAGGCAGACCTGCAACGTCTCCTCCAGCCGCTCGAAACGCTCGGAGGTAGGCGGGTAGGGGACACCGAGCCCGACGTGCTCGCGCTCGTACCAGGCGGCGCCGATGCCCAGCTCTCCCCGGCCGCCCGAAAGCACATCGACCGTAGTGACGGTCTTGGCCAACAAGCCGGGATGCCGGTAGGTCACGCCGGTAACGAGGAGACCCAGCCGAACCCGTTCGGTAACCGCAGCGAGGTATCCGAGCGTCGTATAGCCCTCGAGCATCGGCTCGGCGGCATCAAAGAAGTGATCCATTTGAAAGAAGTGATCCATCACCGAGAGGGACGCATAGCCACCCTCGTCAGCTGCGACAGCAACCTTCGCGAGAGTGTCGGCCGTGCTCGCGGGGGAGTCGGGCCAGGTGAAGTTGGCGATGTGAAGTCCAAGGTCCATTGGGGAGCGAGTCCTTTCGAGGGGGTCGCACCATAGGCTCGTGGATCGGCGCAGTAGCCGACCGCAGCAAGAATCGGCAACGCCAACTGTCGATCGGGACCGCACCCAACCCGCCCATATCGGCGCATCGGAGAGCGGTTGCGCCCCAGAACCCGCAACGCCACTGTGCAACCTTCCGCGATCGGGTTCGCCACTGAGGCGGCCGCGTAGCGAGATTACGCCCGCTCACGATTGGCCGCGTCTGAGCAGGTTGGTGGGGGCGGGTTCTCGCCGCGGCTCGGGATGCTACGAGTCGCGCCGTATGCCATTGCGATGTCCACCATCTGCGCCCCGCCCGACCCAACCCCCTGGAACGAACGCCAGATCACCGATACAGAGGATCAGGCACCGCTATGTCGCTATCACCACATCACCAACAAGATGGACATACCCTCCCCCCACCCCACCACAGCCCGGGCGGTGGAGCCATGACCGAACGTCGGCTATTGGTTTCTCATAGCAACCAGGTGCACATAGCCTGGCGGCTTCGCAATCGATACATATCGGGCAGGGCCAGGAATCCCATGTTCAAGAGATCTTTAGTACTCCTCGTCACTCTCGCCGTCGCTGCCCTCGTAGCGCCGACGGCGGCGAGCGCCGACGATGACGACTTCTGTTTTGTCTACTTCCCCCATGCGGATGTTGAATCCCGCGTCTCTAATGACTGGGGTGACGCCCGTTCCGGTGGGCGAAGCCACAAAGGCACCGATGTCTTCGGGCAGAAGCACAGTGCGGTGGTTGCCGTCGCCGACGGATTTATCACTGCCATGAAACACAGCCCCCGCGCCGGCTACAACGTCCGCATCGAGCACCAAGATGGCTGGGAGACCTGGTATCTCCATCTCAACAACGACAGTCCGGGAACCAACGACGGTGCTGGCGGTGATGAAGGGGCATTCGCTCCCGATCTCGAGGTAGGCATGTTTGTCAAGGCAGGCACGATTGTCGGATACGTCGGCAACTCCGGCAACGCCGAAGGTGGCAGCTCGCACACTCACTTCGAACTCCACACGGGTCGACGAGCCGTAAACCCCTATCCCTACCTCGAGGCCTCCCACGAGCGATGGCTGCGCGTCATGGAGCTTGCCGACGCGATCCGGTGAGGCGACGGGCCCTGGCGAACACGCTATCGAACATGTCGCGGGTCAACCTGCCGGTGAACGTGTTCTGCTGGCTGGGGTGATAGGACAGCAGAACAACACGCCCATCGGCGAGCGCGATCTCGACACCGTGGCCGAAACCGGGTCGCGGCACCGGCAGATCTACCGCCGTCGCCCGAAGGTGACGCCACAGCGAGTGGTAGGCGTATTGACCCAGACAGAGGAACACCCGGGCCCGCCGGAGCAAGGCCAGTTCGGCATCGAACCAGGAAGCACAGTTGTCTCGCTCGGATGGCGTCGGTTTGTTCACCGGAGGGGCGCATCTCACCGCAGATGTGACCCACGCATTGGAAAGCTGGAGCCCATCGCTACGTCCGATTGACTCCGACTGGTTGGCGAAACCCGCATCGTGCAGCGCCCGATAGAGCCACTCACCGCTGCGATCTCCGGTAAACATCCTGCCGGTTCGGTTGGCCCCATGAGCCGCGGGAGCCAGCCCAACGACAACCAGCTCAGCATCGGTGTCGCCAAATCCCGGCACCGGGCGACCCCAGTAGTCATCGTCGGCAAAAGAGGCCCGCTTCTCCCTGGCGACTTCCTCACGCCACTCGACCAGCCGGAGACATCGGCGGCAGTCGATCAGCCGATCCGAAAGCTCTTCGAGAGACTCGAATTCGGATGCGATCATTCGGGCGGAGGCAGCATGTCGGCATCGAAAATGGTTCCGGCGCTCCACAGCATCCATCCCATGTCACGCGCCTCCGCGACCTTCTGAATCTCCCGAATCTCGGAGTCCTCGAGGAACGCCCGCTGCAGCCATGGACGATACAAAGCAAACCCTTCGATACGGGGAATCCCCGCATCGAGCGCTGCCGTAACCAACTCAGGGGCGTGCTCGTCGGGGTCGTCCCAGCCCTTCCATCCCGGACCGTAGGTGTAGGTGTAGATCATCGGGCTGAGCACATCCACGTAGTTGGAGAACGGTCCGGGAGCCTGACCTATGCCCTCATCCGAACTGCTTTCCAGTGTGATGGCGAAGATGTCTGCAGCGACTGCGCAGCCCATTGGATTCAATCTGCTGTGGGCCTCCGCCAAAAATGCGGAAATTGTCTCTATGCGTTTCTGCTGTGAAGCCTCGCTGTAGTAGTCGTCTGCGCTCAGCTCATCAAAACTGACTCGGCTGATCGGGCCGTCAGACGGAAAGCGGATGTAGTCGAATTGAATCTCGTCAAATCCCAGGCGGCACGACTCCTCGGCAAGCGCCAGCGAATAGTCCCAGGAATTGCGGTCCGTCGGGTCCAACCACGCCAGATCCTTGTTGTTCACCCATGGCTTGCCCGTTGAAGTGTCGATCGCAGCAATCTCTGGGCGCGCCCTGGCCAGGAAGTCGCTCTGAAAGGTCACGATACGAGTGATTTTGTAGAGGTTGTGGGCGTCCATGTCGGCGAGTACTTGTTCAACGTCATAGAACGCGCTCACCGCACCGATCTCATAGGCCAGGGCGACATCGGTGTCACGCAGGATACGACCTTCTTCCTCCATGGTGTCAACCACAAACGCGTTGATTCCCGTAGTGTCCGCAAGTTCGAGAAGCTCCTGCCATTTGGAACTGTTACCCGCCCCCGAGTTGTCGCCCGCCACCCGAAGGGCCTGAATCATCCGGGGCTGCAGTTCGACGGTGAGGTTCTCATCCGATCCATCCCAGGCAACGGCATTCGGCTCCCAAGCCGGCCGTTCCACCTGCAGTTCACCCGGCGTCGCCCGGAACATCACAAACTCACCGTCGTCATCGCTCACAGCTTCGAGAGCACCGAGACTCACCGTCGCCCCGGGCAGGGCCCGACCATCCTCGGATGTCACCTTCCCATTGAGAACCACCGGATCCAGCCGGATCTCAATGGGGCCTTCCGACGGTTGCTCCGTAACCGTCATCGTGGTGTCGTGGAACCCGACAGCGCTGGCCACCACGTCCGTTGGCTCTTCATCCCAGATGACTGTCGCCTCGCCGTTTTCATCTGCCGCGGAGGCAACACCATCGACCGACAGGTTGGCGGCAACCGGAGTCAGATCGTCTCCGCCCACCACGACAAACGAGAGCGTCGGCGGCGGCGGCTCTGGGGGACGCATCGACTCTCCTGCGAGCAGCACAGAAGGCCCCGCACAAGCGGAGAGAAGCAAGGAGCTTGCGGATATCAGGAGTGACAGTCTTCGCATTGAATGAGTAATGGCCTCTACAGGTCCCTCGGCAGCGCACCGGTGGGCTATGACGCTCGCCCGCAGGGTAGTAGCAGATGCAATACATGCGTCCGAATGGCCGCAAGTTCGATCCCAATCTGCAGTCATTCACGCTTCATTGAACACACGTCCGAGCCGTGATAGCTTGACGAAACAGGGTTCACAGTGAGGGGGGCCCCGATGCAGAAGGCACGCAAGGCGGTTCGTGCAGATGGTGTTGGCTTGTACCTCGATGAGGTAGCCGGACACGATCTCCTGACCGCGGACGATGAGGTCCGACTGGCACGCGCCATGGAGGCGGGGCGGCAAGCTGTCGTTCGCCTCGAAACGGAAAAGCTCCCGTCTCGTGAGCGTTTCGAGTTGCGTCGCCAGGTTCACGCCGGTGAAGAAGCCCGAGCCGAGTTCATCCGATCCAACCTTCGCCTGGTCATCTCCATAGCCAAGAAGTACACGGGGCGGGGACTCGATCTGCTCGACCTCGTTCAGGAAGGCAACCTTGGACTTATCCGCGCCGTCGAAAAGTTCGACTGGCGGAAGGGCTTCAAGTTCTCCACCTACGCCACCTGGTGGATTCGTCAGGCAATTACCCGGGGTCTCGGGAACACTGCTCGCACCATCCGGCTCCCGGTTCATCTCGTAGATGTGGTCCGCTCAGTGCAGGAGACCGCAACGACCCTGCAGGAGAAGCTGGGGCGACGCCCGACGGCGGAAGATATCGCCGAAGCAAGCGGTCTTGACCTCGATCAGGTGCTGGTGGCAATGGATTGCCCCGACGACTGTGTGTCGCTAGACCACCCTGTCGGCGATGCCGGCGACGCCAGTCTTGGCGACTTTGTCGAGGATCTCCAGGCCGAGGACCCGTTCGTAGTGGCTGCAGACATGGTGAGGCGTGACGAACTGGATCGGGCACTCGAGATGCTCGACAAGCAGGAACGAGAGGTCATCACGCTGCGCTATGGACTGAGCGGCGGCGGACCTCGAACACTGTCTGATGTCGGGCGGCAGCTGGATGTCACCCGCGAACGCATTCGCCAGGTTGAGAGACGCGCCCTTACAAAACTACGGCACCCCTCCTTCGCATACGATTTGCAGAGCTTGCTCTAGCCAAATCCCGGCTGCGGTCTACAACCTGCTCAAAACAGTTTGAGCATCGGGGAGTCGATACCCCGCAGCTCGTCGTAGTCCACTTCGACGCATTCGATGGCACGATCCGTCGCCAGCGTTCGGGCCTGCGGCTTGATGACCTGGGCGACAAAAAGCCCGCGCACCGGAGCAAGCCGGTCGTCTCGGTTGAGAAACTCCAGATACCGGGTCAGTTGTTCGACGCCATCGATCTCCCCACGCCGTTTCACCTCCACCGCCACAGCCATCCCATTGCCGTCGCGGCACAGGAGGTCAACGGGACCAACCGGAGTTGGATACTCCCGGCGCACGAGGCTCAGGCCGTCTTCCATGACCTCCGGGGTCTCAGCAAGAAGACGCTGCAACTCGAGTTCGACCCCGTCTTTCTGCAACCCGGGATCCTCCCCCATCTCGTGGGTGGTCTCGAAGTGAACATCGCCAAAGGTGATCGTCAGAGTCTCGCCCTTCGGGTTGGTGACGATCCACCTACCTTCCTCTTCGACAAGGTGATTGGGTGAGTTCATCCAGTTGAGGGGCTTGTAGGCGCCACCATCGGCATGGACGGCGACGCAGCCATCCGCCTTCACCATGACCAGACGGGTAGCCATCGGCAAGTGGGCGCTCAACCGGCCGTCGTAGTCAACGGTGCATTCGGCAACAACGATTCGCATGTCAAAGAGCGTACCGCAGGGCTAGCCGACCGAACCTTCCATCTGCAATTCGATGAGCCGGTTGAGCTCGACCGCGTACTCCATCGGAAGCTCGCGAACGATTGGCTCGATGAACCCGGCAACGATCATGGCGGTTGCCTCCTCTTCCGATAGCCCGCGGCTCATCAAATAGAAGAGTTGCTCCTCGCCGACCTTGGAAACCGTGGCTTCGTGACCGAGATCGACATTTGACTCCTCGATCTCCATGTATGGGTAGGTATCGGACCGCGAGTCCTCGTCGAGGATCAACGCATCGCACCGCACGAAGGACTTGGCTTGCTCGGCATCGTTCTCGACCCGGACCAGACCGCGATATGCCGAGCGTCCGCCGCCCTTCGAAACCGACTTGGACGTGATCAACGACGTTGTATTGGGGGCAACGTGCACCATCTTGGCGCCGGCGTCGAGATGCTGACCTTCAGCGGCGAAAGCGATCGAAAGCACCTCGCCATGCGCTCCCTCCTCCATGAGCCACACCGCCGGGTACTTCATGGTCAGACCGCTACCGAGGTTGCCATCGACCCACTCCATGGTGGCATTCCTATAAGCAGCTGCTCGCTTAGTCACGAGGTTGACCACGTTGTTTGACCAGTTCTGGATGGTGGTGTAGCGGCATCTGCCGCCTTCTTTCACAACGATCTCGACAACTGCGGCGTGCAGAGAGTCGGTGGTGTAGACCGGGGCGGAGCACCCTTCGACGTAGTGG
Organism: uncultured Acidimicrobiaceae bacterium; assembly: GCA_947258985.1. Taxonomy (GTDB): domain Bacteria; phylum Actinomycetota; class Acidimicrobiia; order Spongiisociales; family UBA5794; genus JAAETI01. Next base: position 54,104 of record CAMYKI010000018.1, read on the forward strand.
CAGAAGGCGCCTTCGTCGACGATTATCAAGGTTCGTTCGAACTGGCCCATGTTCTCGGCGTTGATCCGGAAGTACGCCTGAAGTGGCTCCTCGAGATGCACGCCGGGCGGCACATAGATGAAGCTGCCCCCCGACCAGACGGCAGAGTTGAGAGCAGCAAACTTGTTGTCGTTTGGCGGAATGATGGTGCCGAAGTACTCCTGGACCAGTTCGGGATACTCGCGCACCGCGGTATCCATGTCACAAAAGATCACGCCAAGCTGCTCGAGATCTTCACGATTGCGGTGATAGACAACCTCGCTCTCGTACTGGGCAGTCACCCCGGCGAGGTACTTGCGCTCGGCTTCCGGAATTCCCAGCTTCTCGTAAGTCTCTTTGATGGAGTCAGGGACCATGTCCCAGTCCTTCGCCTGGCCTTCGGTCGGCTTGATGTAGTAGTAGATGTTCTCGAAGTCGATCGCCTGCAGCTTCTCGCCACCGCCCCACGTCGGCATCGGTTTGCGCAGGAAACGCTTGTACGCCTTGAGGCGGAAGTCGAGCATCCAGTCCGGCTCGTCCTTCATCGCGGACATCTGGCGAATGATGTCCTCATCCAAACCCTTCTGCGGCTTGAAGACATAGTCTTCTTCATCAGCCCAGCCGAGCTGGTAGCCGCCGAGATCGATGTCAACCGTTGTCATAAGCGGGCCCTTTCAGGAGGTACGAGACGTAATTACCACTATAGCGATAGGAGATACCCTGACGGACAGTGCGCAACCGGCGAGAGCATAACCGGCCTGCCAGGGACGCCGTCGAGGCGGGGAGTGGGAGTGTGGGAAGACCGGTCCGCCCCGACGGATCATCCTTGGTACCCCTCTAACGCCTACCGGCGCAGTTTTGATCCCGCGATTGTCGGGCCGACGACGATACCGAGCCGACCGGCGCCCTAGGCTGAAGCCATGCCCGTAATCGTGGTCGGCGCCGATACCCCGCAGGGAAGAGCGATTGTTCCCGCCCTGACCCCCACATCAGGCGAAGTCAGGCTCTTTGTCTCGGACCCGGCAGTTGCAGGCGAACTGCGGACAGTCGGCAAAGTCGCCGTTGGCGACATCTCCGACGGCACCCACGTCGGCGGTGCAGCCATCGGGGCCTTCTGTGCCGTTGTGATAGCCGCAGCGGCGCACGACGACCGGGAGCGGCATTTCGCCTCGTCACCGCGCTTGGTGTTCTCCCAATGGGCAGACGGATTGAAAGACGCTGCGGTCAGCCGGATCATCTTTGTCGCCGGCGCCGCCGACGCTGCAATCTCCGACAAGCTGGCTATGGCTGCGCCCGAATTTGTCGTCGTGCCGGCAGACCGTGCCCCCGCCGATGTCGCCGCGGAGGTATCCGGATTAGAGCAGGCTCAGAAGATCTCGTGACACCACGGAGCGGGATAGCTGGGGAACAGGTCATCCAGTCTTCTTACTGAGTCAACATCGCCTTGGAGCAGATCGACCCGGGCAAGCGACTGCGCGCTGTGCCCTCCCATGTAGAGCGATCCCAGCGTCGCGACCGGAAGCGAGACGTCCGGTTCGGCGACGACCGCCTCGCACTGCGCCACCCCTTCGCTCACGCTGAGTCGGTAGGTTCCGTCGTTCCAGTCGCAGAACTCATCCTCCACCCGCAGCACGATGCTGCCATCTCTCTCGTACGTGCGTGCCTCGAGGGCAGCCGGCAGATCGATGAGCCGGGTCCACAGCCCGTCAGAGATCTTGGTTTCGGCAGCCCGCCCGTCGCGCAGCAAGAAGTGCAGCGGATCGTCGATGGGGTTGTTCCAATACTTGACGATGGGGAACAGGTCGATACTCACGAGGAAATGCCACAGAGCCCGGTAGCCGGAGGCGGTGACCGGGATCAGCTCACGTATTCGGATCTCTCCATCAGCCAGTGTGGACCAGTTGGATTTCTGTCGGTACAGGGCGTAACCGACTGCCCCACCGTTGCTTTCGGCGATGACATATCGCAGCGACGAAGCGCCATCGCGGTGTGCCTCGGGATCCGCAAATATGCGGTGCTTCCACCACGCCTCGCTGCGAGAGTACATGCCCGGACGTGTCACCCTGACCTGATCGAACATGCCCGGAAGAAGCCTCTTCGCCTCGTCAACCCCGACCAGGCGCACCGTGACCCCTTCTTCGCTCCCGCCACGTCCGGCGAAACGGGCATCGAGCTTCACGTCGCTCATGACCGTCGACGCTCCGTAGCCAAAGCGACCGTAGATCGGGACCTCTGATGCCCACAGGCCGCCAAGCGGTTCTTCCCGTTCCCTTGCCCGATCACAGTGCTCCCGCACCATGGCGGTGAGCACGCCCTGCCGGGTGTGGGTCGGACGCACGGTGATGATGGTGAGGCCCGCCGTCGGTACCCGGCTGCCGCCGGGAACGGTGAGATCGAAGGCAAAGTCCCCGCCGGTGCCGACGATCTCGTGCCCGTCGAACGCCGGGAACATCCGGTCGTTATCGAACACGGCGCCGAATCGTGCTGCGCCTGCCTCGTCTTCCAGGTCCGTGTCGTATCCGAAAGTTGCGGACACTTCCTGCCGGAAGGCCGGCACATCGTCATCAGTCAAAGGGCGTATCTCAAAACTCATGGAATCACGCTATCAGGCAGTCACCGCGAACCCGCCACCAACCCAGGGTTCACAGCCACCAGATCCGACGCCACCAACCCAGGGTTCACAGCCACCAGATCCGACGCTGCCAACCCTGGGTTGGCAGCGTCGGGGGGTTGTGCTGCGAAGACCTAGGCTGCGGGACCCATCGAGAAGGAGTCTCCGTGCATCCCGTACGTATCGCCGTTCAACTCCATCCACAGCATGCCGAGTACTCGGACATCCGTCGCGCCGTTACCGAGGCAGAAGATCTCGGGATCGACGTCATCTACAACTGGGATCACTTCTACCCCCTCTACGGCGATCCGGACGGCAAGCACTTTGAATGCTGGACGATGCTGGGCGCTTGGGCCGAGCAGACCACGGCGGCCGAGATCGGGGCTCTCGTCACCTGCAATTCGTACCGAAATCCGCAACTACTGGCGGACATGGCGCGCACCGTCGACCACATGTCGGGCGGGCGCCTCATCCTCGGTATCGGCTCCGGGTGGTTCGAACGCGACTACGAGGAGTTCGGATATGAATTCGGCACGGCCGTCAGCAGGCTCAAGGACCTCGACCACAACCTGCCGCTGATCACGGAGCGCCTTAGCAAGCTAAACCCGCCCCCGACTCGCAAGATCCCCATCCTCATCGGTGGCGGTGGGGAAAAGGTGACGCTACGGATCGTTGCCGAACACGGTGACATCTGGCACTTCTTTGGGACGCCGGAGCAGATGGGTCGCAAGAGCAGGATCCTCGACGAGTGGTGCGCTCGAGTCGGACGGGATCCGGGAGAGATCGAACGATCCACCGGCGTTGATTACGAGAAGATCAGCGGGGACCCGCTCGAACTTGCGGAGCAGTACCACGGCCTCGGGTTCACCCAATTCACGTTCGGACTCAATGGCCCCGGCTTCGACATGACCCCGGTGCGGCCCTGGCTGGAATGGCGAGACCGCGTGAACGGTCGCTCTTAACGGCCGGCAGATCTCCGCTGCCGCGAGCCCATCACCAGAGCAGCTCCGGCAAGTAGCAGCAGCAGTCCGTATACGGCAAAGCGCAGAAGGTCGCTGCCGGTTCGTGGCAACTCGCCGATGGAGACCGTGTCGGTATCGGTGTTGTCGGTGGTGTCCGGCTCGGTAACCGGACCATCCGAGTCGACATCGGCGCTGTTGGCGATGTTGCCCGAGGCCGAACTGCTCACCACAGTCGAGATGACGATCGTCTCCTCGGCGTCCACAGCCAGGTCTCCGTCGAGAACGCATTCGACAGTCTGAGCGAGGATGGAGCAATCCCATCCCTCACCGGTCACACCGGTAACCGGCAGCGCGCTCGGGACCACATCTGTGACTGTTATCGGCCCAAGCGCGGCACCGGGCCCGTCATTGCCGACGGTAATGGTGTAGTCGATTCGCTCGCCGACCTGTCCCCCGCCGCTGGAGGTCTTGCCCAACCACAGGTTGAAGGCGGCCACATAACCGAAGTCGTTGCCGCTATTCGTCTCGCCGGCAGCGACTGTCACCGGAGTCATATCATCGAGTCGACCGTCCGGGTCGAAGGTAGCCTGCATCATTGGCGGCAAGGTGTCGGGATCGATGACTACGACGTAGTCGCCCGCCAGCACATCGGTGAAGGCGTAGGACCCGTCAGACCCGGTCGTCGTCGTCTGCACCAAGACGTCATCCGACGTCCCCACAGTGCCGTCGGGGCCGGGATCGACCAACGATACGGAGATTCCCGAAAGGCCGGGCTCGGTATCGCCCGGAGTCGCATCGGCGTCAGCGTCCTCCCACACGGTGCCCGTCACATTGCCCATGTCGGGGAAGACGACGGGGGTGGGGTCGCTGTTGTCGGACGGATCGTTGTTGCCGTCGGGATCCGGTTCTACACCGTCCTGGGACACATCAGCAACGGTGGTATCGGCGGGCGAGGTGCCGAGGGCAGTCACCGTATTCCAGTGCGGCCCGAGTTCACTCTCCGGGGTCACCTCAACAACTACATCGATAGAAGCCACCGCGCCGACCGCCAGGCTGTCGGTACCGGCCAAGAGGTCTGTGTCGGCAAGGCCGTCGTAGGCTGGCGAGACCGTCAGTCCGCTCGCTTCCACGTCTACGAGGGTCCAAGCCCCGACCGTCGAGAATATGACAGATAGGTCCTCGACAACCTGGATACCGCCCAGTTCCACGTCTCCGAAGTTCTCGACAACGATCGTGTAGGTCAGATCGTAGGATCCGTCTCCGTTCGACAACGGCTCGGCGCTAACGAACTTGGCGGCGCCAAGAGCCGGAGCCTCGTTGAACGCCACCGGTGTTGGATCATCCTCGTCCGGTATGTCGTCGTCGTCATGCGACCCATCGGTGTCGTCGCCGTCGGCATCGGGATCGATCCCGTCGGTCGATTCGTCATCGACGGAGCCGCCGGTCGGAGTCGAACCAACGATCGACGCCGTGTTGTCATGAGGACCGACCTCGGAGCCGGGCGTCACCGTGAAACCGATGACAACTGTGCCCGTCTCTCCCGGATCGATGGATTGGCCCGCAGCCAGGATGTTCGACGTGGCGGTCCCATCCCAGCCGGGGTCGGCCACATAGGTGCCATCGGTTGCCGCAAAGTCGGTGGGCGAGAGCAGCGCCAACTGGGTGGCGATGTCATCAAGGAGTTCGAGATCGCTGAGCGTCACGCCACCCAGGTTCTCAAAGGTGATCAGGTAGGTGATGTCGTACGTACCGTCACCGTGGTTGACGACGCTCGCGACGGTCTTCGCAAGACCGATGATGGCGGGAATCACGACGGCGTTGTCTTCGTCGTCCTCTGACTGATCGCCATCATCGTTGCCCGGTGTCGAATCGGGATCGTGCTGATCCGATGCGGTGACCTCGGCAACGTTGACGTAGTCTGCCGGCGGTACCTCCACGGTTGCGTCGAAGGTCAGATCAACCGAACCGCCGACCGGGATGACCAAACCAGACCACGTGATTGTCGAACCAGCCAGAGTCCCTCCGGCCGAAATGCTGTCAACACCGCTGTAGCCCGCAGGCACGACGTCCTCTACGGCAACCCCGATCGCATCATCCGGACCATCGTTGACAACGGTGATAGTGAACGTGATCGACGCCCCGACCCTCGGCGCCGTGTCCGACACCGTCTTGGAGAGCGACAGATCGGCGACCTGGGGAACAACCGGTGCGTTGTCTTCGTCGTCCTCAGACTGGTCACCGTCGTCATTGTTGGGGGTGCTGTCGGGATCGTGCTGATCCGACGCAGTCACCTCAACAACGTTCACATAGTCGAGAGGCGGCGCCTCGACCATGGCTTCGAAGGTCAGGTCAACCGAGCCACCAGCGGAGATAGCCAGACCGGACCAGGTAATCGTCGACCCGGCCAGCAAACCACCGGCGGAGATGCTGCCGATACCGATGTAACCCGTAGGCACGGAATCTTCGACCGCAACTCCGGTGGCATCATCCGGACCATCGTTGACAACCGTGACCGTGAAGGTGACCGTATCGCCAGCATTCGGCGTGGCATCATCAACAACCTTTGAGAGCGACAGATCAGCGACCTGAGGAACCACAACTGCGTTGTCCTCGTCATCCTCAGACTGATCACCATCATCATTTCCCGGGGTGCTGTCGGGATCGTGCTGATCCGACGCAGTCACCTCAGCAACGTTCACATAATCGACGGGGGGCGCCTCGACCATGGCTTCGAAGGTCAGGTCAACCGAACCGCCAGCCGGGACAGACATACCAGACCACGTAATCGTCGAACCAGCCAGCAACCCACCCGACGATATGTTGCCGAAACCGATGTAACCAGCAGGCACGGAATCTTCGACGGCGACACCGGTCGCATCATCCGGACCATCATTGGCAACCGTGACCGTAAAGGTGACCGTATCGCCAACACTCGGAGTGGCATCATCGACAACCTTCACCAATGACAAGTCAACTGATTGCGGCGCAACAACTGCGTTGTCCTCATCATCCTCAGACTGATCACCATCATCATTTCCCGGGGTGCTGTCGGGGTCGTAGTGGTCCGAAGCCGTCACCTCTGCCACGTTGAAGTACTCGCCAAGGGCGCCGGTTGGTGCCTCCACGATTGCGTCGAAGGTCAGATCGATCGAACCACCAGCGGAGATAGCCAGACCAGACCAGGTAATCGTCGAACCGGCCAGCAAACCACCGGCAGAGATATTGCCGACACCGCTGTAACCCGCAGGCACGGAATCTTCGACGGCGACACCGGTCGCATCATCCGGACCATCATTGGCGACAGTGATCGTGAACACGACCGGGTCACCAACATTCGGAGTCGCATCGCCGACAACCTTGACCAGGCTCAAGTCGGTCACGGTCGGCGTGAGCGTCGCGTTGTCTTCGTCGTCCTCTGACTGATCGCCATCGTCATTGTCGGGAGCGCTATCGGGATCGTGCTGATCCGACGCAGTCACCTCAGCAACGTTCAGATATTCGCCAGGGGCGCCGGTTGGTGCCTCCACGATTGCGTCGAAGGTCAGATCGATCGAGCCACCGGCGGGGATGGCAAGGGCAAGCCATGTGATCGCCGAACCGGCCAGCGAACCACCCGCCGAGATGTTGCCGATACCGCTGTAGCCCGCAGGTACGGAGTCTTCGACGGCAACTCCGGTCGCATCATCCGGACCGTCGTTGACAACCGTGATCGTGAACACGACCGTGTCACCAACACCGGGTGTCGTATCGGACACACTCTTGAGCAGTTCGAGATCGGCAGTAGTGGGCAGCAGGCCCGCGTTGTCCTCGTCGTCCTCTGACTGATCGCCATCGTCGTTGTCCGGCGTTGAATCCGGGTCGTGCTGATCCGACGCGGTGATCTCCGCCATGTTGAGATAGGCGGCAGGTGGTGCCAGAACCGTCACATCGAACGTCACGCTGGTGGATCCTCCCGCCGCAACGGACAGGCCGGTCCAGGTGATGGTCGATCCGACGGCGACTCCCCCATCGGAGATGTTGTTGATGGATGCGTAGCCGTTCGGTACCAGATCGCGCAGCCCGACTCCGGTCGCATCGGATGGCCCGGCGTTATTGATCGTGAGGGTGAAGGTGATTACCTGGTCAACGAGCGGGGTTGGATCGGACACACCCTTGATGAGCGACAGATCGGCTATCTGAGGAACGACCGGCGCGTTGTCCTCATCATCCTCGGACTGGTCACCATCATCATTGTCCGGCGTCGAATCCGAATCGTATTGATCAGACTCAGTCACCTCAGCAACGTTCACATAGCTAGCCGGCGGCACCGCGACGACCGCTTCGAACGTCACCGCGGTGGAGCCACCAGCCGGAACCGTCAAACCAGACCAGGTCACCGTGGATCCGGCCAGAGTCCCGCCGGATGATATGTTCCCGATGCCGCTGTAGCCCGCCGGCACGACGTCTTCTACAGCAACTCCGGTCGCATCATCCAGACCATCATTGGCGACAGTGATAGTGAATAGCACCGTGTCGCCAACATTCGGAGTGGCATCCGACGCCGCCTTGGTCAGGGACAGATCAGCGACCTGAGGAACCACAACCGCGTTGTCCTCATCATCCTCAGACTGATCACCATCGTCATTGTCGGGGGTGCTGTCGGGGTCGTGCTGG
>CAMYKI010000019.1:0-40335 GCA_947258985.1 uncultured Acidimicrobiaceae bacterium
GTCCCAGTGTGGCTGATCGTCCTCTCAGACCAGCTACCCGTCGGAGCCTTGGTGAGCCGTTACCTCACCAACAAGCTGATAGGCCGCGAGACCATCCTGGAGCAGCGGACTCTTTCCTCACCAGACCATGTGGTCCTGTGAGCATATTCGGTATTAATCCGAGTTTCCTCGGGCTATCCCGATCTCCAGGGCAGGTTTCTCACGTGTTACGCACCCGTTCGCCACTGTCCCTAATTCAATCTTACGAATGAACTAGTTATCGTTCGACTTGCATGCATTAGGCGCGCCGCCAGCGTTCGTCCTGAGCCAGGATCAAACTCTCCATAGAAAGTTTGACTGCCTGACGTCCTTGGTTCTCGACTGTCCTGCTCCGCACGAGGCGGTGCAGGCTGAGTGCCATGGAGTCAAACATCAAAGGATGTCACATCGGGGACGGGCCCCATAGTGATGTGACATATATTATTTGCATCGCTTGTACTTCCTCCCCCGCCGAAGCGAAAAAGCAAGCCAAGCGCATGCTGGCTTTTGACACGCTGTTTAGTTGTCAAGGTGCCCGGATCCCCGCGCGCATAAACGCTCGAGGGGCCTCATATCATAGCCTGATCTGAGTGGCCAGGCAAGATCGGCCGCCGTCCCCGTCCGGGGTCGACGACCGGTGCGACAGGTATAGAAACACATCCGTCGCCGGAATGCAAGTCAATCCGAGATGGGGCACGGTTCCCGGGGGGTGGCTCATTCCCAGCCTCGATAGTGATCCGCGCCTCCCGGGAGGGTAGTATGACTAACTAGTGCCGAGCCGTTCCACAGAACGAATACGCACGGCGGTCTCGAAGCCACTTACAGTGGGGGTTGATAACCGCAGTCGGGAAGAGGTGGGCACCTCTCCCCCGGCACAAGGGGTATAGGGCAATTGGAAGGCAGCAAGTTGTATACGTCACACAAGGCCCTCAGGGGCCACCGCTTGACTGCGCTCGCAGTGGCGACACTTCTCCTGACCGCGCTGGTCGGAGTCGTGGGATCGCCGCCTGCAAGTGCAGCAGAGCAGAGTTCGGTGATCAATTTCGAATCCGGTCTCAACCCGGGCGACATCGTCTCGACTCTCTCAGTCGGCAACGGTATGACGGGAGCGGACCTCGGCACGGTTTCCGTGCTCGGCACCAATCCCGACCTCGCCGGAAACACAGCAATGATCTACGACTCCACTTGTGGCGGTCAGACCGTTCCGTTCGCCGATCTCGATCGTTCGCTATGTACGGGCGATGACTGGGATATCTACCTGCCGTCGCTGGGCAACACTCTGATCGTCACCGAGGACTTCGACTCCTCAGATCCGGACGATGAACAGAACCAGAACCACGACTGGCTGTTCGGGTTCTCGTCCTGGGGCGCCGGCGAAGTCACAGTGAACAGCCTGACCACGGGCGACATCAATCCGATCCAGTCGGGTTCGGTCACCTTCTACGGCGCCGGCGGCAACGTTCTGGCAACGGTACCGCTGCCCACGACCGCGGACGCGGAATTCTCTACGATCTCGCCCGGGGTCTCGGGTGTGGCTTCGATGAGGGTCGATCCCGGCGGATCCGGGATAGTCGACAATATTTCCATATCGGTGAACGAACCCCTCATCGATGTCGAGCTGACCAAGACCGTTGATCCGGCCTCGGTGACAATCGGTGCAGAGACGACGTTCACGGTGAGCCTGGTAAACCAGGGCCCCGATGACGCCACCGGCGTGGTCGTCGAAGATCGCCTGCCAGACGGGCTGACCTACGTTGATCACAGCGGGGACGGATCCTTTGTTTCTGCGACGGGCCTGTGGACGATCGGCGACGCGCCCGTGGGCGAAGTCTTCACTCTGGACATGGTCGTAACCGTGGACCGTGCGGGTGAGTTCACCAACGTTGCTGAGGTAATAGAGCACAACGAAAGGGACGTCGACTCCACCCCGGGGAACAACGTCCCGTCGGAAGATGACCAGGACAGCGCAATCGTGACCGCAAGTCCCCTCATCGACGTGGAACTGGACAAATCGGTCTCGCCTGCAGCCGTGCAGGTCGGTGGAGAAACCACCTTCACAGTCGTCGTAAGTAACCGAGGCCCCAGTGACGCCACCGGCGTTGTAGTCGAGGATCGGCTCCCGGCCGGCCTCACCTATGTCTCCCATACCGGCGGAGATGCGTTCGATCCGGGCACGTTCATCTGGACCATCGGCGACCTCGCAGTCGGAGCATCCGTAACGATGGACTTTGTCGTGACCGTGAATGAGGAGGGCACGTTCACCAACGTCGCCGAGGTCATCGCACACAACGAGACGGACGTCGACTCCACGCCGGACAACAACGTCCCGTCGGAAGATGACCAGGACAGCGCAATCGTGACCGCAAGTCCGCTCATCGATGTGTCGCTGACAAAGACGGTCGAGGAAGCGGGCGAATTCGTCAAGGTCGCAGGAGTGGAGGTCGGTGAACTGGCGACCTTCAGGCTCGTTGTCGGCAACGATGGGCCCGATGCCGCCACCGGCGTGGTCGTACAGGACCGACTCCCCGAGGGCCTCTCGTACGACTCCCATACCGGAGGCGATTGGTTCGACCCGAGCACGTTCATCTGGACCATCGGCGACCTTGCTGTCGGCGCTACCGTCACCATGGACCTCGTAGTCCGCGTCGACGAATACCAACTGGAGTTCGAAAACGTCGCCGAGGTGATGGAGCACAACGAACACGACACCGACTCAACGCCCGGCAACAACCTCCCGTCGGAAGATGACCAGGACAGCGCCATCGTCGCTCCACCTGCCGTCGCGGCATCATCAACCATCGGTGACTACGTGTGGTTCGACGACAACAAAGACGGTGTCCAGGACCCGGACGAAGACGGTGTCCCCGGAGTCACCGTACGGATGACCAATCAGGCAACCAACGAGGTGCTGACACAGGTCACCAATGCAGACGGCATGTACCTGTTCTCCGGTCTCGATGCCGGCACCTATTTTGTCGAGGTGCTCACATCGACGTTCCCGGACAACCACAACCTCACGACGGTGGGTAGCTACACCGTGACGGTGCAGGACGATGAGAGCTTCCTCGATGCCGACTTCGGCATCGTCGAGGTGCTTCCCATCACCGGGATGGAGGTCGAGACGTTTGCGTTCATCGGCCTCGCCCTCCTCGGTCTGGGTGTCTTGCTGCTCGGCGTCGAAAACCACCATCGCCGCCGGCTGTTGATCGTCGCATAGCGCTTGCGGCCGGCAGATTGCCCGATGGCCCGTTCCCTCCGGGGAGCGGGCCATCCCTTTTGCCTAGGAGACTGTTGAACAAATGGCGTGCGGACTCGCTCGGCCACAATGAAAGCCCGGTCACAGACGCGGCTGCGAGGCCAAACTGACGTTATTCAACAGGCTGCCTAGTTGCGTAGCTTCCAGGCAACGCGGAGAAGCACGATCACGACGATCAGCAGAACGATCATCGAGGCCCCCCAGTACACCAAGCGAAAGACGTTGCGGAGCAGCCAGAGCGCCCCGATCACCACAACGACGCCTACCAGCACATCTGACAGGACGTTACGAAACCGTTGCATCAGTCCACAAAGCGCACAAAGCGGCGCTTGCCTACCTGGACGATCGCGCCACCCAGGTCATTCCTCGGCAAGGTCTCGCCGGCAACCTTGTCCCCGTTCACCTTGACCGCACCCTGGGCAACCATGCGCCGGCCTTCCGAGTTGGAAGAGACGAGACCCGCCTCATTGAGGAGACTCGGCAGCCAGATGTCGGTGTCGTCGGGAAGCTTGAAGACGGGAACATCATCGGGAGCGTCGTGCTCCTTGAACAGCCGGTCGAAGTGCGCCTCTGCGTTCGCGGCAGCCTCGGCGCCCCAGTACCGAGCGACGACGGAACTGGCGAGCTTACGCTTTGCATTGCCCGGGTGGAGCGTCCCGTCGGCGAGGCCCTCCTCGATGCCGGCAACCTCCTCTGCCGATCGGTAAGCCGCAAGCTGGTACCACTGACTCATCAGCGCGTCAGGAATACTCATCGTCTTGCCGAACATCTCCTCTGGTGCGTCCTTGACCGAGATGTAGTTGCCAAGAGACTGCGACATCTTCTTGACGCCATCGGTGCCGACCAGCAACGGCACGGTCATCACCATCTGACCGCGCTGACCCATCCTTTCCTGCAGATCCCGCCCGACCAAGTTGTTGAACAGCTGGTCGCTTCCCCCCAACTCGATGTCGGCTTCCACCGCAACCGAGTCCATCCCCTGAAGCAGTGGATACAAGAACTCGATCATCGAGATCGGCTCGTGGGCCTCCCACCGATTTGAGAAGTCCTCGCGGTCCATAATGCGCGAGATGGTGAACTGCGATGTCAGCTCGAGAACGTCATGCATGTCCATCTCACCGAGCCACTCCGAGTTGTGGCGAACCTCGAGGTTGTCCGGCCGAAGCAGCTCTCCGATGGTGTCGAGCACGCCGCTCACGTAACCACCAACCTCCTCGGCGGCGAGCCGGCGGCGTGTTTCGTTCTTGCCGGAAGGATCGCCAACCTGGGCAGTGAAGTCGCCCACAATCAGCACTGCCGTATGGCCGCACTCCTGGAACCGGCGCAAGCGATCAAACACCACCGCCCAACCGAGCGTCACATCGGGGGCGGTTGGATCCACCCCCAGCTTGGCGCGCAGCGGCCGGCCGAGACGCAGGCGCTCCAACAACTCACCCTCTGGAAGCACCGCGTCGGCGCCATCGGTGAGATAGTCGAACTGTTCCTCAGGAGTCATGTTCATGTTGCCGCGGAGGTTAGCGCCGCAAAGCCGCGATGAACCTCCACGGCAGATCGGCAGCCTTGGAGATGCCTATGCGAGTAGTCCGCACCACGGACCGTTCGCCCAAGCCGGGACCCGGAACCAGCTTCAAAGGAGGCTTGCGCAGATCGGCCCCATCCAAAGCTCCCGTCACTCCCAGAGCCTCACACAGTTTGCCCGGGCCGTTGGTGAGATTGTCCCTCCTCCTGCGGCGTGTCTCCATCGCCTCCCGACCCGCCGACGGCTCACCACCCCTGATGAGCACCGCGTGGGGTAGACCCTCAATCCCGGCCACCACGTTCATGCACCAGTGGATGCCGTATGACCGGTAGACGTAGACCGTACCGGCGGCGCCGTACATGGCCAGGTTGCGTGGTGTCCGGCCGTTGAAGGCGTGGCTGGCGGGATCGAGATCACCGGCGTACGCCTCGGTCTCCGTGATCGTGACCGCCGTCTTCTGCTCTCCGATGACGGACTCGAGTGTCCACCCCAGCAGACCCTCGGCTACAGCCCAAACGTCACCCGCAAGCAGATCGTCGAGAGCCTCCCGACTCACCCCTCAGCACCCCGCAAGATGGCACCTCGGGTGGCCGCCGCCTCGATCATCTCACCCCGAATGGTTGAAATCTCTCCGGCCTCGAGCGTCCGATCGGGAGCCCGGAGCCGGTATCGGATTGCAACGGCACGGAGACCGGCTGCGTCGTCCTGGTAGTCATCAAAGATGCTCACCCGTTCCACGAGCGGCGAGACCTCGGATGTAGCTGAGGCGACCGCCCCGGCGGCAACATCCATCCCTATCTCGAACGAAAGATCGAAGTCGACGTGGGGGAAAGTGGACACTGGAGCCATCTCGACTTTGGGTTGCTCGTCGAGCAGCGGGTCCAGGTCCAGTTCGACCGCCGCCACCCGGGCTCCCAGCTCGAAGGTGTCGGCGAGGTCGGGATGGAGTTCCCCGGCATAGCCGACAACCCGGCCACCGACCCTCAGACTCGCCGTGCGGGTCGGGTGGTATCCGTGGGCGTGTGCCTGTTCCCGCTGGATGTCGATGCCGAGGCTCCATGCGAGCAGGTCCACAAGAGCCAGCGCGGTGTTCACGTCGGCTCCTTCGGCCTTCTCTCCTATCCGCGACACTCCGAACGGCCCGACGATGGCCGCTGCGAGGCGCAACGGCTGTTCGGGAACGCGGTCGTCGTCTGCCCACGGCCTTGCGTAGAAGACACGCCCCGTCTCAAAGAGGGCAACGGCTTCTGAGCCTCGGTTGCGATTCTCTCGCAGACGTCGCAGCAGAGCGGGGAGGAGGCTTTGCCGAAGTTTCGACTGATCTTCACGCAATGGATTGCGGACGGTGACCACTCCGGTGACTTCTCCGCCATCGCTGAAGGCCGCCAGTTCCTCCTCCGACACGAACGGTAGGTTGATCGCCTGGCTCAGGCCGGCACCCCTCATTGTCTCGTGTACGGCCCGGCTGCGGCGCTGTTCCACGAGCAACCCCCCGGCGGGGCCGGTGGGTACCGACTCGTCGAAAGTGTCGAAGTCCGCAAGCCGTGCGATCTCCTCGACGAGGTCCGCGGGCATGGCCAGGTCGGGACGGTTGGTAGGAATGGTGACATGGAGCAAGTCGGCACCAACCTCGACGCCCAGTTCCAGGCGCCGCAGCAGCCGGCCACACCCTTCGAGGGTGAACCGATCGCCAAGAAGTCGAGTGACATCGCGCAGCGAGAGATCGATTCGTGCCGGCACAGCAGGATTGGCGACAACATCGATCACGTCTTCTAGCACTGACCCACCCCCTACTTCGAGGAGCAGCTGGCAAGCCCTGGTATTCGCATCGAGAGCCAGGTTCGGATCAACACCGCGTTCAAAGCGAGCCGAGGCCTCCGAGCGGAGATCGTGACGGCGTGATGTGTACATCACTGTCGGCGGGTCCCACGATGCCGCTTCCATGATGACGCGATGTGTCGAATCCCTGACTTCGGAGCGGGCGCCGCCCATTACCGCTGCTAGCGAAGTTGGGCCCACATCGTCGGCGATGACGAGATCCTCGCCACCGAGACGGCGGACAGATCCGTCGAGCGTCTCGAGCTCGTCACCGTCGATGCCCCACCTCACGTCGAGGCGTTCTCCTGCGATGGCGTCGGCGTCAAAGGCGTGCATCGGATGACCGAGTTCGATCATCACGTAGTTGCTCACATCAACGATGTTCGAGATAGCGCGTATCCCAGCCTTGCGCAGCCGCTCGGTCAGCCAAAGCGGTGAAGGCCCGATATTCACGTCGCGGATCTCGCGGGCGACAAAGCGATTGCAGCCGTCCGGTGCCGAAATCGACACCTTGAGCGCAGGAGTCCCCGGAACGGTGGCCAAGGCGATTTCAGGCTGGCGCAATGGGACGTCGAACCACGCAGCCAGTTCCCTGGCGACACCTACCATCCCCATCACGTCCGGCCGGTTGCTGGTCACCTCGAGGTCGAAGACGACGTCGGGCAGATCCAGAATCGACTCAAACGGCTCCCCGATGGGTGCTGCGCCGTCGAGAACCATGATTCCTTCGTGTAGCTCCCCGAGGCCGAGCTCACGTTCCGAGCAGATCATCCCGTGTGACTCAACGCCTCTGATTGCGCGAGATCCGATCTCAAAACCACCGGGGAGGACGGCACCCGGGACAGAAACCGGGACAACCGCACCCTCCTCGAAGTTCCACGCCCCACAGATGATCTGGTGATCTTCACCGTCACCGATGTCCACCCGCGTGACGCGGATGTTATCCGCGTTCGGGTGCGCCTCAATTCGCAGTACCTTGCCGATGACAACGTCGGTCCACTCGACGTCGAAGTGCTCAACCTCCTCGACCGCATGCCCGAGCATGTCGAAGGCGTGAGTGAGTTCGGCAACATCAGTGGTCGGTATGTCGATGAATTCCTTCAACCAGTTCAGTGAAACTCTCATCGCCTATCCCGGGAACTGATCGAGGAAACGCACGTCGTTGTCAACGAAGTGTCTGATGGAGTCGATGCCGTGTCGCACCATTGCCAGCCGCTCCACGCCCATACCAAAGGCAAAGCCGGTGACGGCGTCCGGGTCGTAGCCGACGGCTTCGAAGACTCTGGGGTCCACCATGCCGCAGCCCAGCATCTCGAGCCAACCGACTCCCTTGCACACCCGACAGGTGCTCTCGCCCCCATCACAGTTGAAGCAGGAGACATCAAGCTCCGCCGACGGCTCGGTGAATGGGAAGAAGTGTGGCCTCAGCCGGACTCGCGTGCTCGACCCGAAGAACTGCCGAGCGAACTCCGCAAGCGTGCCTTTCAAGTCGGCGAACGTAATGGCCTCGTCCACGGCGAGACCCTCGATCTGGTGGAACACCGGCAGGTGGGTGGCGTCGACGGTGTCGTTCCGGTATGTCTTCCCGGGGGCAACGATATACACCGGGGGATCGTGTATTTCCATGTACCTCGCCTGGACGGGTGACGTATGCGACCGAAGCAACATCTCGTCTTCGGGATTGCCGTAGTCGAGGTACATGGTGTCGGACTCGAGACGCCCCGGATGATCAGGCGGTGTGTTGAGCGCATCGAAGTTGTACCAGGCGAGCTCGGCTTCGGGCCCTTCTGCGATGTGATAGCCCAGGCCGATGAAGATGTCACATACCTCGTCGACTACCTGCTGAATCACGTGGATCCGGCCGGTGGGCATCGTCAGGTGGTCGACGGTGACGTCAACGAACTCCGCGGCGATAGTTGCCGCCCTCGCTGCTGCTTCGAGGTCTTGGCGCCGATCGGCAACGACAGCCTCGATCTGCTTGGCGATATCGTTGATGAGCCGGCCGGCGTCGCGTCGCTCTTCCTGCGGCATCTTGCCCAGATTGCGGCGGGCAGCTGCAATCGGCGATTCGCGCCCAACGGCACGTGCTTCCGCCGCGTCGAGTGCAGCCACGTCGGCGGCGGCCTCGACATCTGCGGTAGCGGTGGCAAGCAGCGTTTGAAGTGATTCTGCGAGATTCATGGGATCGATCAGGTTAGCTGTGGGATTCATCGGTGCTCCTGCAAGGGGGTTGCGCGGCAAAAAGAAAACCCGGAGCGTTGCTCCGGGCGAGATTGCTGTTGTGGGTGCTATTTCACGACATGCGACTCGCCCGGGCTCCGGGCCCGGTAAACGCGAAGTGCTGGCGCTGCAGAAGCGATTTCATAGGGAGCAACGCTATCCAGAGGCGTCCCCAAATGCAAGGTGTTTCAGCGTGCGTTCATCCGGAGATACATGGCGATACCTGCCGCGACCGCCGCGTTGAGGCTCTCCGCACCGCCGGGCATGGGTAGCGAAAAGACATTGACTCCCGGTGTGTCCACGACTCGCCCGGGCACCCCGTGTGCCTCGTTCCCGATGATCAGTGCAACGGGGACCGGGATGCCTACCACCTCGTCCGCCGGCGCCGACGCTCCCGCCGCAGCCACCAGCGGCGTTAGGCCGGATGCGATGAGCACCCCGGGATCGGGGTCTAGATCGACGATCGGGGGCGCCCGGAAGTGGCCACCTACCCCTGACCGGATCACCTTCGGTGACCACAGATCAACGCATCCCGCCGTGGCAATCACCTGGAAGCCAAAGGCTCCGGCGGTCCTGATGATGGTTCCGGCGTTGCCGGGGTCGGCAATGTCCCACAGCACAACGGAGTCGCGCGGTTCCAGTGGCGGGGTTTCAGGGATCGAGACGACTGCTACCGGACCGCGCGGGTTCACGCTCGAGGCCAGGGCGCCCATGACCTGGGGTGTTACCCGTAGCAGACTGCAGCCTTGCTCTTTGCAAATGCGTGCCGTCGCTGCGTCCTCTTCGAGAGCAAAGACTTCGTGAATTTGTGCTGCCGCGGCCGCAGCCTCTTCGAGAAGGAATGGACCCTCGACAAGAGTATTGCCCATCTGACGCCGAACGCGAGTGCGCCGCAGCTTCTTCGCTGCGGCGACTCTGTTGTTGCGGGAAGACGTGATCACGTCCAACGGTCCATCCGCCGATATCTCAGGCCTCGACGCTTCGAGACACTGCGACCAGTTGTGCGAATGCTGCAGGATCGTTGACCGCAATGTCGGCCAACATCTTCCGATCTACCTCGACCTCGGCGGCCTTCAGCCCGGCAATCATCTGCGAGTAGGTAGAGCCGTTCTGGCGGGCGGCGGCGTTGATACGCTGAATCCAGAGCCGCCGGAACTCGCCTTTGCGAGCCCTGCGATCGCGGTATGCGTACTGGCCGGAATTGAGCGTCTGCTCGCGGGCGGTGCGATATCTGCGGCTGCGGGCGCCGGTGTACCCGGAGGCTCGCTCCATTACCTTGCGGCGTTTCTTGTGCGCGTTTACCGCGCGCTTCACTCGTGCCATTGTGTCCTGACCTTCCTAGCGACCGAGCAGGCGGCCGGCGCGCTTTGCGTCTTTGCCCTGCAGCGTCGATTCGCCCGCCACACGACGCCAGCGGGTAGCGCTCTTGCTGTGTCGGTTGTGCCCGCGCCAAGCCTTGGCGTGCCGGATCTTTCCGGTACCGGTCACCTTGTAGCGCTTGGCAGCGCCTTTGTGTGTTTTTTGCTTGGGCACTTCCTACTCCTCTTCGGGTTCGGCCTCGGAGCCTGATACCTCTTCGACGGCATCGCTCTGCGCCTTCGAACCGCTGTCCTCCCTGGTCCGCTGCCTTCGCAACGGTGCGAGAACCATCGTCATCTGCCTGCCATCGAGGCGGGGCATGGTCTCGACAGTTCCATATTCCTCCACGGCACTCTCGAGCCGCTGCAGGATGTTGCTGCCGAGTTCTGGATGGGTTACCTCGCGTCCTCTGAACCGCATAACAACCTTGACCTTGTCGCCGTTGCGGAGGAATTTCTCCACCCGCTTTCGCTTGACGTCGAAATCCGACGAAGCGATCTTCGGTCGAAACTGAACCTCTTTGATCACGGTTCTGGTCTGGTTCTTCCGAGCCTCGCGTGCCTTGACGGAGGCTTCGTACTTGAACTTGCCGTAGTCCATCAGTCGAACAACTGGGGGCCGGGCGTCCGGGGCTACTTCGACGAGATCGAGACCAAGCTGGTCGGCCAGCCATCGTGCCTCATCGATTCCTTTGATCCCGACCTGCCCGCCGCTGGGGTCAACAAGCCGCACTTCTTTGGCGCGGATCTTCTCGTTTACCCGTGGTTCGTTGGCGATGGGAGACCTCCTGTTCTAGTCATTAGTTCTCTTCCGACGCAAAACAAAAGGCAGCACAAACGGTACTGCCTGAAGTCTGACCACAGCGCACTCTCTCACGAGGCTGCTGGACCGTGCCAGTTCCGCCTCGCCGGTCCTGTTAGGACCAAGTCGTCGAAACGGGCGAGCCGTCACGGCAAGAGTCCACCAGCCTCTTTCAAGGTGGCCGGGTGGGAAGCAGGCGCCTCCGCTTGCGTCGGTTGTGAACCCGGCCTGCGGCCGAGTTGGCCTGGAGTATACGGATGTGGCGGCCGTCGTCAATCCTACGCCCGGTCGGCGATGTCTTTCAGCAGCAACGCGGTTTGCACCGCAGCGGCCGCGGCTTCCGCCCCTTTGTTGCCGGGACCCGGAGTGCTTCTGGTCAGGGCATGACTCTCGTCACGAACCGTGAGGATCCCGAATGCGACCGGTTTGCCGACGTCGAGCATCACCCTGAGCAGGCCTTCCGACGCCCGGTGAGCCACGTGTTCGTAGTGATCTGTCTCACCGTCGACTACGGCGCCTAGGGCTATCACGCCGTCGTACCCGGATTCAAGGAGCTTCTGCGCGACCAACGGGAGCTCATAGGCTCCCGGGGTGTCCACAACGACATAGTCGGCGCCGCTCGCCTCCAGGAAGTCGATCGCCCCGTCGCGCAACCCAGAGGTTATGTGGTCGTTGTAACGAGATCGCGCTATCGCGAACCGATAACCCGATGCGTCTACGGGGTGGAGCGGCTGCGGTTCGTCGCTCATTGAGTCTCCGGGTGCCCGACGAGGTGTCCGAGACGGTTCACCTTCGTTTCCATGTATGCCTTGTTGTCCCCGTTGAGCCCCACGACGAGCGAGACTCGATCCCCAACGTCGATACCGAATGTCTGGAGCGCCTCGATCTTGCTCGGGTTGTTTGTCATTAGCCGGACGCTTGAAACCTTCAGGTCGTGGAGGATCTGGGCTTCGATTCCATAGTGGCGGGCATCCGCCGGCAACCCTTGCTCGAGATTGGCGTCGACGGTGTCTTTGCCTTCGTCCTGGAGGCGGTAGGCGTGAAGTTTTGCCAGCAGCCCGATTCCGCGACCCTCATGCGCTTCGTTGTAGGTGATAATCCCGCTGCCCTCTTCGGCGATCAGCTTCATCGAAGCCTCCAACTGGGGGCCGCAGTCGCAGCGACGGCTCCGCAAGACGTCACCTGTCAGGCATCGGGAGTGCACCCTCGTGAGCACGTCTTCCTGTCCGGACACCTCTCCAAACACAAGGGCCACATGTTCGGTGCCGTCCACCGTCGACCGATAGCCGTAGGCGCTGAAGACGCCATAATCGGTCGGGAGCAATGTCTCGACCTCGCGGGTCACCAGGGCTTCGTTTCGCCACCGATAGGTCACAAGGTCGTCCATAGTTATGAGGGGAATGCCCATTTTCTCGGCAAACCGACCCAGCTCTTCTCCCCGGGCCATCGCACCGTCCTCGCGCACCACCTCGCACAGGACGCCCGCAGGAAACAAACCGGCGAGTCGAGCAAGGTCGACGGCGGCCTCCGTGTGTCCCGGCCGGACCAACACTCCCCCGTCCCGGTACCGCAGCGGAAAGATGTGCCCGGGTCGAGCCAGATCGCGCGGTCTCGTTTCCGGCTCGACCATGGCGAGAATTGTCGCCGCCCGGTCCCCCGCCGAGATACCGGTCGTCGTCTTGCCGACCACGTCCACAGAAACGGTGAAGGCGGTCTTGTGCGAATCCGTGTTCTCGAGAACCATTAGCGGCAGCCCGAGTTCGTCAAGACGGTCCCCGGTGGTGGGCAGACAAATCAGACCGCTGGTGTGCCTCACCATGAAGGCGATCTTCTCCGGTGTCACCTTCTCTGCAGCGATGATGAGATCGCCTTCGTTCTCCCGATCCTCGTCGTCGATCACAAGAACGAATTTGCCGGCGGCAATAGCGGCGATGGCCTCTTCGACTTTCGCCTTCTTCACGGTTTCATCAGCCTTTCTACGTACTTCGCGAGCACGTCCATTTCCAGATTCACAAGATCCCCAACGCTGCGACGGCCCAGTACCGTCACCTCGAGCGTGTGGGGGATCAAAACGATTTCAAACCACGTAGATGGTTCGGCGCCGACGGCGGTAACGGTCAGACTCACGCCGTCAACTGTCACAGAGCCCTTTTCCACCACGTAGCGCGCCAGATCGCTCGACAGCCCAATACGCATTCGGATTGCCTCGCCCTCGGACTCGGTTGCATCTACCGTCCCTACACCGTCCACGTGGCCCTGAACAATGTGCCCATCAAAACGGCCGTCTGCAGCCATGGGACGCTCCATGTCAACCCGAGCACCGGCAACGAGACTCCCCAGATTGCTGCGGGCCAGAGACTCTTGCACCACCTCGACGGTCACAGCACCCCCGCCAACATCGACCGCGGTGAGACAGACGCCATTTATTGCCACGGAGTCGCCAATCTTCATGTCGGCAACCACCGTCCGCTCCTCGATACGTAATCGGCGGCCCGTCGCCGTCTCGGCAACGTCGCCCACAGTTCCCATCGCGGCAACTATCCCGGTAAACATCAGGTCACCACATCCATGTCGACGCGCAGATCGTCGCCGAGTTGTTTCACCGATGTGATGTCGACCGCGACCGCATCCCCCAGAGTGCCGAATGTGCCGGCGAAAGCGGCCATGCCGGTGCCCAACCCAAGCTTTGAACCGAAATAGATGGCGATACGATCCACATGGCCCGATTCGACGAGACGGGTCGCCAGCGTGGCCCCTCCCTCGATGAGAGCGGCAACGTAGCCTCGACTTCCCAGATCCTCGAGCGCGGCCGCGAGGTCCACCATCTCTCCCTTGCCGGCGATGACCTGCTCGGCCGGCAGGTCCCAGAGGTCGGCGGCCGGCGATCACGACAGGACGAGGCTGCCGTCCGCGGTACCCGTCGAGACGAACGTCGAGACGGGGGTTGTCGTCGAAGACAGTCCCGGCACCAACCACAACGACATCGGATTCAGCACGTAGCCGGTGCCCGTCTGCCCGGGCCTCGGGCCCGGTTATCCATTGCGAGGTGCGGTCGGCGGCGCCAATCTGGCCGTCCAGCGTCATCGCAAGCTTCAGCGTTACGAGAGGAAGACCCGTCCGGCGATGATGGAAATAGCCCGGATCTGCGTTCTCGATCTCCTCGGCAAGGACGCCGTGGATTACTTCGATACCAGCTGTGCGGAGTCGATTGACTCCCGATCCGTCTACCCGCACGTCCGGGTCAAGTGTTCCGACAACCACCCGCTCGATTCCGGCGGCGACTATCGCTTCCACACATGGCGGTGTTCGCCCCTCGTGGGAACAGGGTTCGAGGGTGACGTACATTGTGCCGCCACGTGCCAGAGCGCCGGCATCGTCGAGGGCGATGACCTCGGCGTGTGGCTCTCCAGCGCGCTGGTGGACGCCGGCACCGACCATGGCTTCTGCGGAAACGACAACAGCGCCGACCCGCGGATTGGGATGTGGTTGAGTCTGCTTCGCCAGACTCAACGCCTCCCGCATGAGATCTTCCGCTCGGCGCTGCTCAGTTCGGTTGTCGGACAATGCGCGTCTCGACACACGCCCTCCTTCTCTCATCCGGACTGTCACCGTCGGCCCCGGAGTTTCACCGGATCCACCCCTATGCGGGGGTCGCGGGCTTTCACCGCCGGTCGGGGATTTCACCCTGCCCTGAAGGGGGCTCTCTACTTCCAAGAGGATTCTACCGCACGCACCCACCGGCATATCCACCTAGCTGCGACAAAGGTGAAGAACGTTGACGCAACAAAGCCGCGTCAACCGGAATTGGACGGCCCGCAGGGCCGATGCAAACAGACCGAACGCCCTGAGGCGTGAGTCGACCGAATCCTGATTCGGTCGAAACTAGGCGCGGCGGTCGATCTGGTACGAAGACCCGGGCTGCCGCTTGGCGTATTCCTTCATCTCGGAAGCGATCGCCGAAGCTTCCCACTCCGACTTGACCGGACGCTTGACATTGGTAGCGACCCCCATCGAAATCGACGAAATCGGGAATGCATGGCGCTCTCCCTTGCGGTCGGTGACCTCGATATACCCCTGCAAGGCATCTGCGGTGTCGTAGAAGTCGAGAATCCCCTCGTCAAAGTTGGTAACGACCGACTTGCAGAACTCCTCGACGTAGGTGGGGTCGATCACGGCAACAAAGTCGTCGCCGCCGACGTGCCCGACAAAGACTTCTGGATCACCGCTCGCCTCGGCCGCTTCGAGCAGCATCTGTGCGGTGTACTTGATGACTGAGTCGCCGCGCATGAACCCGTAGTGATCGTTGAACGATTTGAAGTTGTCGAGATCCGCATGGACGATGGCGAATTCGCCACCATCGGTGACGCGTGACTCGAGTTCCCGCGAAATCCGGAAGTTGCCCGGAAGACCCGTGAGCGGCGAAAGGTCGCGCATCTGCTGCGCCCGACGCAACACGGCCTTCACGCGCGCCATCAACTCCTCTACGTCGAATGGCTTTGTGATGTAGTCATCAGCTCCCAGGTCGAGACCGCGCACCCGGTCCTCGGCGAGGGCCTTGGCCGTCAGGAGCACGACTGGAATGCTGGAGGTGGCCGGACTCGATCGTAGGCGGCGCAGTACGGTGAGGCCGTCGAGTTCGGGCATCATGACGTCGAGCAAGATGAGATCCGGAGGACGCTCTCTGGCAACCTCGAGCGCGACTCTTCCGCTTTCGGCGGTCTGAGCGTCGAAACCCTCCATATCGAGGTTCATCTCAACGAACTGCAGGATGTCCGGATCGTCGTCTACGACGAGGATTCGATCCTTCATTGCGCCTCTCGTAACTTTCCTCTTAGCTCCTCTATCGCCTGCACGGGGTCGGCGGTCCCGAAGACCGAACTCCCGGCGACAAAGACGTTTGCTCCGGCGTCTCGGGCTCGCCGTATATTGGCCGCCCCGATACCGCCATCGACCTGTATATCGGTCAATAGGCCGTGCGACTCAACAAAGTTTCTGATCAACTCGACCTTTTTCAAAGTGGCCTCGATGAACGATTGGCCCCCGAACCCGGGGTTCACGGACATGACAACGACCATGTCGCACAACTCAATGTACGGTTCGACAGCGTCAAACGGCGTCGGCGGATTGACTGCAAGCCCGAAATCTAGATCACTGGCTCGCGCCCCGCGTGCTGCGTCGGTCGGATTGGGAAATACCTCGAGGTGGACACTGACGCTGTCGGCTCCTGCGGAGCGCAACGGCTCGAAGTAGAAGTCGGGGTTCAACATCATCAAGTGGCAGTCGAATTTCACATCGGTGACTGGCCGTAGAGACGCGATGACCGGTATGCCCAGCGAGATGTTGGGGACAAAGTGCCCGTCCATGACGTCGACATGAAGCAGGTCGATATGGGGAGCTACCGCGGATACTTCCTCGCCGAGCCGAGAGAAGTCGGCGGCAAGGATCGATGGCGCAATCTGCAAGGTGGTGTCCACGCGGCAGAGCATAGGCCGTAGCGCCGCACGAGCGCGGTCAACCGGCTGCTACGAGTGTTGGCGTCCGGATAGAAATTCGCCGGTTATCGTGCATGTCAATCGCTTCATTGGGGAGGAATCGTGGACATGTACCGGGTCGCTCCGGGCCAGGAACTCGACTTGAGCACCTGGGACCCCGCCGATACGGCGGGCTTTGATGGGAACAAGAAGGCCGGCCGCGCCTATATCAAGCAGCTGAGACGGCGTCTCGCAGAGCTGCAACATCTGTTGTGGGCGGAGGACCGGCACAAGATCCTCATCGTTCTCCAGGCGATGGACACGGGCGGCAAGGATGGAACTATCCGCAACGTGCTCTCCGGAGTGAATCCTCAGGGCATCGATGTGGTCAACTTCAAAGCGCCTACGGATGAAGAACTCAGCCACGACTACCTGTGGCGGGTGCACGAGCACACGCCTGCTTCCGGTTCGCTGACCGTCTTCAATCGCAGCCACTACGAAGACGTCCTCATCGTCCGCGTCCTCAACCTCGTTCCTGAAGACCGATGGACTCGCCGCTACGACCACATCAACGCTTTCGAGCAACTCCTCGCCGACGAAGGCACGACGATCCTCAAGTTCTATCTGCACATCTCCCTCGATGAGCAGGCGGAACGCCTCCAGGCCCGATTGGATGACGATACGAAACACTGGAAGTTCAACAAGGGTGATCTGAAGCACCGAGCCCTGTGGGATCAGTACACCGAGGCGTATGAAGTGGCGCTCGCCCGGACGAGCACGGAACACGCCCCGTGGTATATCGTGCCCGCCAACCGTAAGTGGTACCGCAACATCGTCATCGCTCAGACCATTGTCGAGATGCTGGAGAGCCTCGGCATGGAGTATCCGGATCCAGAGGAAGGCCTCGACGACGTCATCGTCACCTGAAGGTCGCTACCCGGTGCGGTCGATCACCGATATGAACATGGCGTCGGTGCCCGTCAGATGAGGGGCGAGTAGCAGCCCTTTCCCCCATTGCCGACCTGGGAGATCTGCGGGTGGACTTGCCGGGTATTCGTCGACCACGTCGACGGTCTCCGCAGCGGAGACGGTACACACGGAGTAGACGATTCTCCCGCCAGGCCGTGTCACTCGCCATGCCTCCCCGAGCAACGCCTTCTGCTGGGATGCGAGACGAGCCGGCGAGCCCGCGGTGAGACGCATTGCGATCTCCGGCCTTCTCCGCAGCGTGCCCAAACCGGTACACGGGGCGTCGAGAAGGACCGCATCGAAGACACCGTCGGCGAATGGGGCCTTTGTTCCGTCGCCACGAATCCAGGTGGGTTCTGCACCGGTAGATGCCAGCCGCGAACGCGCACTTCGCAGGCGTCTTTGATGGCGGTCTAGCGCGATGACATCAATCTCGCCGTCGGCCATGTCCCACAGGTGCAATGTCTTGCCGCCCGGGGCAGCCGCCATGTCGAGCACCCGCTCGCCTCGTCGCGGTCGGACGGCAAGGCCGACGGCTGTCGAGGCGGCATCTGCAATCGAAATACCGGCGTCCGCCTTTATCGGCCCGTCGAAGTAAAAGGCGCCGGCGATCCCTTCGACGGCTTTCGCTCCGGCTGGAGCCTGTCCACCCGGGCGGACCCGTATCGGTGTCGGCGGCCCCGAGCGCCGCAGGCCCCCGAGCAAGAGGGCCGCCTCATCTTCACCGTGTGCCTCGACAATCGTGGAATAGAGTCGATTCGGAATGGATAATGCAACGCTCGCATCGACTTCATCCTCCACACCGTCACGACCCAACCTGCGCAGAATCGCATTCACAAAGCCGGCAGCTCGCGGATTGTCGAGGTGTCTAACGGCCTCGACCGACTCGTTGACGGTTGCGTGGACCTGCTTTGACTCCCCTGTGACCATTTCTGCAGCCGCAATCCGAAGTACCGCCAGTACCTCCGGATCGAGTTCTTCAACTTGTCGACCGGTTGCCTGTTCGATCAGGTGGTCGGCTCGGCGGATGTTCCGCAGGGCGTCCGTCACCAACCTGTAGACGAATGCGCGATCCTGCTGCGACAGGTCCTTCGTCACACTGGGCAGAAGGACGTTCGAATAGGCGCCTTCATCGGTGATGCGCAGCAAGGCAGCGGCTGCGATGGCGCGTGTGTTCACCGGTGCCTCACGCCGGCGCCTCATCGACCACTAGACCCTGCCCTCTCCTGCCGTTCGCCCAGCTTCGTCCCGAGATCCGCGGTTTGCCGGCAGGCTGCATCTCCACGAGTTCTACCGAACCCGTCGCCAGACCCAGTATCGGTCGCCCGTTGATGATGGAGATGGTTCCCGGTTCGACGCGGGGAGTGGCCGGCCCGACCTCGAAGACCTTCATCCGCTGTCCTTCGGCACGAAACCAGGCACCGGGTCGTGGATTGAATGCCCGCACACAGCGGGCGAACGTCATAGGCGACAGCCCCAGGTCGAGATGAGCTTCGGATGTTGTGAGACGGGGAGCCTTGGTTGCACCAGTCCTCATCTGCCGAGCGGGCTGGAGACGATCGTGGAGAAAGTCGTCGAGGGAATCACGCAGCACGTCGGCTCCCAGCGAGGCCAACCGCCCGGTTACCTGACCAGCGCTCTCGTATTCGTTGATCGGTGTTTCCGCGACCGCAAACACTGGTCCGGTGTCCATGCCCTCGTCGAGAAGCATCAGCGACACACCCGTGTATTGATCCCCTGCCAGGATGGCTCGTTCCACCGGTGCGGCGCCTCTCCATCGCGGCAGCAAAGAGAAATGCACGTTCACAAACCCGGATTCTGTGGTTGTGAGCACTTCCGGCTCGAGGATTCGGCCGTAGGCAACCACGACTGCGATGTCGAGGTCTCGGCCGGAGAAGAGTTCGAGCAGCTCGGCCGGGCTGTGGGGCTGATGCACCGGAAGTCCCCACTCCTGTGCGGCCAACTTCACCGGCGATGCCACCAACCGCCGCCCCCGTCCCTTCGGCCGATCGGGCTGGGTGACTACGAACTCGACGGACCCGAGTTCCATGAGGGCCGCAAGCGACGGCACTGCCGATGAGGGTGTGCCCAGGAAAGCAGCCCGCTTCACGGCCGATCTGCCAGACCGAGAGGGTGCTCGCGGATGTCCCGCAACGCCTGCTTCTTGGCTCGTCTCGACAGCCTCTCGAGGAGCAGCATCCCGTTGAGATGGTCGATCTCGTGCTGCAGGACGCGACCCATCAGTTCTTCGCCCTCGAGAACGACTTCGTTCCCGTCGATGTCGACGCCTCGTGCTTTCGCATAGCCCGGTCTCTTGATCGGCCAGAAGTAGCCGGGCACGGAAAGGCAACCCTCATCAAAGGTCCATGACCCGGAAACCTCCAAGATTTCCGGGTTCACCATCACAAACGGACCCTCTCCTATGTCGGCCACGAAAAGTCGCTTCGAGATCCCAATTTGTGGCGCTGCCAAACCGACGCCGGGGGCCTCGTACATGGTTTCGAGCATGTCATCGACGAGACGCTCCAGCGATTCCGGCTCATCCGCCACGTCAACCGCCGCGGTGCGCAAGACGGGGTCACCAAAAGTTCTGATGGGGTATATGGCCATTGCTCGTTTTCCGTCGGACTTGGCGCGCACTCACCAATCCGGGAATGATACCTACAACGTCACAGATCAATTGGATCGGCGTCGATTCGTACTTTGAGACCGCTATCGCGCCACCTTTGCACCATTGCCCGCAGCCGGACCCGGGTTTCGTGCAGCGATGGTCCCTGCAGGAACCATCTGCTCCGTCCCCCGCCTTCCTCGGGCCCATGTACCTGAACCCCATCGACCGATAGACCGGCAAGATCAACCGCGGGCGCCTCGGCACCACCGGTCACTTCGATGGCCAGCAATTCGGACGCCGGCGGAAGGAGATCTCGCTCTCTTTCCTCGAGGAGGCCCTCCAGATATTGGAGCGGCCGGCCGGCCTGCAATGCCGCCAGCGCCCGATGATTGGGCTGGCTGGTCTGGATCAAACCGCGATGCCCTCTCCCTTTGGCGACTGTGAGAATCACCCGCGCCAGCAATCGAACGGCGTCTTCCTCGGCGCGATAGTGCGGCGCCATGAGCAGCGAGTCGCCATCAACGGCAACCGACAGTGCCGTCGGCGGCACGAACGGGAGATCCTTCTCTGAGCCCACGAGGACCTGCCGGTTGCTCCCAACGTGGCCGACGCTCCCCCGCTCCAGCTGTTTCACCAACTCCTCGGTGACTCTTCCGACTCCGGCACCCAGCGGTTCGAAACGACGGCCGCCACATTCATCGCAGGCAGCGAGCGGATTCCCACATCGTTTGCACACTTCGCCGCGGTCGGCACCGGCACTGCACGCCTGACATCGCCGCAGCTGGCGGCACCGCACGCATCTGAACGCAGGTGCGTAGCCGAGGCGGGACACGAACACGAACACCTGCCCGCCTCTCTTGACGGTGGCGCGGATCGCTTGGGCCGTTCTCGATCCCAGGCTTCTGCTCAGCGACGAGTCCTCGTTACGATCCACCAACTCAACCAGCGGCCATACCCGTCCCGGGGCTTGGCTGACCGCAGTTCCCCGAGCTATCGCATCGAGAGTCGGAACCGCACCAAGGAACACCAACGCAGTCCGTTCCACCATCGCCCTGCGCCTCACGATTTCGTGCACCTGCAGAGTCGGCGTCTGTTTCGCCTTCATGGCTCGTCTTCCCTCCTCGACGACAACCCAGAGCGCCGGCTTCCCCAGCGGCCAGGTAGCGATTTCGGGAGTTCCGATGATGAGGGCACCCCGGTTTCGGGTTGCCGTCATCCAGAGTTTTGTGGCGTCACGAGCCGGCAATGCCGATGAGATATTGAGAACCCGGCCCGCAAAGGTCTCCTCGAGCCCGGCAGCCAGCCGTTCGGCCTCCGCCACGGTTGGTGCTACCACGCCGACGTTCCTGCCGGCAGCAAGTACCGCTGCACTCAACCCTGCTATCTCGGATCGGTAGCCGCCCCCCCGAACCAAATAGGTGGGCCGCGAGTGTTCGCTAGATGCCGCAGCGCGGGTGACCGCAGGTATCGGGGAGACGAGGTTGGGAATCTCCCCTCCCTCGAGGGCTGCCTTGCCCCTCGGGAGATTGGGGGGTGCTGCCCTACCCAGCAGGACCGACAACGGAGCGATGTAGTGAAGGGCGGCCCATCGCAGCACCTGGAGCAGTGACTCGCCGAACACCGGCGAGTCTCCGGACACTGAGACAACGGGCTTCAACGCCGCGGCGTCACCCGATCGAATCGAGACAACGTATCCGCGAACCCGCCGCGAGCCCAATGGGACACGGACTACGGATCCCACTTCGACACCCTTCATTTCGTTTGGAATGGCATAGGCGAAGCCATCGTCGACGGCGAACGTAGGAAGGTCTGGTACTACCTGGGCGATGCGGTCCGTTGTGGTGCTCACCCCTGGGAGCGCATGTCCCGGATCCGGTCCCAGAGCAAACCGGCGGCTTCGCGCTTGCTGAGCAGCGGCAAGTGTTCGGCGGCACCGTCGGACGTGTAGATGGTCACCTCGTTGGTGTCTGTGGCAAAGCCTGAACCCGGACGGGAAACATCATTGCCAACCAGGAGATCGACACCCTTGGTGGTGGCCTTGTGCAGTGCGCCATCCAACGACCCTGCTTCGGCGGCGAAGCCCACCAGAAATGGCCGATCCTCCATGCCGGCAAGACCAGCGAGGATATCGGGCGTGGGTTCCAGTTCGAGGTGCGGCATGCCGTCGGCGCGGCGCATTTTCTCTTCCCCTGCGACTTGCGGACGGAAATCCGCTACCGCTGCGGCCATCACTACGACATCAGCAGCTGTTGCTCGAGACCAGGTTTGATCGGCCATCTCCTGGGCAGTTTCCACGGCAATGACTTCGATGCCAAGAGCATCTGGAGCGGGAGCTGTGGTGATCAGGGTGACCTGCGCTCCGCGCGAAGCAGCCTCGAGTGCTACCGCGTTTCCCATCTTCCCTGAAGACCTGTTGCCGATGTAGCGGACCGGGTCTATCGCCTCTCTGGTTCCGCCCGCGGTGACCATTACGCGGATCCCATCGAGATCTCCCTCGAGAATCCGCGAGAGAGCTGCGACGATCTCCTCCGGCTCGATCATGCGGCCGGGTCCGACGTCACCGCCTGCCAGGGCCCCCCTGTCGGGTCCGACGATGGTGACGCCGTCGGCCGAGAGCAACGCAACATTGCGTTGTGTGGCCGCGTTGTTCCACATCTCCGTATGCATTGCGGGAGCGAGAACAATCGGAGATTCTGTCGCGAGCGCGGTTGCGATTAGCGCATTGTCGGACAGGCCTGCGGCAAGTTTTGCGATGGTGGCCGCGGTTGCGGGGGCGATGATCATCGCATCCGCCCAATGGCCGAGGTCTGTGTGCGGGCTCACCTCCGGCTCATCCCAGAATCCTTCGACGGGATGCTCCCCGGTGACAGCCGCAAGCGTTTGCGCCCCGATGAACTGACCGGCGGATTCGGTCATCACACATCTGACTGCTGCCCCCGCCTCGACCAGGCGACGCGCCAGGTAGGCAGCTTTGTAGGCGGCTACGCCGCCGGATACTCCCAGGACGATGTTCCGTCCGGTGAGCATGAGCTACTCCTCGGTGTCGATTACGACCTTGTCGTTGTCGATCTCTTCGAACGCAATCGAGAGTGGCTTGCGGGACATCGAATGTACCTGAGGCGGTACATAGCCGCCGAGGCCTTCGCCCAGCTGGTTGAAGTAGGCGTTGATCTGGCGAGCCCGGCGTGCAGCCAGCACGACGAGAGCGAAACGCGAATTGGTCTTTTCGAGTACGCGTCCGATGGGTGGATGGATCATCTTCGAGGGGTGCTCCTGGTGTGTGATCGGCGGTCAGCGACTCGCCGCGGCGGCCAGTATAGAGACAATCTCGTCCGCAGCGGCACCAACTTCCGAGTTGGTTACCAGAAAGTCATAGTTGTCACGGGCATCGGCGATCTGTCGGTCGGCAACTGCGAGCCGTTTCGTGATGTCTCCATCGGTTGTGTCTCCACGCCCCCGCAGGCGCTGTTCTAGCTCTTCCATGCTCGGTGGGAGGATGAAAATCAGCATTGCTTCCGGGTAGGACCGTTTCACCTGTCCGGCGCCATCGTTCTCGATGTCGAGGAGCACATGCTCGCCCCGGTCGAGATGTGTGAGCACCTGCGGGCGCGGCGTCCCATACAGATGGCCCGAGTATTCGGCCCACTCGAGGAACCCTTCCTGTCGGATCGCTTCTTCAAATTCGCTGCGATCGACGAATACGTAGTCGACGCCGTCGCGCTCGCCGGGCCGCTGTTCGCGGGTGGTCCAGGAAACCGAGAAATGGAAAGTGACCCGCTCCGCCAGAGCTTGTACCACGCTGGTCTTCCCTGCCCCGGAGGGTCCCGAGACGACTACCAGGATGCCGCGGCCTTCACCGCCTACCGATTCTTCGTTCTCACTGTCGACCGGCTGCGACTCGACAGCGGCCCCGGTGCCCGGCCTCGCCGGGTCGGGCACCGTCAAAAAGACGCCAGGAGGTCCCTGCGCTGCCGCTCGGTCAGGCCCCGCAGGCGGCGGTTGTCGGCGATGCGAAGGTCCTCGAGAAGCCTCTTTGCCTTGACCTTCCCCATGTGGGGCATGGACACAACAAGCGCGTTGACTTTGATCCCGGCGATGAGGTCATCCTCCTCTGCCCGGGCGAAGACGTCATCGAGCGTGAGCGAACCCGTCTTGAGCAGTTGCTTGATCTCTGCGCGCACCCTTCGAGCCTCGGCGGCTCTCGCCAAAGCAGCTGCTCGCTGCTCGTCGGTCATCTTGGGTGCCGGCATTCCGCTCTCCTCGTCTGCTTGATGAGACAACTCTATCAACGCTGTTCGCCGCTCTCCGGTATCTGCATCTCTTCGGCAATGGCCGCAGCCGCTTGCTGCGGGTCTGCCGCTCTGGTGATCGGACGCCCGATGACCAACCAATCTGCTCCACGCTGTCGAGCTTCTGAGGGAGTCATGACCCGTTCCTGGTCGCCCTTCTCCGCCCCCACCGGTCTGACTCCGGGCGTAATCCGCAACAACCCGGGCGCCACCGAACCGACCACGGCCAATTCCTGCGGGGAACAGATGACGCCTTCGCAGCCGGCTTGGTGGGCGACGCGCGACATCTTCGACACAAGCTTTCCGGGACTCGACGCAATGCCTACGGCGGTGAGATCCGGCTCCCCGAGACTGGTGAGAACAGTCACGCCAAGGATTCCGGCATAGCCGCCCGAACTCGACGTCAGGCCCTCCTGCGCCGCCTCGAGCATCGCACGCCCGCCCGACACGTGGGCAGTTACCCAACGGACTCCCAAGCGTCCCAGACGGCGCGCCGCTGCCTCGACCTGAGAAGGAATGTCGTGCAGCTTGGCATCCGCAAACACCGGCTTACCAAGGTCCACCAGGGCCGTCGCCGCTCCTGGACCGGCGCCGTGGAGCAGACCCAAACCTATCTTGAACGCTCCAACGTGCGGAGCGACATTTTTCGCCAGCCGTACTGCGTCCTCAGCAGTCGCAACGTCCAGTGCGACGATGATCCGGGATTCGGTCACCATTCCTCCACTGCTCCGATCAGTTCGGTGACGCTCTGTAGATCGTGTCGAGCCAGGTAGCGTTCGAGCTGAGCGAGAATGCGCCCACCGATGCGAGGACTGGCAAAATGCGCCGTCCCGATCCCGACGGCGGACGCCCCAGCAAGCAGGAATTCCACGACGTCGTCTCCCGTGGCCACTCCCCCGGTACCCAGGATTGGAATATCGGGACGTGCTCTGCTCACCTCCCAAACACATCGCAGAGCGATCGGCTTGATGGGCCGCCCCGAGTAGCCTCCGATCCCTCCCGAAAGCAGCGGCTTCCGGGTCGCGATGTCGATTCCCGCACCCCACACTGTGTTTCCGAGCACCACCCAGTCGGCCCCCGCTTCGGAGACGGCCTCCGCAACAGTCACAATGTCCTCGGAATTCGGCGACAGCTTCGCCCCGATCGGGATAGCAACAACCGCACGCACCGCGGCGACCACATCAGCTGAGGCCTTTTCCTGGAGAGCAAACATGCCACCCCCCTCGAGATTCGGGCAGGAGAGATTCACCTCGATCGCATCGACTCCGGCTGCCGCCAGACCGGATGCCACATTGGCAAACTCCTCGGCCGTGTTGCCCACCGCAGATCCCCAAACGTCGGCCGCAACCTCTGCCAGGTGCGGGCCGACCTCCGCCACCCAGGCGTCTACACCGGGGTTCTGGATGCCGATCCCATTCAGCATTCCTTCGCCGGCGGGGGCCAGCCGGGGCACCGGCCGTCCTTTCCATGGCGTGCCGCTGACAGACTTGGCCACTGCGGCACCGTACACGGAGAGGTCGGCAACGCCGGCGAAGTCCACGACTGAGCCGACGGTCCCGCAGGCGGCTACTAGCGGCGTTCGCAACTCGTAGCCGCCCAGCTTGGTCGTCACCGAAGACGCTTGGGTCACCCGGCTGCTCCCACCGGATCTGCAACGGACCTGTCCCGGGAGGTGACCCTGCCGCGATAGATCGTCATGCGAACCGCTCCCCTCATCTCCAAACCAAGGTACGGAGAATTCGAGCTCCGGGAGACGGTGCCATTCGTGTCCGCTATCCCTTCCGGGTCGAAAACAACCAGGTTCGCGGTGGAGCCCTCCTCCAAGCGGCCCTGGTCGGCAAGTCCGGCAAGGGCCGCCGGATTGCAGGAGAGCACCTTGAAGAAGCCCTCGGGCTCGAGACCGACGACCATGTTCACGACCGCGGCAGCCCACTCGAGACCGGTCACCCCGAAGGGTGAGTCTTCCCACGGATGATCCTTCTCATGGTCGGCGTGGGGTGCGTGGTCGGTGGCGACGATGTCGATCACCCCCGTTCGTAGACCATCACGCAGCGCCTCGAGGTCCGCCGGCTCACGTAGCGGTGGCATCATCTTGTAGGTTGGATTCATGTCACGCACGCTCGTGTGGTCGAAGTAGAGGTGGTGCGGTGTCGCCTCTGCGGTGACCCTTAGACCCTCGGCTTTCGCATCCCGAATCAGGTCTACGGCACCAGCCGTACTGACGTGTTGCACGTGGTAGCGGACCCCGGTCAGTCGAACCAGGCTCAGGTCGCGGGCGATCACAGTTTCCTCTGCCTCTCTAGGCACACCCGACATCCCGAGCCGCGAAGAGATCTCCCCTTCGTGCATCTCGCCGCCCGCCGCCAGCCCCGCGTCGATACAATGCTGGGCAACTACCCCGTCCCGCTCGGCGAGATACTCCATCGCTCGTCGCAGCAGTCCGGCGTCGGCAACGCTGTCGCCGTCATCGGTGAACAGCGTGACGCCGGCAGCCGACAGTTCATCGAGATGCGCCAGCTTCTCACCGGCGCGTCCGGCGGTGATACAGCCGCTGGGGATCACATCCACGAGGCCCACTTGGGCGCCACGATCGGCAACGTATCGAGCAAGGTGTCCGGCGTCGGTTGCCGGATCCGTATTCGGCATAGCTACGACCGCGGTGTACCCGCCGGCCGCAGCCGCCCTCGAACCGGTCTCGATGTCTTCCTTCCACTCCTCGCCCGGCTCCCGCAAGTGCGTGTGGACGTCCACGAAGCCCGGCCCAACCCAGGCCCCGGCGCAGTCGATGGCATCGCCCTGCACCGCAAGATTGCTCCCGATCTGCGCGACAATTCCATCGACGATGACCACGTCATTGAGACCGTCGAGTACGCCGTCGGCGCCGACTACTACCGCGTTCTGCAGTGTGAGCTCACTCATCCCTACTACCTCCGAGAAGCTGAAAGAGCACCGCCATGCGAACGGCAACCCCGTTTGTAACTTGTTCGAGAACCTTGCAGCGTGGATCGTCGGCCACTCCGCCGTCGATCTCAATGCCGCGGATCATGGGTCCCGGATGCATGACGATGGTGTCGGGCTTCAGCCGGGCGAAGCGAGCGTCCGTCATCCCAAAACGCTGCCGGTATTCGGCGACGGAAGGGAATACTGAGGCTCCGCCACGTTCTGCCTGAACGCGCAAAACGTACACAGCGTCGACCTCGGTCAGGACATCGTCGAAGTCTGTGCTCGCCGTCACCGGCCATCCGCTCAGGTCGGGCGGCAGCAGTGTCGGCGGAGCCACGAGAGTGACTTCGGCGCCGAGCGTTGTGAATGCCCATACGTCCGAGCGCGCCACCCGGGAGTGACGAATATCACCGACGATGGCAATACGTAGCCCATCCAGGCTCCCGAAGTGCTGCCGCAGGGTCAGCGCATCCAACAGCGCCTGTGTCGGATGCTGATGGGCTCCATCCCCTCCGTTGACGACCGGGAGGTCCGCCCACTCGGCCACCCGCCATGCGGCGCCCGTCGACTTGTGGCGGACGACCATCAGGTCCGCGCCCATTGCTTTCACGGTGAGAACGGTGTCTTTGAGGCTCTCCCCCTTCTTCAGCGAGGAGGTCCCCGGCGAAAAGGAGAGCGTGTCGGCGGATAGCGCTTTGGCGGCTCTCTCGAAGGAGAGCTTCGTCCGAGTCGATGGCTCGAAGAACATCGTCGCCACGGTCTTGCCCCGCAAGGCAGGAACCTTCGGGATTGGACGGTGCATGACCTCGTAGAACTCATCTGCGTCATCGAGCAGGCTGTCCAGTGTGGCCCGATCGACACCCTCCATGGTCAAAAGGTGCTTCATGTCGCACTCCCCTCGTCCCCGGGCGCCGGATTGTCGATCCAGACGCCATCTTCCCCATCGATTTCAGCCACTCTCACTGTGACGTGCTCGCTGCGAGAGGTCGGCAGGTTTTTCCCCACATAGTCGGCTCGTATCGGCAGTTCCCGATGCCCTCTGTCGACCATCACAGCCAGTTGCACGACAGCGGCGCGCCCCAGGTCGGCAAGAGCGTCGAGCGCCGCCCTTATCGTGCGACCCGTGTAGAGGACATCGTCGACAAGCACCACGGTCTTCTCATCGAGGTTGGTCGGGAGCTCGGTCGGGCCCAGAACGGTCCGCGGCCGCTGGTCGAGGTCATCGCGGTACATACCGATGTCGAGGATTCCGGAGGTCACCGGTCCCGGCTCGATTTCCTCGAGCACCCCGACCAACCGGTCTGCCAGGGGGCCTCCCCTAGTCCGAATCCCGACGATAACGACGTCCGCCGTCCCGCGGTTCTTCTCGACGATTTCGTGTGCAATACGGCGCAACGCCCGGTCCATGTCGCTGCCGGACATCACCGATCGCATGAGGCGCCCCCGTCGAGGTGACCGGATACGGGAGGTTTCCGGCGCGTGTGAGACGAAGCTTGATGCATCGATTCTCCTTCCTTTCCGGCCTCTCTGGACCGGCTTAAAGGTTGGCTTTTCCCGGTGCCGCCAACGCTTTGGCACTCGGACGGCGACGTTAGCACGACTTGGCGAAGCTTCGCGGACCCGCCGGGTCAAGTCTCGATCAGCTTGGCAACCACACCGTTGACGAAGGCCCCGCTCCGTTCGGTGGAGAACCGCTTTGCGAGATTCACTGCCTCCGAGACAACCACTCCGACGGGCGTATCGCCATTGCGCAGCTCGTAAACGGCAAGCCGGATAATGTTGCGGTCCACGACCGGCATCCGTTCGATTCTCCAGCCGGTAGCAGCAGCTGCGATTTCGGCGTCGAGCTGTGCCCGGTTCTCCCACACTCCAGATGCATAGCGTCCGGCGCGGCCGGACAGGCGGCTGATATCCGGCGCCGTCCCCGTCAGATCGGCGGCGTAGAGGGCGCCGAGCGCCTGGTCGCGAGCGGGCGTCCTGCTCACGAGACCCGCGTTATGTAATCCCCGCTGCGGGTATCGACCTTGATGACATCTCCCTGCTCGACAAAGAGCGGAGCCTGAACCACGAGACCGGTCTTCAGAGTTACCGGCTTGGTCGCTCCAGAGACCCGGTCCCCCTTCACTCCCGGTTCGGCGTAGGTCACCTCGATTTCCACGGCGGCCTGGAGGTCGATACCTATGGGATTTCCTTCGAAGATTGGAAGCTGGACCGTCATCCCCTCGCTCAGAAATGAGGCCGCATCTCCAATCAGCGCATCGCTGACGGCCATCTGGTCGTAGGTCTCGGCGTCCATGAAGTGAAACCCCATGTCGTCCTTGTAGAGGTACTGGTATTCCCGACGGTCGATCTTGGCATCCTGGACGTTCTCCCCGGCCCGAAAGGTGCGTTCTGCAAGCGACCCCGTGTCCAGGTTCTTGAGCTTCATTTTGACGAAGGCCTTGCCCTTGCCGGGCTTGGTGTGCTGATGGTCGACGACCTGGAAAAGGCCGTCGGGGAGGTTCAAGGCCATACCCGCCCGTACGTCGTTCGTTGAGATCATGCTTTCAAGCCCTTGTCCGATTGTGTGAGCACATCATTGCTGGTTTCGGTTACGAGCACCATGTCCTCGATTCGAACCCCGCCGAACCCGGGAAGGTAGACGCCCGGCTCGACTGTAACAACATGGCCGGGACGGAGAATGTCTTCGGACTTCCGTGCCAGCCGCGGCGCCTCGTGGATCTCGAGCCCGACACCGTGCCCCGTGCTGTGCACGAACCGCTCCTCGTATCCGTAGTCGCGCAGTACTGCCCGACACGCCTCATCGACATCGTGCCCGGTTGCTCCCGGAAGTACGGCTGCGATCCCCGCCTCTTGCGACTCGAGGACTGCCTGGTGCATTCGTGCAACCTCGGCATCCGGTTCCCCATCGAGCCAAATCGTGCGGGACATATCCGAGTGGTAGCCGTCGACGGTGCACCCATAGTCGAGCAATAGCAATCCGGTGCCGAGAGGGTCGTTCTCTGAGAGATGGTGCGGCAATGCAGCGTTCGCACCGCAAGCAACGATCGGAGGCCAACCCGCCTGGCGTCCACCGGAGCGGCGCATCGCCTCGATCAGTCCCCAGCCGACATCTGCCTCGGTGCCCTCGGCCGCGGCGAGCGCCCGAACCTCTGTGAACGCCGCATCACCGGCAGCTGCAGCCGCGGCGAGTGCGGCCACTTCGGCCTTGTCTTTGATCTGCCGCAAACCTTCGACAATGCCCTTTGTCGGAGACAAGCGGGTCTCAATCCTCGCTTCGAGGCTGCGCACGAATGACCATTTGACATCATTCGCCTCCAGACCAACTCTGGCGTAATCGGTGAGTTGGTCAGCGATTACCTTTTCCAATCCGGCGCTGTATACGACCAGTTCTCCGCCATCGATGTGCTCCAGCAACTGGCCTGCGATCTCCCCGTAGCGGCCGTCTGTCAGGAACACAAGCCTCTCGTTGGAGACGAGCAGGAATGCGCTGCTACCCGTGAAACCGGTGAGGTATCGGATATTGGGCAAATAGGTGACGAGAAGCGGCTCTTCCAGCCTTTCTCTCAACCGTGCCAGCCGTTGGTTGTACAAAGAAGGTACCTCAGCTTCCGGGGACAACGGGCAGACGATACACCGCTCGTCCGCCGTTCCCTCAGCGGACGGACAGTCCGACAGCCTCGAGTCCGAGACTGATCATGTCCCGGTCGACATGCTTCAGGACCGGCTGGCCGAAGTCTGCCAGCAGCACCATCCGCAGACCTTCAGAATCTCGTTTCTTGTCTCGATCCAGCAGAGCAGCCAGACGATCCATGTCTACGCGCGGCGACGCGATGGGCAAACCGATCCTTTCGAGAATCTCACGCTGGCGGCGGCCACCTGCGAACCCCATCATCTCTTCGGCTATCCGGCCCGCAGCGACCATGCCGATCGAGACGGCGTCTCCATGGGAAATCCCCGCCGCCACTTCAATGGCATGCCCGATGGTGTGGCCGTAGTTGAGAATCGCACGGACACCCGACTCGCGGAAGTCGGCGACTACGGTCCTGACCTTGACATCGATGGCTGCCGGAACCACCCGTTCGAGGTCCACGCCGAGCCCATCTGCCTCGTAGGCATCCACTATGTCTAGGTCAGAGATGAAGCCGGCCTTGATCACTTCCGCAGACCCGACCCGGCGCAGTTCCGCCGGCAGCCGGTCGAGGATGTCGAGGTCGATGACAACGCTCCCCGGGTGGCGAAAGACTCCGGCCAGGTTCTTGCCGTTGACGTTCACTCCCGTCTTGCCGCCTATCGAGGCGTCCACCGCCCCCAACAGCGTTGTTGATAGGTACGCAACGTCAACACCCCGCAGATAGGTTGCGGCAACGAACCCGGCAACATCCGTCAGTGCTCCCCCGCCGACTCCGACGATGAGGTCATCTCGGGTGAACCCAATCGAGTTGAGCCACTCATATGTCTCTCCGACGATGAGGAGGGTCTTTGCCTCCTCGCCGTCGGGCATGACGCGGACGAGAGCTGAACCTCCGGTTGACGCGGTGATGTCGGCTGCGATTTGGTCGGCTTGTGGCTTCACGGACGGTTGCGCCAGCACAGCCACCCGGGCCCGGGACTCGGCGCCCAGGTGCGCCGCGTTTCCGATTCCTCTGCCGACGGTGATGCTGCATATCTCGCCGTCACCAGACGGGACCTCCCAGGTGTGTGTCAATCCTGCGGTCATCAGAACCGTGACACGTGGTCGCGATAGGCCGCCGCCGAGGCTTGCAGCTCACCGATGGTGTCTCCACCGAACTTGCGTTGCACCTCGCGGGCCACCGTATACGCGGCCATTTGCTCTCCCACAACGGCTGCTGCCGGGACTGCGCACACGTCGCTGCGCTCTCGGAAGGCTTTCTCCGGTGCTTTCGTCTCGACATCTACGGTGTCGAGTGGCCGCATCACAGTTGAGATGGGCTTCATGGCCGCTCGGATCCTGACAACATCACCAATGGTCATACCGCCTTCGAGGCCCCCGGCGCGATTCGTGCGGCGGACGAACTGCTCGCCGTCGTGATAGATCTCATCGTGAGCGCGCGATCCCGGGGTGGCTGCAATGTCGAAAGCATCCCCGATTTCCACTCCCTTGATCGCCTGAATCGACGCAAACGCCCTCGCCAGCTCAGCGTCCAGCTTCCGATCCCAGTGGACGTGCGAGCCGATGCCGATTGGCAGACCGTGGATCACTACCTCAAAGATGCCACCGAGCGTGTCCCGGTTCTCCTTGGCGAGCTCGATTTCGGCAACCATCGCCGCTGCCGCGGCTTTGTCGAGAACGCGGACTTCGGACGCGTCGATCAGAGCTTGATCGGCGGGCTGTGGGATCGCGCAGCCTTCGACACGAGCGGAGCCGATCGCCACTACGTGGCTAACGACGGCGATATCGATCGTGGCCAACAGCTGCTTGGCGAGGTAGCCGACCACAGTTCTCGCCGCCGTTTCCCGGGCTGAAGCACGTTCGAGAACGTCGCGAGCGTCTCGTCTGTCGTATTTGATCATGCCGGCGAGGTCGGCATGGCCGGGTCGGGGTGTTCGCAGAGGTCGCTTGCTCGTGCCGACCGCTGCGGACATCTCTTCCTGCCACTTCGGCCATTCCGTGTTGCGGATCACCACGGCCACCGGACTTCCGAGTGTCTCCCCGAAGCGGACACCTCCGAGGATTTCCAGCTCGTCTTGCTCCAGCGCCATTCGTCGTCCCCGCCCGTACCCGAGGCGGCGGCGCGCCAACTCGGCGCCAAGACCGGCAGCAGAGACTTCAAGACCCGCAGGTAGGCCTTCAACGATGGTGACTAGGCCGGGACCGTGCGATTCCCCGGCTGTGAGAAAGCGGAGCATGGGGCGATAGTAGGCGCTCTCCGCGGCGTCGCCGGCTACTAAACGAGCGAAGGGCCATGACGGCCCTTCGCTCAAAAGGGGTTGGAATCGGCTAGCGCCCTATCCCAATGACGGTTCCCCCCACCGTGGATTGCCATTTACCCCGTGTGCGCCCTCGACCGCATTTCTGCAGCGCGGACGCGCACATATTAGGTCGCAGGATTCATCACCCCAAGCACCGTTGTCATCAGCCTGCGGTGCCCAGGTACCAGTCGGTGATGCGTTCGCCCCACACCACGGCAATCCAAGCTCCAAGGACGAGGTAAGGCCCATATGCGAACTTGGCTTTTCTCCCTTTCCGGCTGAACACGAGCAGCAAGCCGGAAGCGACTCCTCCGAGCAGAATCGCCAGAATCACTCCTACGGCGAGCTCTCCCCACGATCCGAATCCCATGACCAGCCCGAGCAGGAACGCCAGCTTGACGTCTCCCATTCCGAACCCGCCTCTGGCGAAGATGGCAACGATCAGCAGGAACACAAAATAGGCCGCCCCACCCAAGAGCGCTCGAAGCAGATCGGCCCCGGCTCCTTCGATGACCGCACCGACCAGCAGGAGGACAGCGACGACACCGGTGGACGGAAAAAGTACCCGGTTGGGAAGCAGCTGGTGATCGAGGTCGATGAGGGAAAGGCCGAGCGTAGCTCCGACAAACGCCAGGTACGCGGGGAGAAGCGCCCAGCTATCGACCGCATTGGCGACAAGCCACCCATTGAGGCCCCCGACGATCACGGCCATCGCCCACCACCACGTCGGCCGGGCGCGCTCTTCGAGCTCCATTCTCGGGGGAATCGTTCTG
The DNA here is from genome assembly GCA_947258985.1 of uncultured Acidimicrobiaceae bacterium. Taxonomy (GTDB): domain Bacteria; phylum Actinomycetota; class Acidimicrobiia; order Spongiisociales; family UBA5794; genus JAAETI01. The sequence goes on from CAMYKI010000019.1 coordinate 33,982, forward strand.
GCCAGCCAAACCGCTACCAAGCCGCAGACGACGCCACCCACCGCCCCCACGGCCTGCAGCGGAGCCGGGGCAAAGGTCTCGAACAAAGTCATTCCACGACTCTCGTCCCGGATTGGGACCTCTTTAGGAGTTCCTCTGCGGCGCCGCGACGGAACACGCTCGACTCGACTTCGGTTCCGGTCCAGATGGCAAAGCTTCTCACCGCCTGACCGACGAGCATGTCGAGTCCGTCGGCTACCGGGATCCCCCGGTCACGCAACGTGGCAACGGCAGGTGTCGTACCTTCTCCGTAAGCCATGTCGAGAAGCCCGCGGGCCCCCTCGAGGACATGTCCCGGAAGAGTCTCTCCCCGCATCCCCAGTGACGTGGCATTGACAATCACTCCCGGCGGTATCCGGGTCCCCCAGGACATCACAGTTGCGTCCACGCCGATTCGCTCGATCAACGCACCGGCTTGTTGCGGGCGCCGCGCCACAACGTACTGCGGCCGATCCCGGGTAGCGAGCAACGCAGCACCGGCCGCTCCCCCGGCGCCGAGAATCACAACCGGCCATTCGTCGGGTAGATTCCCGGTCGCCCACGCCGCTCTGACTCCGTCGATGTCGGTGTTGTCTCCGTATAGCTCGCCATCCTTCAGCACGAGAGTGTTCACCGCCCCGACCCGCATCGCTCTACCAGACGAGCGATCACACGACTCGTAGGCGGTTTGCTTGTGGGGCATGGTGACGTTGGCGCCGGCCAGAATTCGGTTTCGAATTTCGCCCAACGAGGCACCGAACGCTGCATGATCTACGTCGCGCGCTTCATAGTCTCCGGTCAGGTTCGCATGGGCTATCGCTGCCCTGTGCATCGCCGGGGAGAGGGAATGGGCAACCGGCGATCCGAGAAGAGCAAGCCTCACGGAGTCAGGACCCCGGCTTCCTTGGCCGCTTCCTTCTTCTGGTTGTGCTCCTCGAGAGTCCTGCTGAACCCATGGGTGCCGTCGTTGTCGATCAGGACGTAGTAGTAGAAATCCGTGTCCGCCGGAGATGCGGCGGCCTCTATCGAGGCAACACGTACACCGCCAATTGGCGTCGGAGGCAACCCCGGATATAGGTATGTGTTGTACGGACTGTCAACCTCTAGATCTGCGAGGGTCACCTCGCCAGAGTTCACCCCGAGTGCATAGATGATGGTGGCGTCGATCTGAAGGGCGATCCCGTCCACGAGGCGGTTGGCGATCACCGAGGCGATCACCGGGCGCTCCTCGTCGAGCTTTGCCTCCTTTTCAATCAGCGAAGCGATGATCAGTCCGTCATACGCATCCAGGTCGAGCGCCTGGAGCCACGACCAGTCCGCGTCGGACATGCGCTGTGCGAGGGTGTCCGCCATCCTCGAGAGGATTTCCGCAGGTGTTGCCACGACCGAAAACTCATACGTGTCCGGGGCGAACAGGCCCTCCCAACGAGCCAGATCGTCAGAACCTTCCGGTGTCTCCTCCGGTAGGTAGCGCGACGTCACAGCACCGCTGCTGAGTTGGGATTCGAACTGTGCAACCGTATGGGGAGTTTGCTCCGCAAGTGACGCCAGTACCGCATCGATCGTGAGCCCTTCGACAACGGTAACGGTATAGACATTGGTCGGGTCAGGTCCGGCGAGCAAAATGCCGATAACGTCGTCCAAATCTGTCCCCGTGGCGATGACATAGGACCCGGCCTGCAATTGGTTGGCGACTCCCTGGCTTCTCACAGCTGCCTGAAAGTCAACGGCATCGGCGACCAAGCCTGCAGCGGCAAGATCGTTGGCGATAACCCTGGCCGGTGACCCGGACTCGATCACGAAGGCGACTTCGAGACCCGATTCGACGGCGATGGTTGATGTCGATTCATTCTGTATTCCGGATGCGAGGTTGCGCGCTACCGAAGTGAGGCCAACGAACACCAGGAGGACAGCAGCCACAACAACGAAGACCTGAATCATGCGCACTTGCCAGGAGGTGCCATTTTGCGGCTGGTACTCAGGTGTCATCGGTCGTCCTACGGTCGAGGTAGCCCTGCAGCATCACGGCTGCCGCCACCATGTCGATCTTCTCTCTGCGCCTGCGTCTGCTCACGCCACCCTCCAACAGCGCTGACTCCGCCTGCACGGTCGTGAACCTCTCATCAAAGAACACAATCTCATAACCTGTTGCTTCGCCTATCTGGTTCCCGAAGAACCTGGCCTTCTCTGCCGCCGCACCTTCCTCACCAGACAATGACGTCGGAAGTCCGACGACGATCGTTGTGACCTCATACTCGGTGCAGATGCCCCGGATCGCCTCGAGCACATCCGTGGTTCGCCTATCGAGCACCACGTGCGGGCTCGCGATAATACCGATGGCGTCGGATAACGCGACGCCAATGCGGCGCTCCCCCGGGTCGAGGCCAAGAAAGCGGGCCAGGGTCAAACCCCCTGGAGCGCTTCGCGCGCCGCGGTGCGGGCCGCTCCCAGCGCGGCTTCGATCTCGCCGCCGTTCGGTCCGCCCGCCTGTGCGAGCTGCGGATCCCTGCTTCCGCCACCGCCAACGGCCCGGGCGGCAATCGCGGTGATCTCGCCGGCAGATACGCCCGCCTGCACCAGATCATCGGTGGCGAAACAGACGAGGGCTGCCTTTCCGCCCACGTTGGAGCCCAACACACCCAGACCCGACGTGACCTTGTCCCTGATCTGGAATGCCAGCGCCCTCAGATCGTCTGGCGAGGTCTCGGGTTGGTTGACGACAACGAGGGTATGACCGTCGATGTCTTCGGCGTCATCCATCACCTTGCCTGCAACGTCCGAGCGGGCCTGGGCTTCGAACTCGGCGATGCGGTCCTCCTGGTCCTTGAGGCGGAGAGTCATGCCGCGTGCGGCGTCCAGTACGCCGCCCTCCTGCACCCGAAGCAAGGATGCCGTGTCCCGAAGCTGATTGCGGATCCCGACCAGGTGCTCATAGCCGGCTACACCGGTGAGAGCTTCAACTCTCCTGGTGTTGGCGGCGACGGATCCTTCCGAAACCATGACCAGAGGACCGATCTGACCGGTCGACGGCACATGGGTTCCGCCGCAGAATTCGGTGGAGAAATTGCCCGTCTTGACCACCCGCACCCGCTCTCCGTACTTGTCCCCGAAGAACGCGAGCGCTCCCATCTTCTCCGCTTCGTCTTTTGAGGTTTCGATCGTCATGACGTCAGAGTTCTCCACAACACGCTGGTTGACTGCTTGCTCGATGCCGAGCAACTCGTCCGGCTCGACAGCCTTGTAGTGACTGAAGTCAAATCTGAGCCGGTTGTCCGCAACCAGGGATCCTTCCTGATGAACGTGGTCTCCCAGGACCTCGCGCAGCGCCCAATGGAGCACATGGGTTCCGGTGTGGTTCTTTCTGATTCGCTCGCGGCGGGTCCCGGCAATCGTGGTCTCGGCGTCCTGGCCGACGGCGATGTATCCGGCCGTCACGGTTCCGCGGTGACCGTGTACTCCTGGCAACGCAAGCTGCGTGTCGCCGACCTCGAGGATTCCAGTCTCGGTGCGGATAATCCCCGTGTCGCCAATCTGGCCCCCGGATTCGGCGTAGAACGGAGTTCGGTCGAGGAAGAGCTCGATCTGCTGGCCCTCCTCGGCGCGTTCTACAGGATCTCCTTCCCTAACCAGGGAGAGCACCCGTGCGTTGCCTGCTTCGGCGTCGTACCCCGTGAAGTGGGTCGCGTCGAGGCCGCGCACTAGGGAGCGGTAGGCATCGCCGACGTCTGCGGCGTCGGCGCTCTTGAAATTGGCCCGCGCTTGTTCCTTCTGTGCGGCCATCATTCTCTCGAACTCCTCGAGGTCGAGCCGGAAACCCCGCTCGGAGAGGATCTCTTCGGTCAGTTCTCTGGGGAACCCGTGTGTGTCGTGAAGTTTGAAGGCTACGTCGCCCGCCAGGGTGCCACCGGATTCGAGCGGCTCTAGAGCTTCGTCGAGGAGCTGGTGACCCGACTCCAATGTCCGCCGGAAGCGCCCTTCCTCTCGCTCCGCCATTTCCAGGATGGCGTCTTTCCGTGCTTCGAGATCCGGATACGCTTCACCCATCGCCGCCACGGTCGCTTCCACCAGGACCGGCATGATGCTGTTCCTCGATCCCAGAAGCACTGCGTGCCGAACCGCCCGACGCAGCAGCCGACGGAGTACATAGCCCCGCCCCTGGTTCGATGGCACCACCTTGTCGGCGATGAGGAATGTCACGGCACGCCCGTGGTCACCGAGGATGCGCAGACTCACATCGGTGCGCTCCTCGTCACCAAATCCGGTCCCTGTGGCTTGCTCCGCCGCAGAGATCACACTCCGTAGCTCATCGGTCTTGAAAATGTTGTCGACACCCTGGAGAACGAGTGCGAGACGTTCCAGGCCGGCACCGGTATCGATGTTCTTTGCAGGCAGGTTGCCAATAACGTGATACGGCTCGTCCTGGACGTTCTGCATGAACACCAGATTCCAGATCTCCATGAACCGCTCTTCGTCAGCCTCCGGGCCACCATCGGGACCGTACGCCGCACCCTTGTCGAAAAAGATCTCCGAGGAAGGACCACAGGGACCGGGCACGCCCATCTGCCAGAAGTTGTCCTTGTCGCCCCGTCGCTGCAGACGCTTCGGATCAATGCCCACTTGCTCGATCCAGATTTCGGCGGCTTCGTCGTCCGTCTCGTGGACGGTGAACCAGAGTCGCTCTGGGTCGAGGCCAAAGCCGTCGGTGACGAGTTCGAATGCCCACGGAATTGCCTTCTCTTTGAAGTAATCCCCGAAGGAGAAGTTACCGAGCATCTCGAAGAACGTGAGATGACGAGCGGTGGTTCCGACGATGTCGATATCTTCGGTGCGCCCGCATTTCTGGACGCTCACCGCGCGCAGGTAGGACGGTGTCTCCTCACCGAGAAGATACGGCTTGAACGGGACCATGCCTGCGACGGTCAGTAGCAGGGTGGGGTCGATGGGGATTAGCGAAGCGCTTGGCACCACTGTGTGGCCGCGCTCGGCAAAGAAGTTCTCAAACGTCTTGCGGATCTCTTGGCTATTCATCGTGGGGGAAGGTTAGCTGCGCTCTATGCGTGCTCTTCAAGCAGCGCGGCACACCGGGCCGGCAACTCGTCCAGTGGAACCTCGACGGCCTGGCCGCTATCGAGGTCCTTCACCGTAGCGGTGCCTGCTTCCCACTCGCTTTCGCCGACTATGACCGCAAGCCTGTGGCCGCGCCGGTTGGCATACTTCATCTGTGCTCCGAGCTTGCGCCCCTCGGGATACAACTCCGCAGACAGCCCGGCGGCCCGCAGCCGGGCAACAAGATGCAGATAATCCGCGGTTCTGGCCTGTACAAAGAGCGCAACGAACACGTCCGCAGAGGCCGCCCGCTCGTCCACCAGATCGAGTTCCTCCATCGCGGCAAGCAGCCGATCCACTCCGAGGGAGCCCCCGATCCCAGGGAGACGTTGTTTGGTGTAGAGAGAGGCGAGATTGTCATAGCGGCCACCCGAGCAAACACTTCCGATGCCGGGCAAGTCCGTAAGGAAGGTCTCGAACACCGTTCCCGTGTAGTACGCCAGGCCCCTGGCGATGCTGACGTCGAGTCGGACTCGGTACTCGGGAATGCGCGAGGCTCGGACGCCTTCGAGCACCGTTTCGATGGCGGCAAGGCCCCTGCGTGCGGTCTCGGTGTCTCCGACGATCTCGGGTAGTGCGGCAAGTATTTGGTCGTTGCTGCCATCGAGTGCCGCCAATTCCAGGATCTCATCTGCCTGCGAGGTAGTTGCACCTGCAGCTGCTTCGAGCTCGGCGCGTACCTTGTCGGCGCCGACCTTTGGCAACTTGTCCAGTGCACGGAGCACGACGACCGCCCGATCCTCGAGACTCAACTTCTCTAGTAGGCCGTTGAGGATGTCGCGGTTATTGAAGTGGACGACGAACTCCGAGATGTCGAGAGCCGCAAACAGGTCGTGGACGACGACGAGCGTCTCGATGTCGGCGATGAGGCTCTCGGTGCCGATCGTATCGAAGTCGAATTGAACAAACTCGCGATACCGGCCTCGCTGCGTGTTCTCGCCACGCCAAACCGGCCCGACGTGGTAGCGCTTGAATGGAGTTCCGAGCTTTCCAACGTGCTGGGCCGCAAAGCGGGCCAGCGGGACCGTGAGGTCGAACCGCAATGCGATGTCCCGACCGCCCTGGTCCTCAAATCGGTACATCTGGCTGTCGCTTTCGTCCCCGCCCTTTCCGAACAGGATCTCGCTGTATTCCAGCGCAGGGGTTTCTATCGGGGTGAACCCGAATCTCCGGTACACACTCCGGGCGGTCTCGATCACGTGCTCGCGTGCCGTCATCGTTGCCGGCAGC
>CAMYKI010000019.1:40366-81292 GCA_947258985.1 uncultured Acidimicrobiaceae bacterium
GTCCTGGGTTGGATGATGCTCACCGCGACTCTTCCGCTTTCGGCTGCACCGCTTCGGCTGCCGAATCGAGTACGTTGGCCATCCCGCGCAGGCCCGAGTTGGCGACACTACGCGGCGTAAGCCGCTCCCGCGCCTTACGCAGCTGGTTGGCCAGATATGACACGATGCTCACAGAAGCGAGGGCACCCATGATGAACCAGCGGATCCTCAAGAACATGGTCCTAGCCTACTTCCGTCGCCGCTTGCCGAGCCGGGCGTCGATTTCCTCCAGCCGGCGACCGAGGTCCGCCTCCTCGCCTCTCCCCCCGGGCTGGAAAACGATCGCATTCACAGCATCATCCGGAAGGTATTGCTGCGGGAGGATCCCATCTGGGGCTTCGTGGGGATAGCGATAGTCGACACCATCGCCGAGGGCCCGCTGGCCTGACGTGGCCGCGCTTCTCAGATGCGCAGGGACCGGGGCCGAGGGCGTTGCCTCGATGAGCTCTCTGGTTCTGCCCATGGCGGTCGTAATCGAGTTCGACTTGGGCGCTAACGCCAAGTACACCGTGGCGTGCGAGAGTGCGTAGGCACCCTCCGGCAGGCCTATCAGCTCGATGGCCCGAAAGGCGTCGGTCGCTATACCTAGGGCAGCGTTGTCTGCGAGGCCGATGTCCTCGGAAGCGAGGATCACGAGACGGCGTGCGATGAACTTCGGATCCTCGCCTGCCTCGATCATTGTGTGCAGCCAGTACAGGGAGGCATCCGGATCAGATCCACGCACGCTCTTGATGAAGGCAGATATCACGTCGTAGTGGCGATCCCCGGCCTTGTCGTAGCGGATTATTCGCCGCTGCAATGCCTCGACCACGTCGTCTTCGGCGACCGCATCTCGGCCGGAACCGCGGACGATGGCTGCCGACACATCAAGGGTGTTCAAGGCCAGACGAGCATCGCCACCGACCCTGTCGGCGATCAACTCGAGCACTTCATCGGGCACATCCAGATCACTGCCCAATCCCCGAACCGCGTCATCGCGCGCACTCTGGAGCACCCGTACCACCGCTTCCGGGTCGAGCGCCTCGGTACGAAAGACCGTGCAGCGTGAGATCAGGGGTGAATTGACTTCAAAGAACGGGTTCTCGGTCGTGGCCCCGACGAGGATGACCGTTCCGTCCTCGACGCCCGGAAGCAGGGCGTCCTGTTGGGATTTGTTGAATCGGTGGATCTCATCGAGGAATAGGACCGTGCGGCCCCTGCCTTCCTCGAGCCGATGTCGGGCCGAAGCCAGTATGGCCCGAACGTCCTTGACGCCGGCGGCTGTCGCCGACAGCTCCGAGAACATCGCTTGGGTCGCCTTTGCTGTGAGCCGAGCCAGTGTCGTCTTGCCGGTTCCCGCAGGACCCCAGAGGATCAAGGAGCTCGGTCTTCCCGACTCGATGAGCGAGCGGAATGCCGTACCGTTTCCCACGAGATGCTGCTGGCCGGCAACCTCGTCGAGGCTGCGGGGGCGCATTCTCGCCGCTAGCGGCGCCGCCGCCAGCCGGTTCTCGGCGCGCTCCTCGGCAAACAGGTCGTCCTGCGAGGTCACGCGTTCCCTGGTGGCTCTAGCCAGGCGGCTTTGACCTCCGGCCTGACGTCGACGCCTAACTCTTCGAGCTGCTCCTCCTCGACACGGCCAGGGGCGCCTGTCAGGGGATCAGCACCGGTTTGCGTCTTCGGGAAGGGCATGACCTCGCGGATGTTCTGCTCGTTCTGGAGAATCGATACGAACCGGTCAACACCGATGGCAAACCCGGCATGGGGAGGTGTGCCGTAACGAAGCGCTTCCATGAACCATCCGAAGCGGGCTTCGGCCTGTTCCTTCGAGATCCCCAGTATCTCAAAAACCTGCCCTTGTACTTCCGGGTCGTGGATTCTGACGCTTCCCGACCCCAGTTCAGCACCGTTGAGAACCATGTCGTATGACCGGGAGACGGCAGTCTCCGGGGAATTGCGCATCTCGTCGACATCGAGCGGGGCGGTAAACGGGTGATGGGCCGGCGCCAGGCCACCGTCGGCAGTCGGCTCGAACACCGGGAAGTCGACAATGAAGAGGAATTCCAGTTCGTCGTGGTTGCCCGGCTGGCCGAGGTCGAGGCGCAACTGACCGAGGCCGGTTACGGCCGTCCGGAACTCGTCCGCCACTATCAGCAGAGTGTCGCCTGAAGCGGCATCGAGTGCGGCAACGACGCCTGCGAGTTCTTCATCACTCAGGAACTTGGCAACCGGTGACCGGACACTGCCGTCGTCCTCGACAACCATCCAGATCAGACCCTTCGCTCCGAGCTCCCTGGCATCCTCCGTCAGTTTGTCGAATCCGGCTCTAGAAAGCTCTTGTGGTCCGGCGTTGAAGCCCCGCACCGTTCCTCCGTCGGCGAGCGTCCCTGTGAATGCTCTGAACTCGGACTGGGCAAAAATGTTGTCGAGCTTTCGAATCTCCATTCCGAAACGAACGTCAGGCTTGTCCGTCCCGTACATGGCCAGGGCGTCGTCGTAGGTCATGCGGGGAATCGGACGCGATATCTCGATGTCTCTGACGTCCTTTACGACACCGGACGCGATCGCCTCGAGGGTATCGAGCACATCATCTTGATCCCAGAAGGATCCTTCGAGATCTAGCTGGGTGAATTCGACCTGGCGATCGGACCGAAAATCCTCATCGCGGTAGCAGCGGGCGATCTGGTAGTAGCGCTCTACGCCGGCCACCATGAGGAGCTGTTTGAAGAGCTGCGGCGATTGGGGCAGTGCGTAGAACTGGCCGGGCCGGAGACGGCTCGGGACCAGCATGTCGCGGGCACCCTCCGGCGTCGAGACGACCAGTGTGGGTGTCTCCACCTCGAGAAACTCGCGATCGTCGAGCACGTGGCGCATAGCCCGAATCGCTGTGGAACGTGCCCTCAGGTTTGCCGCCATTCGCTCTCGACGCAGATCGAGGTAGCGGTACTTGAGGCGGCGCGCCTCATCTGCATCAAATCGGTCGTCCAGCTGAAATGGGAGGACCTCTGCCGGGGAGAGCACATCCAGCCCAGCGACGGCCACTTCGACCTCTCCGGTCGCCATGTCTGGATTGGTGGTTCCCTCGGGCCGTGCCCGAACCATGCCGGTGACGCTTATGCAGAACTCACTGCGGAGGCTGCGCAGCACTTCCGGCGAGGCCGGGGCTTTTTCGGGGTTGACGACCACCTGCACGATGCCTGATGCGTCACGCAGGTCCATGAAGGCAACTCCGCCGTGGTCGCGCCGCCGCGCCACCCATCCGGCCAATTGGACTTCGCGTCCGATGTCCTCAGAGCGGAGTGTTCCCCCGTGCCTGGTCCTGTAGGTCGTCATGTGTTCCTCGCTATGCGTCGATGCCCCACCGAATCACAGATCAGTGAGGAAGGGATTGGTGAGGCGTTCGCGCGAGATCGTAGTCGTCGGCCCGTGGCCCGGAAGAACCGCCGTAGCATCGTCGAGAGTCATCACACGGGTGACCATGGAGCGCATCAACTGGCCGTAGTCGCCGCCCGGTAGATCAGTTCTCCCGATCGAACCGGCGAAGAGCTGATCCCCGGAGAAGAGGATCCCTTCTGATTCGACGTAAAAGCAGCAGTGCCCCGGGGTGTGGCCGGGGGTGTGCAGGACTTCGAAGCCCACACCGGCGAGGTTGAGAACCGCGCCATCCGCAAGCGCTTCCCATGAAGCCGGCGGTTCGAAGCTCCCGTCGAGCCACTCCGGTATCAGACCCCCGAATAGGGAACGCAGCTGGGCCAATGGATCCGCCGCAAGCCAGTCGTCGTCGGGATGTAGATAGGCTTTGACGGTCCACCTGTCCGCTACCGCCGCCGCCCCGCCGGCGTGATCGATGTGAGCGTGCGTGACTAGTAGCGCCTCTGGATACAGATCGTGAGCCGCCAGCAGAGCCGCGATACCCTCCAGATCCGCGGGGGCATCAACGACGACGCACGGACCTCCGGAGTCCTCTGCGATCACAAAGCAGTTCGTCTCCGCAAGCCATAGGGAGCGCCCATCTATGAGGACGCTCACCGGCCCGAACCTTGGGGAATAAGCCGATAGGCATCGAAGACACCGTCGACACGACGGGCCTCCGTTATTACCTGCTCGAGTTGCTGCGGATCGGACAGTTCGATCTCGAATCGCAAAATGGCCACCCGATCTCGACCCGTTGCCGACGATGCCGCATGGATGTTTCCACCGTGATCGGAGAAGATCTCGGTGACATCGCGTAGGAGCTTGGGACGATCGAGCGCTTCCACCTGTACCCAGGCGAAGAATGACCCGATGTGATCGACGTCCCAGGAGACGTCGATCATTCGCTCGGCCCTCTCTCCGAGCGCTCCGATATTGGCGCAGTCGTCCCGATGCACCGACACCCCTCGACCTACGGTGATGAACCCGATGATCTCGTCACCGGGTACCGGCGCACAGCATCGGGCGATCCGGACCAACATGTCATCCATTCCCTCGACCCTGATGCCGCCGGTCGGGCGTCGCTGTTGCGGGCGGCTTGGTGGACTGAGGAGATCTTCTTCTTCGCCGCCCAGGCCGTGCAGTCTCTCCAGACGCGAGATGACGGTGAGCGGGCTGAGCCTTCCGTCGCCGACTGCCGCATAGAGGCCGTCGACGTCCTTGTAACCGCATTCAACCGCGATTGGTTGCAGCGCTTCGTTCCGCTTGAAGGCATCGACGGGAAGCGGGGAGCGCCGCAGCGCCCGGACGATGGCCTCTCGCCCGTCATTGAGAGCTGTCTCTCGGCGCGCCCGGGTGTACCACTGGCGGATCTTCGTCGAAGCTCGTGAGGATTTGACGAACTCGAGCCAGTCCCGGCTGGGGCGCGCATCGGCGGCCTTGGTTGTGATGATTTCGACGATATCGCCAGACTGCAGCTCGGAGTTGAGTGGAGCGAGTTTCCCGTTGACTTTGGCTCCAACGCAGCGATGACCGACGTCTGTGTGAATCCGGTAGGCAAAATCGACAGGGGTAGCGCCGCGGGGAAGGACGTGCACATCGCCCTTCGGCGTTAGTGCAAACACCTCGTCTGCGTAAAGATCGAGCTTGAGATGCTCCAGGAACTCTCGCGGATCGGTCGACTCTTCTTGCAAAAAGCGGAGGTCGGCTATCAGCTGAGGGTCGGTGGTGCGATCGCCATCTTTGTACCGCCAGTGAGCGGCGATCCCGTATTCCGCCCTGGAGTGCATATCGTGCGTGCGAATCTGCACCTCGAGTGCCTTGCCGTCCGGTCCGACCACGGTGGTATGCAAGCTCTGATAGAGGTTGAACTTCGGCATCGCGATGTAGTCCTTGAAGCGACCCTGGATGGGCGCCCACAAGGTGTGCACGAGCCCGAGAACGGCGTAGCAGTCACGCACCTCGTTCACCAGGACTCGCACCCCGATGAGGTCGTAGATCTGTTCGAATTCCAGGCCGCTGGTCATCATCTTGCGATAAATCGAGTAGAGGTGCTTCGGTCTGCCGGTGACGGTCGCTTCGATGCCCTGAGCAGTGAGCTCGTCACGGACCTGGGTCTTCACCTTCTTGACATCGGCTTCACGCTGCGGGGCTCGTCTCTTGATCAGGTCCTCGAGTTCCGACATACGCTTCGGATAGAGCTCTCGGAAGCAGAGGTCCTCCATCTCGTGTTTGATCTCTTGCACCCCCAACCGGTGGGCCAGCGGTGCGTACACCTCGATGGTTTCCCTGGCAATCCGCTCCCGTTTGGCGTCGGGCAGGGAGGACAGGGTGCGGACGTTGTGCAGCCGATCGGCCAGTTTGATCAGGAGCACCCTTATGTCTTTGGCCATGGCAATAGCCATCTTGCGGATGGTGGCTGCCTGATGCTCTTCGCGAGACGAGAACCTGATCCGATCCAGCTTGGTCACTCCATCGATGAGGTCGGCGACCTCTTCACCGAAGTCGGCCGCCGTGTCCTCGAGGGTGACGTCGGTGTCCTCCACCGTGTCATGCAGAATTGCCGCGACCAGGGTCGATTCGTCCATGCCGTAGCTGGCAAGTATCTCGGTGACGATCAACGGGTGGGTGATGAAGGGGTGACCTGATCTCCGTACCTGGCCGGCATGGGCGGCCGCGGCTACCTCGTAGGCGCGTCTGATCGTGTCTGGACTCGCGTCCGGGTAGTGCTGCCCGAACTCTTCGATGACCCGCTCCAGGTGAACTTCCGGATCGGTCTCGGCCGTCTCAGGAAGCGCCATACCTCACCACCGCGTGGACATCCACGCCCCCGAGCCTTTCTCTACCTCCGAGGAAGGCGAGTTCGGCCAGCACCGAGAATCCGACAACGTGGGCGCCGAGGGCTCGGATCAGGTCGGTCGTTGCCCGGCCCGTACCTCCCGTGGCAAGGACGTCGTCGACAACCAGCACGTTGTCCTCCGGCACGGCGGCGTCACGGTGAATCTCGACACGATCGGTGCCGTATTCGAGGTCGTAGACCTGGTGGTGTACGTCGTAAGGGAGCTTTCCCGGCTTTCGCACCGGGATGAACCCGGCATCCAGCTTGAGAGCGATCGGGGCGGCAAAGATGAAGCCACGGGCTTCCACGCCAACGACCTTGGTCACTCCGGTATTCAGATACGGCTCGACCATCGCATCGAGAGCGGCGTCGAAAGCTCCGTTATCGCCCAGCAATGGCGTGATGTCCTTGAAGACGATGCCCGGCTCAGGAAAATCCGGGACATCACGGATAAACGAGCGCATCTGTGTTTCGTTCACACCGGCAGTCTACCGGCGCTTGCGCCGCTGCTTGGGTGCACGCGGTTCGGCTCCGGTACTTCGCACCTCGGGGGCCGATGCTGTGGCACTGTCTGCGGCTGCGACAACGGTGGCACCGGCGCGACGGGCGACCCTTCGCTGCATACGCTGCCACTCCGGTTCCCGCTCTTTCCACTCTGTGAGGAGGGGAGTCGCCACGAATATCGACGAGTACGTCCCGGCGGCGATGCCGATGAACAGCGCAAGTGCGAACTCGCGCAGAGTCGCCGCCCCGAGGAGGTAAGAACCGATCAGGAGCAAGCTCCCGATCGGCAGCAGTGATGTTGCCGAGGTGTTGAGCGAGCGCATCAGGACCTGGTTGAGCGAGAGATTGGCGATCTCTGTGAAGGTGTGCCGGCTCCCCAATTCATGGACGTTCTCGGTGATCTTGTCGAACACCACAACCGTGTCGTACAAGGAATACCCCAGAATCGTCAGAATGGCGATGACAGTGGCCGGCGTCACTTCAAAACCGATCAGGGAGTAGATACCGGCTGTGATGACGAGGTCGTGGAAGAGCGCGGCAAGAGCAGTCACCGCCATCTTCCATTCGAATCTCCAAGTGATGAACAAGGCGACCACGATCAAGAAGATGACGAGTGCCTCGATGGCGCGTCTGGTGATTTCGGAACCGAATGTCGGCCCAACCGAGGCGATATTCGTCTCGTTTGGGTCGATACCAGCGACGGCGGCGACGGTGTCGACCAATTCGTCCCGCTCGTCGACCGACAGGGCTTCGGTCTGGACAACGACGATTTCCAAATCATCGCGTTCGGTCCGGATTTGGACCCGGGCACCTTCCCGGCCGATGGATGCCAGTTCGTTCCGGTATTCGCCTACGTCGGCACCCGACGAGTTCGCTGCCTCGACGATGGTGCCCCCGGTGAAGTCGACGCTGCCGTCGAGGCCACGCACCAGGAGAGACAACAGCGAGATTCCGATCAACACTGCGGATATGATGAAATAGCGGCGACGATACCGCATGAAATCGAATTCCGTTTCGCCCCGATATAGGGTCCGCCACAAGCTCATGATGATGCCGCCGCTTCTGTCGCGGTGCGTCCCATCGCTCCCCGTACGCTGAAGATCCCACCTTCACCGAGCTTGCTTCTGACAAGGAGCTGGGCGGCGGGACGGGTGAAGTAGTAGGCCACAAAGATGTCGACGAGTGTTGCTATCCCGAGCGTGAGAGCGAACCCTTTGACCGGCCCGATTGCCAGTAGCCACAACAGGGCGGAGCCGACCAGGGTCACCGTGTCCGCGGTCACAATGGTGTGGAATGCTCGTTTGAAGCCGTAGTCAACGGCCGGGCGCAGCGCCCGCCCCCTGCGGTGCTCCTCTTTGATTCTCTCGAAGAAGACGATGTAGGAATCGGCGGTGATTCCAATCGACACGATGATGCCGGTCACACCGGCAAGAGTCAGCGTTGTTCCCTGGAAACGGCTGAGCAGGATGATGATCGACATGACCAGGCTGCCGAAGACCGTGAGTCCGACGACGGCGATCAACCCGAGCGCCCGGTAGTAGATGAGCAGAGCAAGGGCGACCAGGGCGAGACCGGCTGCCCCGGCGTAAAGACCTGCGCGCAGCGAGTCTGATCCCAGGCTGGCAGATATGGATCCTTCGCTTTCCCGAATGAATGTGGTCGGCAGTGCACCGTAGCGGAGGACTGTTGCCAGATCTTCGGCTTCCGCCTGGGAGTCATCGGCGGAACCCATCGTGATGATGACCGTATCGGCGGGCAGCGACTCTCCGAAACCGACATCGGCAGCGATCTGGGGAGCTGAGATGACGGTTCCGTCGAGGACGATTGCCATTTGCCTGCGGGGATCGCCGGGTTGGTAGGTGGAGAGTTCTGCTGTTGCGTCTTCGAACTTGCTCCCCCCGTCGGCTGTGAACGACGGGTCGACTGTCCAGCCGCCTCCGCCGCCTACCTGGACACCGCCGAAACCGGGTTCGGCGCCGGTGATGTCGGCGCCGGTGAGGAAGGCAGGTCCGAGCACATAGACGATCCCGTCTTCATCCTGCAGATAGACCGTTGCGGTTGGATCGTCCTCGACAGACAATCCGGTGACCGGATCGACGCCTTCCGGAATCTCGGGAGGTTGGGTGGTATCGGTTGTCCCATCACCTGTTTCCGCTCCCGGCAGGAAGGGGCTCTGGGGCAGGATGGCGATCACGGGCCTGAAGGAGAGTTGGCCGGTGGTACCCACGGCTGCCAGGGCTCGCTCCCTGTCTTCCACGCCGGGTAACTGGACGAGGATGCGCCGGTTCCCCTGCACCGAGATCTCGGGCTCCTGCACGGCTCCGAGGTTCTCGATACGTTGCCGCATGGTCTCCACCGCCTGGTCGAGAACCGACTCGTCGACGCCTTCGGGCGCGGCCAGGACGACAGAAAATCCGCCCTGGAGGTCGAGGCCCAGCTTGGGCTCCCAGCCGGCCGCAAGCATTGCGGCGGCGGATCCCCAGGCGACGGAAACGGCAAGGATCAAAGAGATCCAGAGGGTGCGGCGGTTCACTCTTCGGTGTCTCCCAGCTTCTCCGCTATCGCACGGACGGTGATAGTGAGGTGAGTTCCGCCCCCAACGTCAACGACGGCCTCGTCACCGTCGAGACGGGTGACCCGGCCGAGGATGCCTCCTATGGTTCGCACCTGATCGCCGACCTCAATCGAGTCGCGCAAGTTCTGCATCTGGCGGGACCGCCGACGCTGGGGAAGGATCAGCGCAACGTAGAAGAGCCCGCCAAAGAGGATTAACGGAACCAGCAGCCCGAGAAGCGAGCCGCTCGAATCGGTTGTCTCATCCGTTGCAAGAAGCAACCCTGTAAGGATCGCGTGGTATGGCACAACAGCCTCCAGTGGGAACTATGCCCGTACCTACGGCGGTAGCGGGCCGCCATAGGTTAGTGCGCAAGACACTAAGCGCGAAGTTCAATTAGCGGTAGTGCGTCGTGCCAACGTGTCCGTTCGAAATTGGTCAAAGGTACCGGCGGCGATCGCGTTGCGGGTATCGGCCATGAGTTCCAGGGTGTATGTCAGGTTATGGATCGAAAGCAGACGTGGCCCCAGGAACTCGCCGGTGGCTACGAGATGGCGCAAATAGCCTCTGCTGTAGCGACGGCACGCCACACACCTACACTCGGCGTCGATCGGGCCTTCAGAGCGAATCCATTCCGCCCGCTTCATGCTGAAATCCCCGTCCCGGCTCAGAGCCTTGCCGTGGCGGGCGAGTCGAGTCGGCAATACGCAGTCGAATAGATCGACGCCCCGGGCAATGCAGTCGAGAAGCCCCTCGGTGTCTCCAAGACCCATCACGTATCGCGGTGCAGTCTCCGGGAGCTCAGGGACTGCCGCTTCGACGGCACGGTTTCGGGCCTCCGCGGTTTCCCCTACCGAAAGTCCACCGATTCCGAATCCGGTAAAGCCAAGTTTTGCGGTGGCTGCCGCCGACCGCGCTCGCAGGTCCGGGTCGGATCCACCCTGGACGATTCCCCACAAAGCCCTGTCGCTCCGCCCTCTTGCCCGCAGCGATCGTTCCGCCCAACGCAGAGTTTGCTCCATTGCGGCAATAGTGTCCTCCCGTGACGCCGGGAGACCGATGAGAACGTCGAGGACCATCGCTACATCGGCTCCGAGGGCTTCCTGTACTTCGACCGCACCCTCCGGGGTCAACTCGACCCGGGAGCCGTCGTAGACCGATTTGAAGCTCACTCCCTCTTCTGAGATATCGGGGTCGAGACTGAAGCCCTGGTATCCCCCGGAGTCGGTGAGGATCGGCCCGTTCCACGACATGAAGGTGTGTAACTCGCCGAGCTTCGCGACAACGTCAGCGCCAGGACGCAACATCAGGTGATAGGTATTGGCGAGCACCATCTGTGCGCCTGCACGTTCCAGGTCTTCGGAGTCCAGCGTCTTCACCGTACCCCGCGTGCCGACCGGCATGAACGCGGGTGTCGCCACCTCACCGTGCGGCGTCTCCAGATAACCCGAGCGTGCTGTGCCGTCGGACTGTCCGTGACGCCAGGTGACACTCATCGCCCGTTCACCGGTTGTTCGATGATCATTGCGTCACCAAAGGAAAGGAAGCGATAGCCGGACTGAAGTGCATGCTGGTAGACCTCCCGCCATCTATCACCCAGCAGGGCCGCAATCATCACGATCAGAGTCGTGCGCGGGGCGTGGAAATTGGTGACTACCGCATCAACCGCCCGCAGACGGTAGCCCGGCCTGATGAACAGATCGGTTTCGCCCCGCCCGGCCTGGACGAGGCCGTCCATCCGAGCGGCGCTCTCCAGGGTTCGTACCACCGTTGTCCCCACTGCCACTACCCGGTTCCCCCGTTCCCGGCAGGCGGCCACCGCATCGGCAGCTCCCTGAGGGACCTCCCACATCTCCCGATGCATCTCATGCTCATTGATTACAGTTTCCGAGATCGGCCGGAATGTGTCGAGACCAACCTCCAGATCCACTTCTGCGATGCTGATGTTGGACGCCTGCAACGACTTGACCAAACCATCGGTGAAGTGCAGGGCGGCGGTCGGTGCCGCCGCCGAACCCAGGGTCTTGGCGAACACCGTCTGATAGCGGTTTGCGTCGGTGAGGGGAACATGGATGTAGGGAGGGAGCGGCATTTCTCCATCGTCGCGCAGCACGTCTTCGACTTCGCCGATGTCCGCAGAGAGAGCAACGACAACCTCACCGGCCACCGGATCACTCAGTACCTCGCCCTTGATCCGCCCCAGGTTCAGCTCGGTTCCTGTTCGGATGCGGCGCGCAGGGCGGGCCAGCGCCTCCCATCGATCCTCGTCGAGCCGTCGAGTGAGGAGGAGCTCGACGGCGCCGCCGGTGTCCCTCTTCGTGCCGCGGATTCGGGCCGCTCTCACCTTGGTGCGATTGACGACCAGGAGATCACCGGGCACAAGCAGAGCCGGCAATTCGGAGAACATGCGGTCCTCGAGAACGTCGGCCCGCAGCAGGCGAGCCGCATCTCGCGGCTCGGTGGGTTGCTGGGCGATTGCCGCCTTGGGCAGCGCGTAGTCGAATTCCTCGGTTCTCACGTTAAGCGAGGCTAGCCGCCCCGCGTGGTCGCACGTTGTGCGTACTCAGGACGAATTCGGTACTCTCCCGGGTTGTGGAAGACCTTACAACCCCGGGCTCACAGACGTCCCTCACTTCTGTTCGCTTCTTTGCGGGAGAGACCCTCAGCGAAGGTTTGGACCGTGTGATCGACGCCCAGTTCGAAATCGCGCTCGGCGTTGCTACATGCGCTCCGGACGAGCAGGCCAGCGCCGTACATGAGACACGCAAAGCGATCAAGAGGCTCCGAGCCATGTTGCGCCTCGTGCGCGACAGCATTTCCCTCGACTGCTATCACACGGACAACGCTGCGCTGAAACTGATTGCTGCCGAACTCGGCGCAGTGCGGGACTCATGGGTGATGGCGCAGATCCTCGACCGCCTTCTCCCCCACGACCACGATCTCACCGACTCCGTGGCGACTCTTGTTGATCGTCTCCAGGACCGTTACAAGGCGGAATCCGCCGCTGTGCTGGACAACGCGGCACACATGGCTTCGATCCTCGACCAATTGGACAAGGCTCGAGACCGAGCCAAAAAGTGGACGATCATCGCCGGCGAGCAATCTGTGCCTCTGCCTCACATGTTTGCGACCGTAGAGCCCGGTATGCAGAGGGTCTACAAGCGGGGGCGGCGCGGCATGAGAATCGTGGCCGATTCGCCCACGGACACCCTTCTCCATGTGTGGAGGAAGAGGGCAAAGTACCTGCGGCACCAGGTCGAGGCCCTCAACATTCTCGACCCGCCCGAGCTCGGTGAAATGGAGATGGAACTCGAACAACTGACCGACCTGCTCGGCGACGATCACGACCTCGCCATCCTATTGGCGAGGATCAAGAACGACCCGCACCTCACCGACGGCATCGCAACGGATCCCATCGTCGAAGCCATCTGCGACAAACGCCGCGAACTCCAGGATCAGGCGATCAAGCTCGGCCGGAACCGCTTTGAGGATCACTCGAGCATCTTCCTTGCGTACATTGAGCGCATCTGGGGAGATGCCGAAACCTTCTAGGGAAGTAGCGTTCGCTGACCGGCCTCCTCGGGACCCGCCAAGCCGAGGTGGTTATATGCGTGAAGAGTGGCCACCCGCCCTCGCGGGGTGCGCTGGATGAAGCCCTCCTGAAGCAGATATGGCTCGTAGGCGTCCTCGACGGTCTCGGGCTCCTCCCCAACGGCGATGGCGAGGGTGGAGAGCCCGACCGGCCCGCCGCCGAACTTGGAGATAATCGAATCGAGTATGGCGCGATCGACCTTGTCCAAACCGGCATCGTCAACCTCGAAAACTTCAAGAGCCCGCAGCGCGGTATCGCCATCCACCACCCCGTCGGAGCGCACGGCGGCGAAGTCACGAACCCGGCGCAGCAACCGATTGGCGATCCGAGGCGTTCCTCGCGCCCGCAACGACACCGTATCCGCGCCATCCCGGGTGACCTCGACGTCGAGAATCTCAGCCGAGCGGGTCACGATGCGACCCAAGTCTGCGCTGTTGTAATAGTCGAGGCGGGCAACGTAACCGAAGCGGTCCCGCAGCGGCGGAGCTACCCGACCCACCCGGGTGGTTGCCCCCACGAGCGTGAACGGGGGAAGATCAAGTCGGATCGACCGCGCCGCCGGGCCCTTGCCGACGACTATGTCGAGCTGGAAATCTTCCATCGCCGGGTAGAGCACTTCCTCGACTTGCCGGGGTAGGCGGTGGATTTCGTCGATGAATAGAACGTCGCCCCGTTCCAGATTCGTGATCACTGCCGCCAGGTCTCCCGGCCGCTCCAAAGCGGGCCCGCTGGTCGCCTGGAAGTGGGCGCCCATCTCAACGGCGAGGATGCCTGCCAATGAGGTCTTGCCGAGCCCGGGTGGTCCGGAGAAGAGTACGTGGTCGACCGACTCGCCCCGTTGCCGGGCAGCCTCGATCAAGATGGTGAGCCTTTCCTTCAGCTCGGCCTGACCGATGAACTCGTCCATGTGACGAGGCCGCAGGGTTACCTCTTCCGGCTCCTCCTCGGGGAGGGGGTCCTTTCCGAGGATTCCTTCATCGCGCACGTTGTCTCACCGCTGCCTTCCGAGTTCCTGAAGGGCGAAGCGAAGAGAATCTTCAACGCTGCCGTCCGCGGGCAGGTCTCGCAACACGTCGCGGATCTCAGCCGCCTGGTACCCGAGAGCTTCAAGCGCTTGTCGCACCTCGGCGACGGTGCCCCCAGCCTGAAGCGGTGAATCGGGCAACTCCAGCTTTGGCCGAAGCTCGAGCAGCAGCTTTTGTGCGCTCCTCTGGCCGATACCGGGCACTGCAGTGAGTGCGCCGACGTCCTCTGCCACTACGACTTGGCGAAGATCGTCCGGACCAAACGTCGCAAGGACCGCCAGCGCCAGCTTGGGTCCGACGCCGCTGACACCTATCAATATCTGAAAGATGTTGCGCTCGTCGGCTGATGCGAATCCGTACAGAGCCATGGCGTCTTCGCGCACGTGGAGATGGGTGTGCAGCACGGCCGACTGACCCGCTCCCGGCAATGCCGCAATCGTGTTCGGCGTGACGGCAATCTCATAGCCGACGCCCCCTACGTCGAGGAGAACGGTGTCGCCGCTCTTTTCGGCTATCTCCCCCCTGAGCCGCCCGATCATCCGGTTCTCCCTGCCAGTCGCTCGGCCGGAGCCGACTGAATATGACACAGAGCGATCGCGAGGGCGTCCGCGGCGTCGGCCGGTGAAGGAATTTCGGGTAGGCCGAGGCGCATCGCAACCACCTTCTGCATTTGTGTCTTGTCCGCCTTGCCGTAGCCGGTGAGGGCTCGCTTCACCGCAGAAGGAGAGTATTCCGCGATGTGTAACCGGTGCTGGGCCAACGTCAACAGCACAACCCCAGAGGCGCGTCCCACCGAGGTTGCGGTCTGCAGGTTTCGGTTGACGAATACCTGCTCAACTGCTGCTTCGTCCGGCTGGTGCTCGCCGATCAAGTCATCGAGATCCCGATGCAACTCGACTAGGCGCTCGCCAATGGGTGTCCCGGGTGCCGTCCGAATGACTCCGGCGGCGACCGCCCGCAGCTTGTGGCCACGTGATTCCACCACTCCATAGCCCAAGGTGGACAATCCGGGATCGATGCCTAGAACGAACATATGTTCCCATAGCGTAGGGAGTCGATTTCACGATGCCAAGCATCCGCTTCTGGCGGATCTACCCGAGTGATGCCAGAACCTCATCAGGGATGTCGAAATTGCCGTACACAGATTGGACATCCTCTAGATCCTCGAGCGCATCGATGAGGCGAAGCAACTTGCCCGCCCCTGCCTCGTCCACAGCAACCGACACAGAAGGCATTTGAGTCACTTCGGCTTGCTCGACCGTGATCTCTGCCTCCTCCAGGGCGGTCCGAACCCCACCAAGAGCCCCCGGCGCACAGATGATCTCCCAGGACTCATCGCTTGCGGTGACATCGTCCGCCCCGCCTTCAAGGGCAGCCATCATGACCGTGTCCTCGTCGCCGCTAGCCAGCAGGTACCCGCGTTGCTCGAACAAATAGCCGACGGATCCCGGCTCGCCGAGACTGCCGTTGTTCTTGGTGAATGCGGAGCGCACGGCGGCGGCAGCGCGGTTGCGGTTGTCCGTGAGCACCTGCACGTAGATGGCCACGCCCCCGGGGGCATACCCTTCGTACCAGACCTCGTCGTATACAACTCCCTCATCCGATCCGGAGCCGCGGGCTACCGCCCGCTCGATGTTGTCCTTCGGAACGGAGTTGTCCTTGGCCTTCTGCACCGCCGTCGCCAGTGTCGGGTTCGCCGAGACATCCCCGCCACCTTGACGCGCCGCAGCCTCGATGGCGCGGATCAACTTGGCGAAGAGCTTGCCCCGCTTGGCGTCCTGACGTCCCTTGCGGTGCTTGATATTCGCCCACTTGGAATGTCCGGCCATATCAGCTCACCTCCATCAGCATCTCGTGGATTCTCGTATCGGCGGTCAATTCAGGGTGGAATGACGTAGCCAGGATACGGCCTTGACGGACGAAGACCGGGCGCAACTCCCCACTCTCTAGATCTTCGACCGATGCCAGGACATCCACGTCTGCACCCACCTTATGGATCCATGGTGCTCGAATGAACACGGCGTGGACCGGGTCGTCAAAACCAGCAACAGCCATTGCCGCCTCGAAAGAATCTATCTGGCGGCCGAAGGCGTTGCGCTCAACGACAACGTCAAGTACCTCCAATTGAGGTTGTTCATGGCGCAGCGTGGCCGAGGCCAGAAAGATCATCCCGGCACAGGTGCCCAGGACCGGCAGCCCGTCGTTGATCTTGTCCCGGAGTGGTTCGATCAGCCCGTAGATCGCGGCAAGGCGCCCGATTGCCGTCGATTCGCCACCGGGGATGATCAGACCGTCTATCCGATCGAGTTCCTCTTCAGTTCTCACCTCGATCCCCTCAACACCGAGGCTGCGGATCATCGCAAGGTGCTCTCGGAAGTCACCCTGGAGAGCGAGCGCGCCGATCTTCATTGCCGGTCCATCCTCGATTTGGTCGGATTCAAAGGCCGCGGTCTTGCATGCGGTCTTCAGGAGCAAGCGTGTCGACGTTGATGCCAACCATCGCCTCGCCGAGGTTGCGGGAAACCTTGGCGATCTTCGATGCGTCCTTGTAGAAGGTCGTCGCTTCGACGATGGCGCGGGCTCGGACGGCGGGGTCGCCTGACTTGAATATGCCGGAGCCGACGAAGACGCCGTCACAGCCGAGCTGCATCATCAGGGCCGCATCAGACGGTGTGGCGATTCCTCCTGCTGCGAAGTTCACCACGGGGAGATCACCCGTCTCCGCGACTTCCTTCACCAACATGTAGGGAGCCCGCAGCTCCTTTGCGGCCGCCATCAGTTCGTTCTCGTCCAGAACCGTCAACCTGCGGATCTGCTTGTTCATCATCCGCATGTGCTTCACAGCTTCGACGACATTCCCGGTACCCGGCTCTCCTTTGGTGCGGATCATCGCCGCCCCTTCGCCGATCCGTCGCAGAGCTTCGCCGAGGTCCTTAGCACCGCACACGAACGGCACCGTGAAGTTCCACTTGTCGATATGGTTGTCGTCGACCGGTGTGAGGACTTCGGATTCGTCGATGTAATCGACGCCCAGAGATTCGAGCACCTGCGCCTCGACGAAGTGGCCGATACGCGATTTGGCCATGACGGGGATCGAGACCGCGTCAACGATCTGCTCAACGATCGAAGGATCAGCCATCCGGGCTACTCCGCCGTGCGCTCTGATGTCCGCGGGGACACGCTCTAGCGCCATTACGGCGACGGCCCCGGCAGCTTCGGCAATCCGCGCCTGCTCAACGTTGACGACGTCCATGATGACTCCGCCCTTGAGCATTTCGGCAAGGCCTC
Organism: uncultured Acidimicrobiaceae bacterium; assembly: GCA_947258985.1. Lineage (GTDB taxonomy): Bacteria > Actinomycetota > Acidimicrobiia > Spongiisociales > UBA5794 > JAAETI01. Next base: position 57,598 of record CAMYKI010000019.1, read on the forward strand.
GCTTGACGAGATCGGTGCCCCGTTCGGACGATGACGTATTCATGTTTCGCTCCTCAACAGTTCTCAATGCCCCAATTCTACCGGAGGTGCGTGACGAGACGACCGCCCTATTCCTCATGCCAACGGGGCGGGCGCTTTTGCAGGAACGCCGCCATGCCCTCTTGAGCGTCGGGATGCGAGGCGTTGGAGATCATCACCGGGCCCGTCGTGTCGTAGGCCGCGGCGTCGGGCTCGGCGATCTGACGGTAGAACGCAGCTTTGCCGATGGCGATCACGTCGTGGCTGTATCTCGTAATCTGGCCGGCGAGTTCGAGAGTCGCTGCGGTCAGATCTCCGGAGGGCACCACACGGTTCACCAAACCCCACGTTTGTGCCGTCACCGCATTGATCGGCTCCCCGGTCAAAAGCATCTCGAGGGCTCGCTTCCGGCCAACTGCTCGGGTAATCGGAACCATTGGAGTGCTACAGAACAGACCGATGCGGACACCCGGCGTTGCGAATCGGGAGTCTTCTGCTGCAACCGAAAGGTCACAGGCCGCGACCAGCTGGCAGCCGGCTGCGGTGGCCACACCGTGGACCTGGGCGATCACCGGCTGAGGGATTCGTTGGATTGCCAGCATCACCTCGGTACAGGTCTCAAAAAGCCGCGTGTAGAACGAGTCATCTCTGTCGATCATTTCGGTGAGGTCGTGTCCTGCTGAGAAGACGGGACCTGCACCGTCGATGATCACCACGTCGGCGCCCGTGTCGCTCTCGAGCTGGAGAAGCACGCCATGTAGCTCTGCCAGCATTTCGAGATTCAGGGCGTTACGTCGCTCCGGACGACTCAGGGTGATGCGCGCAATGCCACCCGGCTCGCGGCCGACCACAATGTTGGAATAGGTCATCAACGCGATCGTAGCTACCCGACGAGCGCGTCCTCGTATGCGGTGATGTACGCGTCGGCCACCCGCCCCCGCCCGAACTGTTCGCTGGCCTCCGCGGCGAGCCGCCCGAGTTCGAGTGCTGCCTCGTGATCCTCCAAGAGTCGGACGACCTCACGGCTAATGCCTTCGGCGTCCCCCGGAGCCACATACCGCGCCGCATCCCCTGCAACGCGAACGAAAGCGGGTAGTCCGCTGGCAACCACGGCACATCCCGCAGCCATGGCCTCGACGACAACAATCCCGAAGCTCTCACCGCTGAGGTTGGGGGCACAGAACACTGCGGTGCGGCGCAGGAGCTCTCTCTTTGTCTCTTCCGTCACCCTTCCTGCGAAGCGCACGCCTTGCGGTGCGGGGCCGTTGCCTTCCGCGCCGATCACCGTCAGTTCAGCGTCGGGACGGGCGGCCCGTATCGCCGGCCATGCGGCCAGGAGGTAGCGCAGCCCCTTTCGCTCGTCGTCTCGACCCAGGAACGCGACCGAGTTCGGATCCTTCTCATCCGACGCGTACTCCTCCACGTCGATGCCGTTGGGAATGATGCGGACTCTGCCTGTATCAGCAACAACGCGAGCTGCGATGGGGCTGACGGCTGTGATCACATTGAGTCTGCGAAACCACTTCCTCGTCAGCGGCCTTCCGACCCGGTAGACGGCCTCGGCCGGCGCAGACACGTCTGCGTGAAATGTTCCGACCAGCGGCACGGTGGCGCGACGCAGCGCAGTGAGGGAGACTTGCGGCATCAGCGGCTCGTGGACATGCGCAACGTCGACGTCACGCAGTTCGTCGACAACCCTCCGCCCGGCCGAAGTGGAAAGCGCGACCGGCGTGGCAGCACCGTTGGCGGGGATGATGGTTGCCGGACCGGCGGATACGAACCCCGGGACGTCGGCTTCTCCCGGGGCGATCAGCTTCACGGAATGGCCGGATCCGTCGAGCCATCGGCGCAAACGTATGACTTGGTCCTGGACACCTCCCGGCATGGAGAGGTCATATGGGCAAACGAGACCGACTCTCACTCTGCCTCCTCCTTGTCGGACGGCCAGTTCGGGACAAAGAGATGCCAGTCTTCAGGCGCCCACCGGATCACTCCTTCGAGGACCTCCGCAAAGGACTGCACCCCTGCCGCAATCCGCCGATCCCGATCCTCGAAGTCGGGCAATGGCAGGGGATCGGCGACTCGGTAGACGTGGCCCCGGCCCGCCTTGAAGTAGGAACCAACAACATGGATCGCGGCACCGGTTCTGTCCGCGAGGGAGATCGGGCCGGCGGGCATCGTTGTTTCCTCCGCGAAGAAGACGACCGGAACCCCTCGCCCGGAAAGATCTCGGTCGGAAAGGAGAGCAACGGTGCCACCGTTGCGTAACCGGGCAGTCAATTCGCCGGTCGCCCGGAGCCCCTTGCCGATGAGGACGATGTCGATGCCGACCATTTTCCGGATATTGACGAACCAATCGGTGATCAGCGGGTTGGGCAGATTCTCCGCAGCGGCCAGGACAGGGATCCCGATCGACTCTGCGACCGCCCCCGCAACTTCCCAGTTCCCCATGTGGGGCAAAACGAGGATGATGCCCTTGCCCGCCTCTTTTGATTTCTGCAGGGCTTCTTCATTGACGATGTCGGAATGCTCGACGATCTCGGCCTTGCGATCGGGGCGCAGCCAGAAGACTTCTGCCCAATACCTGCCGTAGCGGGCGAACATCACCTTCGAGCGCTCCCCCACATCTGCGTCTTCCCCGAGCACCCTGCGAAGATGCCGTTGCACCAGGCGCCGCCGGCTCGGGGCGATGTACCAGGCGAGTCGTCCCATACTTTCCCCCAGGCGCCGCATTGCCGGCTCGGGGAGCATCCCGAGTAGGGCGGTGAACAGGCGGTAGACGAGAAACCCGAGCCGATCCTTCACGTTGCCACTATTCGCCCTCAGGAAGCTGCTGCCAGGTTCGCCTCACGCGCTGGGCAACCGTGAGACCGGACAGGACCACGAAGACCCACAGCATCGGATGCAGGATCTTGACGCCGAGACCGCTCACGATGAGACCGAGGAGAAGAAGGAGCATGCGCTCGGCACGCCCCATCCAGCCGCCCCGCCCTTCAGCCCCCCAGCTCTCAGCCTTGGAACGTACGTAGGGCGTCAGCAGCGAGAACGCCAGGCCGAGGACACACAGCATGAGGCCGGTCTCGTCCGTGCGCAGGCTAAATGCAAGCCCGGCCCAGATCGCGACTTCCCCGAAACGGTCCGCCATGGTGTCGATGAACGCACCGCGGATAGAAGCGGTTCCCTGGTAGCGGGCCAGCGGCCCGTCAAGAGCGTCGAGGGCGGCGCCCCAACCAGCGATGAATGCACCCAGAGCGTGCCGACCCACGGCGATGTAGGTTGCCCCGACGAAGGTCACGAGCAATCCCAGGATGGTGATCGCGGTCGGGGTAAACCGGGCCTTTGACAGTCCGACGGCTATAGGATCAAGGATCGGGGCGGCTCTGCTCCGACCACGTAAATCGAGCAAGGTGGTCTCCTTCCGCCCGGAAAGGTACCACGCCGGATCGAGGAATCCTCTTCTGGCTACAATCCGCGCAACGCATGCAGAGAGAGCGAAAGGCAGTGACACCGCATGGAAGAGCGTGAACCAACCCTGAGCATTGGCGACAACAACCTGGAGTTGCCCATGGTTCCCGCCCTCCAAGGGTATTCGGGAATCGACGTCAGCACCCTCCGCGGATCCCAGGGGGTCGTCACTTACGATCCCGGGTTTGCCAATACCGCCTCAGCTCAATCTGCGATCACCTACGTCGATGGCGCCGCCGGTACCTTGACCCATCGCGGTTACGCAATTGAAGAGCTCGCCAATAGCTGCAGCTTCCTGGAGGTCGCCTACCTCCTCTTGTTTGGCAATCTGCCCAACAAGATGGAATTGGAGCAATGGCAAGACTCGATGAAGCGTCACAGCTTGCTCAATGAGGAGCTGAAGAGGTTCTTCAACGCCTTCCCGAAGAGGGCGCATCCAATGGCCATCCTCTCGTCGGCGACGAACGCCATTTCCACGTTCTACGAGGAGTATCACGATCCGCACGACGAAGATGCCATCGTCGAAAGTGCGCAAAGGCTCCTCGCAAAGATGCCGACGATCGCTGCGTGGTCGTACAAGAAATCGACGGGCTTCCCCTACATCTACCCGCAGAACAATCTGACCTACGTGGAAAACTTCCTCCACATGATGTTCGCTCTCCCCACAGAGGAATACCACGTAGACCCCGTCATCACCAAGGCCCTCAATGTCCTCTTGATCCTCCATGCCGATCATGGGCAGAACTGCTCAACTGCGACGGTTCGGTTTGTGGGATCGAGTCAGGCAAACCTGTTCGCTTCAGTAGCGGCCGGGATGAACGCTCTGTGGGGACCGCTCCACGGCGGGGCGAACCAGAAGGTCATCGAGATGCTCTCGGACATCGTCAACGACCCGACGGCAACCACAGAGTCTTACATCGCACGGGCCAAGGACAAGAACGACTCGTTCCGGTTGATGGGTTTCGGCCACCGCGTCTACACGAACTACGACCCGCGAGCCCGCATCCTCAAGAAGTTCGCAGACGACGTCCTCGATCGTGTCAAGGGAGATGACCCGTTGCTCAAGGTCGCTGAGGAATTGGAACAGGCGGCGCTGAGCGACGAGTACTTCGCAAGCCGCAACCTGTATCCGAATGTCGACTTCTACTCGGGAATCATCTTCCGGGCGCTCGGCTTCCCTATCCGGATGTTCACGGTGCTGTTTGCCATCGGCCGTCTCCCCGGCTGGATAGCCAACTGGAAAGAGATGAACGAGGATCCGGCGACTCGGATCGCTCGGCCCCGTCAGGTCTACATCGGCGAGACATCACGCCAGTTCGTCCCGTTGCACCAGCGGTAGCGAACAGGGGCCTAGCCCTGCAATCAAGGACCGGCGGCGACAGCCGGCGGTGGCACGTCCTCTGTGTAGGTCTCTACAACCGCTCCGCTGCGGCCGTCGACGCGGACCAGACCCCGATTGGTGGGCGGCTCATCTGCGGAAAAGACCAACACGTTCCACACGGGCCTCGCCAGGAACCCTTCGAATCCGAGAACTGCAGAAGCGTGACCGACGGCGAAATCAGTCGAGCGGTTGGCAATCGTGAGAGCCTCCGTGTCGCTAACTGCGAGATGCCAGCCCGCCACGATGTGAAAGACTCCGATCGCCGCCAGGGTCACCGCCATCACCCACATGCCTCCCGGCAGCCCCGCGCCGATTCCGCCGCCGATGATCAGCGATCCGGCGAAATAGACAAGGCCGGCGCGTTTGCGGCGCGCCGGGTCGGGAACCTGGTACGGCCCGAGCACGTTGGCATCGAGATCGTCCGGCATTCCGGCCGCAGCCGCCACATCGGCCGCGACCTCTATTGACGGTAACTCGGGCCGCCGATCCGTCATAGGCCTGCGTGGGCCTTCTCGTAGGCAGCCTGATCAACGACGTCGTCGCCACGGCGCCGGTGCCAGCGATCCCAGACAACCAACATCGAAGGCAGCACCAGCACACTCGCTACCAGCGCGAACACGATCGCCCAGAATGTCACTTCGCCTAGCTGCTGGAACGGCTTGAGCGTCGATGTCATCAGGATGCCGAAACCTGCAGCCGTGGTGAATGCCGAGCCGGCAAGAGCACCCCCGGTGTGCGTCGTTGTGGACCTGATGGCCTCTTCCGGGTTGTCGTAGCGTTGCCTGTCCTCTTCGTAACGGTGCGTGATGTGAATCGTGTACGGCACGCCGATCCCGATTGCCAGGTTGGCGATCATCGCCGTCACCGGGTTGAAAGAGATCCCCCTGGCAGACATGACACCGAAGACCCAGAGCACGATGAGGACCACGGGCAGGATCGTAATCACGCCGAGGAACGGGCGTCGCACCTCGATGTAGAACGTGAGGACCAGCAGAGCCATGGCCGCAAGGATCGTTATCGCCAGGGATGAAGCCTGGCTGTCCTGGAGAGCCGTCACTACACCAGAGCTCACGATGTTCTGGTTGGTCGGGACGGCGGTTGTCCCCGTGGCGGTCACCGGCTCGAAGTCCTCTTTCAGGTCGATCGACAACTGTTTTGCGCCGGCTTCCCCCGCCTGGGTCGAGACACCGACGTCGACGTACGTGTAGGTCCCATCGACCTTCGCAATTGTCCGAGCCATGACTTCGGGCGATGCTTCCGCCGCTCGGTCGTACAAGACGACAACGTCGGTTCCCGTAGCAACGGTGAGGTCCTCCTGCAGCCCGGCGCCGAAAGCGAAGGCGGCGAACTCCGCATCGTATACCTCGGGATCGCCACCCTGGTCTGGAGATCGCACCAGTTCAGCAATTGCCGACACCGGAGACTCGGCTGCGGCGCGCGACCCGAATTTGACCACGTTCACCGTGTCGCCCATGTTCTCCCACGACACCACCAGGGCGTTGTGCACTTCAACCGTGGCCACGTCACCTTCGATGATGACCTCTGTCTCTTCGCCGAAGCCTCCGCTGAACTCCTCAGTAATCGTGTCGAAGGTCACCAGAAGCTCATTGCCTTCAGGAACGAAGTCGGTGAAGCTGAATGTCGTGTCGAGTTGAGTCAACCCGATGAAGCCGGCGACACCGAGGATTCCGGCAGCGATCAATGTCGTGACGGCATACTTCTCGGCGAGGACGGCAGTGCCGCCCATAAGCCGGGGAAGCAGGCGCTCACTCTGGTGTCCGAATGCCTGTCGCTCGAGGTGTCCCCTCGACTCGGCCCGCTTGTCGAGCAATGTCCGGATGGCGGGGACGACCGTGAGCATGAGGATGAAGGCCGACGTAATGCCGATGGCGGCCAGGATGCCGAAATCGCGCAACGCAGTCACCGGGTTCACAACGTTGGTGAGGAACCCGACAGATGTTGTTGCGGTAGCCAATACCAGCGCCACTCCAACCGTCTTCGTGGCCCTTGCCGCCGACTCGGTGACCGGCGCCCCGGTACCCAGTTCCTCGCGATACCGGCTGTTCATATGTATGGCGTAGTCGACGCCAAGGCCGATCAGGAGGATCGGCAGAATCTGCAGGATTTCACTGAAGTTCCCGATTATGTTCAGATACTTCGGCCCGAGAAGGACGCCGGCTCCGTTCATCCACACAATGGAAACAACGATGACCAGCATTGTGAGACCCATATCGGCCAGGGCGCGCCTTGCTGCCCGGAGTCTCGTCATCTTGCCTCTCGGGTGAATCCAGAAGACGAACAACAAGATGGCGATAATGATCAGGAAGGCGGTCCCGAATAGTCTGCCGATCTCAGATTGGAACTCGCTCGTGTCGGCGAATAGGAGCGCAAAGCTGAATGCCGCTGGATCCGAGACCTGATAGTCGACGGCCGCAATGGTCTCGGCCATTTGGACTTCGATCTCCTGCAGGAGCGTGAAGTCGGAGTCGTCGAGATCGGAGACGTTGAGGAAGGCCACCATGAGTCCGGTCTGCGCCATCGGCACCGAAAGGTCAGAGCTCTCGCCGTAGAGTCCTTCGACGAGACCCCTGATCTCGGGCGGGGTCTGCTCCAGGCTCTGCAGGAGCCCTTGTTTCACATCCTGATCGGTCAAGTTGGCGACCAGTGTCTCGAATGGGACTCCAAGCTCCTCGGCACGCATCTGCAAGCCCTGCAATAAGGGGTCGAAGTAGCCGACGATGTCGCCCCCGGGCCTGTCCTTCAACAGCTGGCTTGCCTCGCTGTTGTTGATCGCCTCTCTGATCGCCAGATAGTCCTGAAGCCCGGCAACCGTGATCAAGTCGGCACCGTCGATGCCTGTCACAACTACCTGGACGGGCTCCTCTGAGTTGTCCGAGAAGTATTCCGAGATGACATCAAGTGCCAGGAACTCCGGCGAGTCCGGAGAGAAGCCCTCGTTCCCGGTTGCAGTTTCTTGCTGGGGCAGGAACCCGCCGAGCACGAGCGTGATGATGAGGGTTCCGACGATGATGCCCCAGGGCGAGCGGCTGACCATGCCCGAGAGGAGCCTGACAAGAGCTTTCACGTGTTTCTTTCCTTCGAAGTTCGAATCTCAGTACGGCCGAACACCGCTGCCTGCAAAACAGTTGGAGCCAGCGAGCTTAACCGCCGTCCGACGTACCCAATGTCATCGGGGTGCTTTGCACAACTCCTCGAGTGTCCCCGCAACCTCGTCGACCGAAACGCCACGGCGCTCCTCCTCCTGGCGAAGCCGCAGACCGGCGGTGCCGTTCTCAACGTCGGAGTCCCCGACTACGAGAATTGCCGGATGCTTCTGGGTGATGGCGTGGCGAATCTTTTCGCCGACAGTCTCGTCTGCTGCGTCCACCTCGATCCTCAGCCCCCGAGCCCTCAGCTTGGCGGCTACCTTCTCGGCGTAGTCGATATGGCGATCAGCAACCGGCACGATGGTGGCCTGGACTGGAGAAAGCCATCCGGGGAGGGCTCCGGCATAGTGCTCGATGAGAATGCCGACGAAGCGCTCGATCGAACCCATCAGCGCACGGTGGATCATCACCGGGCGTTCCCTGGTGTTGTGATCTGAGGCGTACAGAAGATCGAAGTTGTCCGGCTGGGCGAAGTCGACCTGCAAGGTAGATAGTTGCCAGCGGCGGCCGATAGCGTCGCGGATGTGAACATCGATCTTCGGGCCGTAAAAAGCACCCTCGTGCTCGGCGACGTCATACGGCAACTCTGCGGTCTCGAGAGCTAGTCGCAGCGCATCCTCCGCCTTGTCCCAGAGTTCATCGCTCCCGATGTACTTCTCCGGGTCCTTCGTCGAAAGATCCGCTTCGAATTCCTCAAACCCGAAGTCCCGGAGCACCATGAGGGTGAAATCGAGCAGATTCTGCAATTCGGCTGCGATGTCCTTTTCTTCAATGAAGATGTGGCTGTCGTCCTGGGTGAACCCGCGGGCGCGCATGAGCCCGTGCACGACACCCGATCGCTCATACCTGTAGACGGTGCCGAGTTCGTAGAGCCGCAGCGGCAGTTCCCGATAGCTTCGGCCCCGGTTCTTGTAGATGAGGATGTGGAACGGGCAATTCATCGGCTTCATCCGGTATTCGGTGGATTCGTCGAGAACCATCCCGGGATACATGCCCTCTGCGTAAAAGTCGAGGTGTCCGGATGTCTGCCACAGCTCGGCTTTTGCCACGTGAGGGGTGGCCACGATGTCGTAGTCGTGATCCAGGTGGGTGCGGCGGCTGTAATCCTCGATGAGAGTACGCAGTAGGCCACCCTTCGGATGCCACACCGCCAATCCGCTTCCCAGTTCTGGTGGGAACGAATACAACTCGAGGTCTTGCCCGACCTTGCGATGATCCCGCCGTTCCGCTTCCTCGAGCCTTTCCAGGTAAGCGTCGAGCTCAGCTCCGCTTTCCCACGCTGTCCCGTAGATGCGCTGCAGCTGTGGACGGTTCTCGTCGCCGCGCCAATAAGCCCCGGCAGACCGCATCAGCTTGACCGCCTTCAGCCTCTTGGTCGACGGAACGTGCGGTCCGCGACAAAGGTCGACAAAAGAAAGGTTGCGGTAGACGGAAACCTCGGCGCCGCCGGCACCCTCGTCCTCATCCACAGATTCGATGATCTCGGTCTTGAACGGCTGGTCGGCAAACACATCGAGGGCCTCGGCTACCGAAAGCTCCTCCCGCACAAAAGGCTGGTCCTCAGCGATGATCTCAGCCATCCGCTCTTCGATGCGCTCGATGTCTTCGGGAGTGAAGGGCTCCGCAACCTCGAAGTCGTAATAGAAGCCGTCCGTTATGGGCGGCCCGATGGCGAATTTGGCCCCCGGGTACAGATCCAGCACGGCCTGGGCCATGACGTGGGCGGCAGAGTGCCTCAAAATGTGGCGGCCGTCCTCCGTTGCCGCGGTCACCACCTCGATCTGACCGTCGCCCGTAATCGGCCGTCCCAGGTCGATTTCCGCGCCGTCGAGCTTCACGGCAACCGCCGCTTTTGCTAGGCGCGGACCGATACTTGCAGCAATGTCGGCACCGGTGACACCCGATTCGTATTGACGTTCAGAGCCGTCGGGAAAAGTGATGGTCAGGGACACTTTGAAAACCTCTCCAAGCAATTGGCCGGTAAGAGTAACCCAATGTCATGCAGGTTCTGCGCTCGCGTGAGACAATAGGCGTCACTTTGAAAGAAGGACGTGTGGTGAAGGCACTCGAAGTTGCACAGAAATTGGCACAAGGCGGCCGGGTACACGAGTTGACCGGCATGGAGCGCGGACCATCATCCAACCGCGTCTATCGGGTTTGGCGAGGTGAGGGAACCCAGATTGCCAAGATCTACGGTACGCCCGCCCGGGAACGTCGCGAGACACACGCCCTCGAGGCTCTCGCTGCATTGCCGGGAACACCTGAGATTATCGAACGCGGCAGCGTAGATGACCTCAACTGGGCAGTCTTCGAAGATGCCGGCAGATGGAACTTGGGCACACTTCCGGAGAATCCCGGTCTCGCCCGCAAGGCAGGCGACATTCTACGCTCTGTGCACGAGACACCTCCGGAGAAGATCACAAACCTCAGCAAAGGTATGGACCAGGAGTGGGTCGCCGTCGATTTTCTATCGACACTGCGCCGACTCGAACGCTACCGCGGCCGTCTCGAGATCAAAGCGGGGACTCTCGAGGACGCCCGCGAAGTCCGACCTCCGTACGCCTCGGATCCCCGGAGCGCACATACGAACCCGGCTCCAGATAACTTCGTCGTAGACGACGATGGCAACGTGACCCTCATCAACTGGGAATGGGCGACCGTCGCTCCGTCCGAGTGGGATCTCTCAAAAGCTGTGTGGTTGCTGGGCCTCCACGCGGGCCCCACCGCCGCCGCGGCCTTCCAGGAAGGTTACGGACGCACGCTGGACCAGTATCAACTGGACCGCTGGGTGGTCTATCACACTGCGATGACGCTCAACTTCCGGGTGGAACGCGCCAGGGATGCCGGGCTCGGCCCATATGAGGTCTACTTGTCGGAGTTCCGCAGGGCCGTCGCCGCGGCGACGCTCAACGCAGACACGGCCTAGAGGCCGCCGCCCCCGTCCCCGACCCGGGGCACGTACTGGAAAGCTTCGACGGCACGAACGGTCTCAAATCCGAGACTCTGGTAGAGACCGACGGCGCGCTCGTTCGCCGATTCAACAAACAGCATGGCCTCGTGCACATGACGCCGACTAGTCAGATAGTCGAGGCCGATCGAGACGAGAGCCCGGCCGAGGCCACGGCCCTCCCACTCGGGGACAACTCCGATGATGTAGATCTCGCCCAATCCGTTTTCGTGAACCTTCGTCCAACAGCTTCCAGCCAGCGCATCACCATCCCACGCCAAGAGGAAGCCGTCCGGATCGAACCACGGCTGAGCCATTCGCTTTTCGAGGTCGCGACGGGTCAGGTCTCCGTTCTCGGGATGACCTGCAAACGTGGCGTTGTTCGCCTCTAGCCAGGCCCTCTCGTCAATGCCCATGCGAAAGGTCGCCATGCGAAATCCGGGGGTGGAAGGGTCGAGGCCGGCTATCGGCAGCCGCCGCCGCATCTCCCATAGCGCTCTACGCTTCTGCCAACCCAGGCTGACCGCTGCCTCCGCTACATAGCCGAACCGGGACCACAGCACTGTGTCTTCGTCGAGACCTTGCTGGAGGGCATCGATCAGGTCCGTTGCGGCGGCCCCGCTGCGATATTGCGGAGCAACAACGATCTCGATAGCCCAGTGGCCTCGCCCATCGTGTCCCGAGCCTCGGTGCCATGCCGCCTGCCCGTAGCCGATCATCGAACCGTCCGACAAGACCGCGATCTGCTCACGGGCATCGAGTCGGCCGTCGAGACGCATCCCCTTGTACTCGGAAAGCGACTCACCGCCATCGGCGCGAGTGATCGACTCGATCAGTTCGAGCACCTCCGCACGGCGGTCGGATCGAAGTTGTGCCGTGGTGTGGAGCACGTCATCTCCGTCGTGGTCGAGGTTTCCATCGGTCCCGGTGGCTGCGGAGCCATACGATTCCACCGTATCCTATGCCCGTGAGCAGAGTCGGACTTGTATTGGGCGGAGGTGGCATCACCGGTGCCGCATTTCAGTTTGGCGCGCTATTGACACTGCAAATGGCCACCGGCTGGAATCCCAACAACGCTGATGTCCTCATCGGAACGTCGTCTGGGGCCATCACCGGCGCAATGGTCCGGGGAAATCAGCTGTCGCTCGAGACCTTCATCGGGAACGCCGGATCCCGTGACGAGGTCGCCGATGTTCTCCGCGAGAGGGTCTACAGGCGCAGCCGCCCCTCTGGTGTCCTCAGATGGGTGCGCCGCGGCGTAATCCCGGGGCTGCGGCGACCCGATCTCAATCTCGTCCTCGGCAGCCCTTCTATCCACTCCACCGAAGGTATCTCCGAATGGATAGAAGGTGCGTTGGGAGACCTTGCCGACACCTGGCCCGACCGAGCGACGGTTATTGTTGCGTTCGATCTTCACGAACGCCGCCGGGTCGCCTTTGGCACGGAAGAAGCTCCTGCGGCGGCCTTGAAGAACGCGGTAGCCGCATCTACGGCAGTTCCGTTCGTATTTCAACCTGTCCAGATCCGCGATCGCTGGTACGCCGACGGTGGCATCACGAGCGGCACCTCAGTCGACCTGCTCCTTGGATCGGAGGAACCCCTCGATTTGGTGATCGTCGTCGCCCCCCTTGCGGCATCGGAGAAGCGGCCGGGCGCCCGCTTCTATGAGGACATCTTCGATCGATTCGGTAGAACCGCCCTCGAACAGGAAGTCGCGTTGGTAGGGCAGCGCTGGCCGGACACAGACTTCGTGATCCTCCGGCCCGATCACCGTGTCCTCGAAGCCGCTCGACCGAATCCGATGTCGGCGGAAGCAGCGATGCCGGCCTTCTTGCGAACTCTTCGCTCGATGAAGCACGAACTGGCGGCACCAGCCACGTGGGATGTACTCGAGCGGCATATCGTCGCCCGCTCCGAAATCTAGGTATCGCCCTAGTCAGGTGACCTCGCGCAGCTCCTCGAGCAGGCGATCGACCTTGTCGCTGATATCGGCAGAGGACTCTTCCGAATCTGCCGAGTCGGGCGGCGCCACAACTTCCAGATGCGGAGCCGGGCCTTCTTCCGACTCGGATGCGGCCGGTACTTCCTCCGGTGTCTCGCTCGGTCCATCGACCGCAGCGGGCTCCTCAGTCGCGACGGTTTCATCCTGCGGGGGCGCATCCGGTGCCGGCACCGGCTCGCCTTCCACCACATCGGTTTCGGCCACAGCGGGGGCTGCCGGGTCCTCGGCAGACTCGCTCGCGTCTGCTGATTGCTCAGAATCGGCCGCCACGGGCTGCCCCTCTTCCTCGTGGGTAGGTTCCGCGGGCGCAGTTTCATCCACTGGAGCGGCCTGGACGGGCGCAGCAACTTCGGGTGGTGGTGATGGTGGCACGAGCATCGACGGATCTTCAACGACCTCTCGTGCCGCGGCAAGAGCTGTATCGAGGGCGGCTCGGGCGTCCTCGATCTGCGGTCCTTTCTGTGACTGCAGCGATGCCAGAGCCTTCTCAGCTACGTCCAGGTTCTCCCGCAAACTTTCGATTCGAACAACGAGAGCCTCGGTCTCAGCCAGAGCGGCTTCGGCCACCTCACCGGCTCTTGCCCGGGCCCCATCCTCCATCGCCTTCACGCGAGCCTCGGCGGCGCTCGTTAATTCCTCGGCCCTGGCGCTTGCCTCGGAGACCCGGGTTTCTGCGTTCGCGGTTGCTTCGGAGACGAGTGTCTCCGCTTTGCTGGCAGCCTCTTCTTCCATGTCCTTCGCCTGCTGGCGCGCTCCAGCGAGCAGTTCTTCTTTGGCGTGCGCCGCTGCCTTGAGAGTGAGCCGAAGCGCTTCTTCGGACTCGTTGGCGTCCTGCACCTTGGCGTCCAGAGACTCGATCGTCGCCTTCAACTCGGCGACCTCACGCTCTCGTTCGCCGACTGCGGCCGCGATTTCGGCGAGGTGGGCATCGACCTTGTCCGGGTCGTACCCGCGCCGATTCAACTCAAACTCGCGCCCGGTGATGCTCTGATGTGATAGGTCCACGCGATCCCTCGCTCCGTCTCATTTGCGGCCGCTCCTGCAACCTAGCCTCCAATCCAACCGTAAGGAATGGAATAGGTCGCTCGACCCCTAGACGCATCGGCGTTTCCCGTGTTTAGTTGAGGATAACTACTCAAAGCAGTCAAACACACCACTCAGAATCACAAAGCAGAGGAATGTTAGAGATGAGCTTGGTCGATTACGTCAAAATCACGATATGTCGGGTATCGGACGACGAGCGCGGGGCATCTCTCGTTGAGTACGCGTTGCTGGTAGCACTGATCGCAATTGCGGCGGTCGTTGCAGTTACCACATTTGGTGGCGCGCTCTCCAGCGAGTACAGCGGCATCGCAGACTCAATGCCCTAGGAAGCCCGGGTCGGACAGGCCCGTTTGAGACGCTTTCGAACCCCAGACTCGTCGATCGCGTCACCCGTTTCCATCAAATCACGGCTTCGTCCGTGGGCATTCTCGCCGTCAGCTTGCCGCAATAGAATGCTCTGGGTTGGCCCACATAGGGCGCCGGAGGCAAGCAATGACCAGAGGGATCGTCGCAACGGCACTCGTTGTGTTCTTGCTCGCTGGTTTCGGCGGATGGTTCCTGAGCCGCAGCTCCGCCACCGATTCCGTCGGCCAGACAACGACAACGATGACTGTGACGACAACTGAGCCACCGGTCGCCTACTTCAACAGCCCGTACGAGACACTGATTGGCCCTGCTGCCGTCGTTGCCACAGACCTACGGCTGGACGGCGACGAAATCATCCTGGAATTCACCGTCGACGAGCTCCAACCCGTCGGCGACGCCGCGTCGGTGACACGCTTCTTCGGTTTCGGTCTGGTCGAAGAGGTGCCAGCCGAGGAACTCGGAATCGTGTATCTCGACGCGTGGACGCTCGAGACGGCTGGCGATGCCATTCCCGGCAGTGTGGCGACACCGGCGGCTCGAACAGTCCGGTTCGACGTTGGCGAGAACTTCTCCGAAGATGCCGTGACCGGTGTCCGTTTGGAGTCCTACGGTCTCCTGGTCCCGGTCGACACCGAGTTCACGCTGGACCTGGACAGCGACACTGCGACCGTTGCCCCCGGCATAAATGCACGTCTCCTCGCCGTCACTGAGCAAGCGAGGACGATCATCCAGGTTGAGCTGATCTCGGAACGAGAGTTCAACTACGACAATCTCGCCGTAGCCGGAGTAGGTCCTGGATGGAAGTCTGCCGTCCGCGAGGCCGAAGGACGGCCGCGGTGGAATCTCACCTACGACTTCTCCGAGGCGCCTTCCCCCATCCCCATCCGAGTCTACGGGGCGGCGTGGACCACGATAGAGAGTGGTGTCGAAATCCCGCTGGAGGGTGGTGGCCGATGAGCACACCTGCCACCCCAGAGCAAGACGCTGCCTTCTGGGAAGAGATAATGCGTTCACCTCTCGATCCAGACCCGGATGAGAATCGGCCTTCTTACCTTTGGCTTCCAGCGATCATTGCGGCAGCAGTCGTCGGGCTGCTCCTCGGGCTGGCGCTCGGCGGCCCCAATCAAGCCACCCCGGCGGCGTCCGATGGTGAAGAGTCAACTACGACAACAAGTGATCCTCCTCCCCCACCCGACCCGATTCTGCCTCCCGGGTACGCCGGCAGCGACGAGGTCGGCCTCAGGCCTCTTGCCTCTTACACGGACGGCGGGAGCTTGTACCTGATCGTCAGTTCCGCAACGCGGAGCGACCTCGACCGCACCGAAATCGGTGAACTCCATATCGCCGATTGGACAATGGCAGGCGACGGTGTGGAGAACGTTGCTTCTCGCGCCATCCAATCCAACCTTGCCCCCGGAGTCCGCCTTGTCGAGTTTCCGGGGGTTGCCGCGCTCCCGCTATCCGATCCGGAACTGCTTGTCCGTGAAGCCACCGAAATGACAGTGCGCACCAGCTGCAACGGTTGTGCAGCGACGTCGGTGGACAGAGCCGAGGGCGAGGTCGTTCTGGAAGATGCGGTACTCCCGTACAGCAGCCTCGAGCCACTAGTAATCGAAGTAGGGAGCGGCATCCAACTATCGATCGATGAAGTCATTGCCACCGATGAATGGGGTTTCGCCACATGGCACCTTGTCGATGACACCGAGGCTCGAACCCGCGTTTCTCTCGTGATTGCCTTCGAGGGCACCGACGACCCGGCTAGCGAGGAAGTAGATCCCACCCTTCTGGTGCCTGCCCGCCTCATGGGACCAACCCCGCAGAACGCGATCGCCGGCGAGCCCGGAGCGTTCACCCGGAACGGTTCGGAGCAGCTCGATCGGGTGGGCGAGATCCTCTCTGATGAAAACCGACCCGAGCAGATCGTGCTCCGATGGGTTGTTGAGTGGCAGCGTCCGGTGGGTGACCCCGTACTGCTTTCGCTCGAGGACACGGCGGATCTCGGATCTACCGAATAGTGGCCTATCGATTTAGCGGCAAACAATGGAATCCTCATCCGCCTCTTAACGTTGTTGCGAATGATGGTTTTGAGAAACACCTGAAGAAGGAATCGAGATGGAACCCACAGAACCGCGATACGGCTACGGCCCTCCCGCTCCCCCTGCGGTCGAAGCAGAAGCTGCGGCCGCCGTCCCCACCGCCGCGGCCGTTGCCGATTCGGCCCCACAGACATCACCCTCGAAGAGCCAGGGTGACTGGAAGTGGTTCGTGGCCGCCGCAGCCGTTGCTGCGGCGTTTACCGCAGGTGCCTTCGTGGCGGCAAGCGATGCCACCCCATCGGAAGATGGCAGCAATGCCGTTGCCGCCGTGGTGACGACCACAACAGCGCCGCCAGCAAAGGCGCTTCCCCCGACGACCACAACGGCGGCACCCGATAAGGCCGCCGCCAGTCCTTCCACGCTGCTTCTCGACGCCTCGCTCGTGGGGGACACCGTCATCCCGTCGGTCGTAACGGTGCAGATCAACGGAGCCGGCTTCGGTGGAGCCACCGGTGTCCTCGGGACCGGGTCCGGCGTGGTGTTTGACGAGAGCGGACATGTCATTACCAACGACCACGTGGTCGCCGCCGGCACCAGCTACGAGATCGTGCTCGCCGATGGGCGAATCTACCCGGCGGAACTCGTGGGAACCGATCCGACCACGGACCTCGCCGTCCTGTCCGTATCGGCCAGCGACCTGCCCCCAATAGCTGTTGGCTCATCTGACGCCCTCACTGTCGGAGACCCGGCCGTTGCCGTCGGCAGCCCCCTGGGCCTCGACGGTGGTCCCTCACTGACCGTCGGCGTGATATCCGCATTCGGCCGCGAGGTTCAAACGGATGCCACCACGCGACTATTTGGAATGCTGCAGACAGATGCTCCGATTACTCAGGGATCTAGCGGCGGCGCCCTCGTGGACGGCGCTGGTCGCCTCGTCGGAATCACCACCGCCGTTGGAGTGAGCGAAGTCGGCATCGAAGGAATCGGTTTTGCCACCCCCATCGAGGTGGTCACTCGTGTGGTCGGCGAAATCATCGAAACCGGATCCGCCAGCGACCCGTTTCTCGGGATCTTCGGAGCGACCTCGTTGGTTGATACAACCGACGGAGGAAGCATTCCGGTGGGTGTTGTGATCGATTCCGTAGAACCGAACACGGCTGCCGCTTCGGCCGGACTCAGCCCGGAAGACGTGATATCGGCCGTCAACGGGACCCCCGTGAAGACCATGGACGAGCTGGTCTCGTTGCTCCGTCGCTACGGCGCAGGATCGACCATCGAACTCTCGCTCGCAGATGGCACGATGGTCGAAGTGACGCTGGGTGAGCGACCGAGCGCATAGCCGCGGAACCTGCCTCCTTCGTTGGTAGCCTGCCGGTGGCTACAAGGAGGCGGAAACGCAGAGTCCGGGCGAGTGTCGGCTCAGCGACGGCCGCGTCTGCCTCACCGTTGCCGGGGGCTTCGGACCCCGCATCACGGCGTTTGGCATGGCTAACGGCGAGAACGTGCTTGCCCAGCTCGGCGATCTGAGCATTCCGCTGCCCGACGGCCGCAAGTACCGCCTGGTCGGAGGGCACCGTCTGTGGGTGGCCCCGGAAGACCCACCGGTCACCTATGCGCAAGATGATCGGGCTGTAGTCGTGACCCAGACACAACACGAGTTGACCGTCACCGGACCGCCGGAAGTGGCAACTGGTCTGGAGAAATCTATCTCGGTCTCACTGCACGACGGTGGGGTCCGCCTCGTCCATCGAATCACCAATCGCGGAACATCCCCACGGATGCTCGCCCCATGGGCCATTACCCAGTTTCCGGTCGGAGGGACCGCCCTTCTCCCTCTCAACGATCAGGACGAAGACGACTACGGGTTGCAGCCCAACGCCGAAGTGGTGCTCTGGCCCTATGCCGGGGTCGCCGACACTCCGTTCGTGATGAAGGATCGGCTGCTGCTCATCGGATCGGATCGCACCTCCCCTACCAAGGTAGGCACTCGCCTGGACCGGGGTTGGCTCGCCTACGTCCGCAATGGCCTCGTGTTCGTGAAGCGGGCCACTCATGACGCGGACGGCTCCTACGCAGACCGTGGAGCATCTGCGCAGTGTTACAGCAGCCCCGACTTCGTTGAGCTGGAGACGCTTGGCGCTGTCGGTTCGCTGCAACCCGGCGATACGACCGAACACGTGGAGCTCTGGAACCTCTATACAGTCTCGCCCGATGTGCCTCTCGCTGCTGTTCCCAATTTGCTCGATTTCGATGGAGACCACTCCGAATGAGCTACGTCATTGGAATTGACTCATCCACAACCGCCACCAAGGCTCAACTCGTCGACGAAGCCGGCGGGGTTGTTGCAGTCGGATCGAGCGAATACGCCTACGACACTCCCCAGCCGCTGTGGAGCGAGCAGGACCCGGAGCTGTGGTGGGCGGCAACCCAGGAGGCGGTCGCCGGGGTACTGGCCAAGACCGGCGTGAGCGGCAACGACGTTGCCGCGATCGGTCTCACCGGGCAAATGCACGGCCTCGTACTCCTCGACGAGCGCGGCGATGTGCTTCGCCCTTCGATCCTGTGGAACGACCAACGTACCGGCGCCGAGTGTGACGAGATGCGGGATCGAGTCGGCAAA
This sequence comes from uncultured Acidimicrobiaceae bacterium, assembly GCA_947258985.1. Lineage (GTDB taxonomy): Bacteria > Actinomycetota > Acidimicrobiia > Spongiisociales > UBA5794 > JAAETI01. The sequence goes on from CAMYKI010000019.1 coordinate 76,644, forward strand.
GAGCGCCTGATCCAGATCACCGGCAACGACGCTCTGACCGGGTTCACCGCTCCGAAGATCCTCTGGGTGCGCAACAACGAGCCCAAGGTCTTCGATCGGGCACGGCGTGTACTGCTTCCCAAGGACTACGTTCGGTTCAGACTCACCGGCGAATACGCCATCGATCGCGCCGGCGGCGCCGGAACGATCCTCTTCGACCTGGCAGCTCGCACCTGGTCCGATGCCGTACTCGAGGACCTAGACCTCGACCGCAGCCTGTTTCCCGACACTTACGAAGGCCACGAAGTGACCGGGACGATCACAGTCGAAGCCGCCGCGGCGACCGGTCTTTTTGCGGGGACCCCAGTCGTAGCCGGCGCCGGCGATCAGGGCGCTAACGGTGTAGCCGTCGGGGCCATCGATCCCGGAGTTGTGGGGCTCTCACTGGGCACCTCCGGCGTCGTCTTCACCGCCACCGACACCCCCGCCATCGAACCGGACGGTCGGCTGCACGCGTTCTGTCACGGCGTCGCCGGAAGGTGGCACTTCATGGGTGTGATGCTTTCGGCTGCCGGTAGCTTCCGCTGGTTTCGCGATGAACTGGCTCCGGGAGCCGATTTCGGGGATCTCGCCGCTTCAGCCGGAGAGGTAGCCGCGGGAAGCGACGGCTTGTTGTTCCTCCCCTATCTCACCGGAGAGCGCACCCCGCACCCGGATCCGCTCGCTCGGGGTGCCTTCGTTGGGTTGACGGTGCGTCACGGCAGGGACCAGCTCACCCGAGCTGTTCTCGAAGGTGTCGCTTTTGGTCTCCGCGACAGCTTCGAACTGATTCGGGCGGCGGGAGGAGCGGATCTGACAGAGGTGCGCGCCTCGGGGGGCGGGACCCGCAGCGCGGAGTGGCGCCAAATCCTCGCCGACGTTCTCAACGCCGAAGTACGCACAGTGGCGACGGCCGAGGGAGCGGCTCAAGGTGCCGCGCTGCTGGCTGCGGTAGGGGCCGGTTGGTACGACGACGCCGCCGACGCGTCGCGGGAGTGGCTGCGACTCGACCCGCCGACGAGCCCCGGGCCGAACGCGGCTCGCTACGAGGAGCTATACCCGATGTACCGAACTCTCTACCCCGCCCTGCGGGGGACGATGCACGGGCTGAGCGCTATCTGAACGTCAGTAGGTCTCGGGGCCGAGCGGGTCGTCGCCCGTGTAGCGGACAATCCAGAGACCTGTGTTCATGTCGCTCACATAGAGCAGATCGTCAACGACCCTGACGTCCCACACCATTGGAATCAGTACGGTCCCATCGGGTGCGATCCAATAGCCCTGAGGATCCGCCGTCGGCGGGGGCACGAAGTATCCGATCTCGGCCGGATTCACCGCGTCGGAGAGATCAACGATCCTGACCCCGCTTGAATACCAAGACGAGTACAAGCGCTGGTCGACTAGCTGAGCGTTGTGCGCTGTGTGATAGCCGTCCAAGGGAATCGTGCTCTCGGAATCGGCGTCGCTGTCACCGGGCCGGAACGTGCTCAGTGGTTCGCCGGCAAGATCCAGGATCAGCTGCTCCCCCCAGCCGTCGGCATGGACTCCGCCGGCAGTCGGGTACAGATCCTCCGAACTGATCACCATCAATCCGAATTCGGGGGCTGAAATCACCGAGTGCACATTTCCTTCGGCACTGGCGACAGCTTCAATCGAGTCACTGATAGCCGGTCGGGCGGGGTCATCGATATCGAGTAGGACCACTCCACCATCCCATACGGCAACCCAGAGCCTGAGACCGCTGCCGGCAAAGTCGACTCCGTGAGCGTGGTATTGCTCCTCATCAACGTCCGGCGGCATCTCGTTGATTGGTACCACGGATTCGCGGTAATCCCAGTCGGCGACCTCGCGGGGATTGGTGGGGTCGGTTATGTCGACGAGCCTGACGTCCCCCAGTTCACCTTCGGTGTGGAGATAAGACTGCATGACCGTGGCAGCGACCAGAACGCTTCCGTCGGGTCGGCTGACGACATCTATCTCGTGAACCCCCTGGGTTCGATTCCCGGTGTGATACGTGCCGAGCAGTATCGGCGTAGCCGGATCTGACGTGTCGTAAAGAGCCAGACCACGGAAAGCATCACGGAATCGGTTTGATTCGCCGTTGTCGCAAAGACTCACAGCTACGACCGCGATGTCGCCGGCAAAGGCTTCTGTGTCGATAGCCCCGGCCCACACGCTGTCGGTATCCGTCTCCGGATACTCGTCGCCGGTGGCTATCGCCCCCGTCACCATCGGCGAAGCGGGATCGGAGATATCGATCAGGCGCACTCCAGACACCGGGCAGGCTTGGGCTCGACCCCAGGTGCCGAGATAGGCAACGTCATTGTGCGTCCAGATCCCGGCGGCGAACCCACCGCCGGGGTCGACCTGACCTACGACCGCCGTTGCGTTCATCTCTGGCAACGACCCGTAAGCGAGCACCAGTGCATCTTCGACCTGAGCAACCGGTGCCCCGCTCGCCGCAAGCAGATGGGGATACGGATTGACGACCCGACCGTCCGGCGAGTGCAGCTCGAAATGGAGGTGCGATGGCGTTTCTTCGGCGTTTCCACTGTCACCCACATAGTCGAGCAGGTCACCCGCCCGGACCTTCGCACCCACGGAGATCCCCGCCACCGGTTCGTTGAGCAGACCGTCGTCACTCCCGGGGCTGTCGTTGTTGAGATGGATGTAGTACGACTGCCAGCCGTCGGTGTGCTCGAGGACGATGTAGCGCCCGGCGCGGTCGCCGATCGTCGCCGTGACCACCGTTCCGTCGGCGACGGCTACGACCGGCGTCATCTTCTCGGCAAAGATGTCGATGCCCTCGTGCAACCGGTTGCCTTCACGAGGGGCACCGAAGGTATCGGTGAATGAGTGGGGGCCGTCGATTGGGAACGCCATCGGATACAGCTCTTGCGCGGGCAGAGCTGACGTGGACGAATCCGTGCCAACCGATGCCGCCGCCGTCGTCAGCGAAACTAACAACACGGTCAGCCGCATAGCGGATCGCGCTAGTCGCATCACTCTGATCCCCACCTCTTGTCCTATTCCCCTACCCCCAAGATACGCCTCTCCTCACGACTTGGAAAGCAATACGCCTCGATTGGCCGAACCTGGGCACCACCGATGACCGGGTCGGCTACCGAGCAGGCTCCAGCCGGAATATCGGAACCGGCCGAGTCAGTCGGGTTCGATATTCCCCGTACCCGGGGAACGTGTCAACGGCCAGTTGCCAGACCCGCTCGTGATCGTCACCCTCGAGCTCTACGGCGCTGATGTCTTGCCAGACTCCGTCCCAGCGGGCCCTTGCCTGTGGGTTTGAACGGAGATTCTTGGCCCACGCTGGGTCCACATCCTTGCCGGCGTTGGTACCCACTATGGCCGGAACTCCTCCATCGTCGATGGAAAAAATGAGGATCTGCCGCGGTTGGCCTGACTTGTGCCCGATGGCAACCACCTCGACTACCGGCATGCCGTTTACCTTGCGGCCAAGGCGTCCGCCGCTGAGGTTCCACATCAGCTTGTGCATCTTCCACTGCAGTCGCATGACGGTGCGTTCGTTGATCGCCAAGATGCCTCCTCCCGCGACGGGGTGAGCCTATACGTCGGCGGCGGCGAGCACTAGCGGCTCGTGACCTGTGTCACGCAGAAAACGCAGGAAGTCGGCGGCCGACATGGCCGTTGTCTGATCGTTGACCAGCGGATGGAAGTTGAGCACATCGTGTTCGAGGACTTCTGCAGCCAGCGCCACGGTCACGAGACCCGCACGGTCGTTGACGGCTGCCAGCGGGCTTACCGCACCGGGGATCACACCGAGGTGTCGCTCGAGGCGCTCAGGGCTGGCAAAGGAAAGCCGGTTGGATCCAAGCGCATCAGCCAGCTTGGCCAGGTCGACGCGGCGATCCTCGCCGACCACCACCAACCACACCCGGCCCTTCTTGTTCTTGAGAAAGAGACTCTTGCAGTTCGCCCCGGGCAGCGTGCCTCGCAGCTTCTTCGCTTCGTCAACCGTGTAGACGGGCGGATGCTCGATGGTCTTGTGGGCGATGCCGAGTTGGTCGAGGTAGGCAAGCAACTCCTGCGGCTTGAGATGTGGCACGCCGGTGAATCTAGTCAACCCAAAGATTGGGTCCTCCTGGCACTAGTCACCCACCGCCAGTTGTGCGATGCTCGGAGTAACTGAAGGTGGCGACAATACGGCGACGCCGGTGCCACTCAGGTGCGCGTCTCCGAACCGCATTCAAGACGAGTTCTAGTCGATCCACGGCCATCGATTGGCGTCGCCACGCGGTGTGAACGCATAAGGGGGTGCCGTGATGCGTTGGCCGCAACTCGACAGGAGGAGCTGGATTCTGCTCGGGGTTTTTGCCGGGCTCAGCGCTCTCGGCGGACTCCGGTCGGACGTACCGTTGGCAGCATGGTTGGCCCCGGTGTTCGGGCTCCGCTTCATGCGGACCCAGGTGAATGCTCGCCGTGGTTTCTGGATGCTGGTCCTGGCCGCAGTCGTAGGCGGGCTGTTGGGCTCCTACGGCGTCAACATGTTCTACCCCGTTCTTTCCCGCATTCACATGGTTGCTGGGTTCGTAGGGGAGCTGCTGTTCACGGCCATCTCATCGATCCTGGTTGCACTCATCTATGCGATCGACCGGTGG
>CAMYKI010000020.1 GCA_947258985.1 uncultured Acidimicrobiaceae bacterium
GTGCTCCCTTGTTCTTGTGCCTCGATCCGGCCCGCCAGCTTGGCGACGTTTGGGCCGAGTTGAAGCACTACAACTAGGTGACTGCTGAACAAATGACGTGCAGACTCCCTCGGCACAAAGAACGCCCGATCACAGACGAGGCTGTGAGGCCAAACTGACATTGTTCAGCAGGTTCCTAGGCATCACCAAAACGTTGGGTTTTGCCTGGCCTTCCGCGGAGCAGCCCTCCCGTAGTGGGAGGGCTGCTCGCATTGTGTTTCGACGGCGAAGTCCAGCCAGGCGGCACGTTGTCGAGGACCGTCTTAGCTTCCGAGAATCTTGGCCTTCTGAGCGGCGAACTCCTCGTCGGTGAGGATTCCCTGGGCGTGCAGTTCACCCAGCTTCTTGAGCTCCACATAGGGATCCACCGCCGGTGCGGGTGCGGGTGCTGGAGCCGGTGCGGGTGCCGGTGCCGGGGCCGGGGCTGGCTCCGCCGCCGAATACAGCATGTCCTGGCGGCGATCCGTCCTTCGGCTCGTACGCCGTGAGGTGCGTCGTGCTGTGCGACGCATCGATCGTCTACGTGGGGGCATAGGTTGGGCCTTTCTCTGTAAATTGGATCTCGTTGTCGAGCGGAGTTAGTCCTCGAGGGCGACGTCGGCGCCAAACGCTATCAAGGACTCCGGGTTGAGGAAGTCCTGGGCGATGACGATGCCACCCTGCGAGCGCACCGCGTCACGTAGCGGGATCATCCAACGGTGCTCAATGACCAGCATCAGACCGGCGCCGCCGGGAGGAATGTCGTCGGCGATCGTTGCAAGGGCTTCCTCGTCCAGACCGTATTCGTATTCTTCGGCCGCGCTGATGCCGCCCACAATGGCACCCATTTCGGCTCCGGCTTCACCACCGGATCCGAGACCGATGAGGGCACCAACCCAGGCCCCGTAGGTGATGGCCTCATCCTCGGTTAGATCGGTACCTTCGGCGGCGAGAACATTGCCTTCTTCGTCTTTGTAGACGCCGAGTACGTCGACAACCCTGATCAACCCGGCATTACTGGCATCTCCGAGTGCTGCGAGAACCCTTCCGTCGAGTTGAGGGTCGGTGAAACCAATAACGAACAGCTGTAGCGGGCCGAATTCCATGAGCGCTCCTTCTGGGGATACAACATGGTGAGAATAGCGCTGGTCCCGCTGCTGCGGCACCGAAGTCTGGTCCGACCGTTGCGGCCCGGGGGTTCATTGCTATGTTGGGATTGAACCCCGGATCCCCCTCGAAGCAGTCGACAATGGGTGAATTCCCGACAACAGACGGTGTCGTCCCGGTTGGCAAAGAGCGGTCGAATGTCCGCCCGGTGGCGGCGATGATCCTCATCATTCTGGCCTCGCTGGGTGTGGTTGTGTCGCTGGTGGGTTGGTGGGTGCGATCCACTCTGTTTGACACGGATTCGTTCATGGAAGTCGTCGAAACCTCCCTGTCGAGCGAGGAAGTCGCCACGGTCCTGGGTGATGCGATCTCCGAACAGGTAGTCACCGCATTCGATATGGAGAGTCGTCTCGAAGAGGGCCTTGGTGCGATCGATACGTATCTCAGTGATTCGCTGGCCGACGCACTCGATCTGTCGCCCTCAGCGGAGGCCTTTTTCGGGCGTCTCGATCTCTTCCGACTGGCCGATCTGGCGGCACCGATAGCCGCGCCCGTTAACGAGACCATCGAAGAGGGCGTGGATGACCTGGTGCGTTCCGATACCTTCCAAGAGACCCTCCCGGATGCGCTTGCCTACGCCCACCGGGGAGCCGTGGCCCTCATCAGAGATGACTTCGAAGACCTGCCGAACGTCTCTGTGGTCGACGGGGAAGTGAGATGGAACGTGCTTCCCCTGGTCGCTGCCAGCATTGCCTACTTGCTTGACGCGGATTCGTTGCCCGCAATCGTCGGCCCGGTTGACGTCCCGGACATCACATATGACGACCCGCGGAGCGAGATGGTCGTCACTCTGGGTAGTGCTCTCGGCAGTGTGCTTCCAGATGGTTTTGGTGAAGTCACCATCATGAGCGAGGACAAGCTCGAGGGTTGGCAGTCGCTGGCCCGCATCCTCGACCGTCTCGTGTTAGCGGTGGCTGTTCTGGCCGTGGCGTTGACGATTGCAGCCTTCGTACTCTCGGCCGACCGCCGGCGAAGCCTGGTTCAGATGGCGTTCGGCAGCGTCGTCGCGGTGCTCGTCGCCTGGGTCGTCCAGAGCAGTGTGCTCGCCGCCGTTGACGTTGCGATCCGTGGTCAGAGCCAGCGGGCGGCTGTGGATGTGTTGTTTGAGGCGGTCTTCGCCCAACTCCGGAGTGTTTCGCTCATCTACATCGTGGTTGCCGGCGTGGTCGGGGTGTCGGCACACGTTGTCGGTCGGCCTCGATGGCTTACGGCCCTAGGCAATGCCGGGCAGATGGGCCGGTACCCCGGAAGCGAGCCTCCGGGCTTCGATCAGTTCGTCGCCACTCATCGTGACGCTTTCGCGGTTGCCGGATTGGTGATTGCGGTCGGGATCTGGTGGCTCGTCGGTTTGAGCGTTGCCAGCATCATCATCATTGGCGCCGGGCTCGGTGGGTATCTCTGGTACGTGACCAGGGTGGCTACTGCGGTGGACCAAGATTCTCTGGCTGAGACGACGGGCGGCTAGCTCCGACCCTGACTCGATGAAATCCAACCAGGCTCTAAGCTCCGGTGAGTGACTGCTGAGCTATCCAACGACCGCCGGCGGAAGTCCGTCTGGACGACCGAACCGAAGAGCAAACCGGATCGAGCCCCCACCTACGAGATCCTGATCGTCGCCGTCCTGTTCTGCTGGAACCTCCTTGCAAACCTGGTGATCCCTGATCTGGGGGCCGTTCCCGTCGCCATCTCCGGCATGGTCGTCCTTCTCGTGCTGGCCCGCCGGGCGGGGGCCGGCTGGAGCAGTCTTGGTCTCGGTCGAGCCTCATTGGGCGCAGGGACGCGCCTCGGCGGCATCGTCTTCTTCGTGGTGACCGCCGGTGTCGTCATCGCAGCTCTCATTCCACCGCTGCGTGAATTCCTCGGCGACGATCGATTCATCGGGGTGGAGCTCGGAGAGATGTTGTACGAGGCGCTTCTGCGCATCCCGATCGGGACGGCCCTCGGCGAAGAGCTTGCCTTTCGGGGTGTGCTCTTTGGAGTGCTCCTTGCCTGGTTCTCGCCGCTTCGAGCGGCGCTGATCTCCTCTGCCCTGTTCGGTCTTTGGCATGTTCTACCCGGCATCGAGGCGCTGGAGACAACTACGGTGCCGGGTCTGGCATCTGGGCTCCTCGGAGCGCTATCGGTCACGGTCCAGGTCATCGTTACGGCGGGCGTCGGCATTGTGTTTTGCTGGCTGCGGTTCCGTAGCGGCAGCGTCGTCGCTCCCGTCCTTGCCCATTGGGCCATCAACGGTGCCGCCTTCGTTGTCGGCTGGCTGATTGTTGAGAACGGGTGGAAATGAGCGACCAACCAGACCCGCAACCAGTCACGGGAACCACCAAGCGTGACATCCTGATCCGGATTGGCGGTCTTGTCATTGTGGCCGTTGTCTTGTGGCTGCTGTTCACCCGGTTGGTGTCTTGGGACGATGTTGTCGAGGCGATGAGGGGCCTCGACATGGGTGACTGGGCGCTGCTTGTCGGGGTGGCAATCGTGCGGATCGCTATCGAGCCGCTGCTGCTGATGGCGGCGACTCCCAAGCTTCGTTGGCCGCTGGCGCTCCCCGGTTTCCTTGCCCCGGCGGCCGCTGCCAGCGTCGTTCCCGGGCCATCCGACATGGTCGCCCGGTATGCCATGTTCCGCAGCTGGGGGTATTCCAGCACCCAGACCAGCGCGTCGGTGCTCCTGGTGTTCCTGTACGGCACCTTTGCCAAGGTCGCGCTGCCGGTTGTGGCTGCCCTCGTGTTTCTGGGGTTCGGCCGATCCGACGCGGAACTCGAAACGATCGCCATCATCGCTGCCGGAATCCTTGTAGGCGGAGTATTCCTGATCTTCCTCCTGCTGCGCTCCGAGAAGACGGCACGACGGTTGGGCCACGCCGCGGGAACGGCGTCACATCGGGTTGCCGGGTGGTTTCGGATCAAGACTCCGGGAACGCTAGCCGCCGATTTGGCCGACCGTGCCGCCCACTTCCGTGACAAGACCGGCGACGTTGTACGGACGCGCACTCATCTAGCAGCAGCCGCTGCAGCGGCTGCACAGGCTGCGCTGTTTGCCATCCTCGTTGTGTCCGTGAGAGTCGTGGGAGTCGGGGCGGACCAGCTCGACTGGATTGCGCTGCTGGCCGCGTTTGCTCTCGTGCAGTTGCTGACATCGGTTCCGATTACGCCTTCCGGACTCGGGGTTGCCGAAGCCGCCTACGTGGCCCTGCTCACAGCAGAGAGCAATACGGATCTCGCGGGGCAGATTGCCGCCGCGGCGATCATCTACCGGCTCTTCAGCTGGGTGCTCCTCGTGCCCCTCGGTGGCATTTCCTGGTTTTGGTGGAGTCGGAACCGTCGCAGATTGAGAGGAACCCCCTGAGGCTCCCAGGGTCAGCAATTACAGGGCGAACCACCCGGTCCGGGTGAGACAGCGAGCCTGCCATGGTGCTATTGTTTCTAGCCGTACGAAAGTCGAAAGAGGTAAGAATTTATGCCAGTACTTGATGTTTTGTGGTCCATGCTTGTCTTCTTCCTGTTCCTCGCGTGGATCTGGGTATTGATCTCCGTGGTTGCGGACATCTTCCGCAGTGATGATTTGAACGGTTGGGCGAAGGCATTGTGGGTCATATTTGTGATCATCATCCCGTGGCTTGGTGTCCTCGTGTATTTGATCGCCCGTGGCGACAACATGGCCCAGCGCAACGTGAACGATGCGGTGGCCGCAGAAGATGCACGCCGTTCCTACATCCAGCAGGCTGCCGGCACCTCAGCGTCGCCGGCCGACGAGTTGGCAAAGCTCGCCAACCTCAAGGAGTCGGGTGTCATCAGCGATGAGGAGTACGCCACGCTGCGTGCCAAGGTCATTAGCTAGGTAGACCCAATTCCGGAAACACCACTGAGACCGCCCTACGGGCGGTCTCAGTCGTTTCTAGTTGACAACGCGCAACGTCGAGCTGGACCGACGATGCGGTTGGTATCGAGTTCTCAGGTCTGAGACCTAGGATTGCGGCAACTCGATAGAAGGGGTTTTTGTGATTCGTGTGCTGCTGTGGACTTCGGTCATCTTCCTCGTGGCGACCTTCCCGGCCACCTGGCTGTTGATGCTATTCCTGGGCAATCTCGATCTGGGCCTGTCGTATTGGGCTACGTTGCCAATGGGCATACTCGTTTCAGCGCTGCTTGCAGGGGCGGCCTCGCCCGGTTCTGAGATCTAGGCAGGTACATCCCTTCCGGCACCACCGGGGTGATGACGGCTAGCATCGCCCCACGCGGCGGGGCGTTCCCGCCGCGAACGCCATGATGGAGGGAGCACCATGAGCGATCTCGACAACGTCTTTAGCGAGATGTCGGAGATCTCGAGCAAGCTCTACGAGTTGCCTGCCGACGCCTATGAAGAACGGGCAACCCTCGAGAGTCGACGTGAGGAGCTGCGTGCCAAGGCAGCATCCCTGGCAGATTCGATCGGCGATGAGCGTTCCACCGCCGAAATCAAAACCGAACTGCACTCGCTAGAAGAGCGTCTGGAGGCGATCGAAGGATCCCGGATCGATGTCGTCGGCCAGCACGGAGGTAGCGGCCTCGAGATTTCCGCCGCTTCGGATGCCATCGGAATCAATCAGCAGATCGAAGCGGGCGGCGGCGCCGACGAATTGCGATCCCGCATCGGCCAACTCCGCCAGGAGCTCGATCGTCGCGCCGACGGCTAGGCGAAGTCCCCTAGACGATCCAGCACTTCTTCTGCCAGACGTCTTGGGGCGACCAGCGTGTAGGAGGTAACGACCCATTCCTGCACGACCTGCCAACGCGCTGCATCGGCTGAGAGGGAGAGGCTGAAGTCGATCCAGCCGTGATTCCCCAACCCGTATCCGGTCGGGCCGGCTGTCTCGTCGGTCGCTACCACCGCTCTGGCTTCTTCAACAGGGAGCTTGAGTGACAGTGAGGTCCCCGCAAGATTGCTGAAGACGAAGTTCTTGCCCTTGACCCGGTAGCTCGGATGTCCACCCCACTGCTCGATGTCGACTCGCTCCGTTTCGGGCAGCAGGGCGATGATCTTCTCGAGTCTGTCGAGATTGCCCATTGGTGCCGATCCTAAGTGTCTTTGCTTCTTCCGAGCGTGCCGTCGAAGGCCCCGAACCACGACAGCTACTGCCCTTTGTACTCCGGCGGCCGCTTCTCGAGGAAGGCCTGTATCGCCTCCGCCAGGTCGTCTGAGTACAAAAACGCCGCGTTCCACAGTGCCACGCGATCCAAGTCCTCGTGCACCTTTGCCCGGCGGGATGCGTTCAGCACAGCCTTGCTCCCCTGAACCGCTAGCGGTGAGTTCTGTGCAATCTGCATGGCAAGGTCGACGGCGGCTTCGAGCACGCTGGCGGCATCGTCGTGAACCGAACCGACAAATCCCATCTCCAGGGCCTCCGCAGCCGTCCAGTCGCGTCCCGTATAGACGAGCTCCGCGACCCTGCCCGGATCGATGATGGACGGGAGTCGTTGCAGAGTTCCGACGTCGGCAACCATCGCGATCTTGGTTTCCCGCACCGAGAACACTGCGTCTGCGGCAGCCAGCCTGATGTCGCATGCCGTCGCCAGGTCGACACCGGCCCCGATGCAATGCCCGTGGATGGCGGCGATCACCGGTTTGGGATTGTCTGCGATCGAAGAGAAGGTGTGCTGCATCAACTTGATCTGCTTGTAGGTATTGAGTCGCTTGGCGACGTCCGAAGGAGAGGTTTCGCCGGTGATGGCGGCAATATCCCCCGCCATCACGGCCGGTCCGAAGGCCATCAAGTCGAGGCCTACCGTGAACGACGGGCCCCGACCGGCGATCACGATCGCACGAACTTCTTCCGCATTGCCCAACGCCTCGAGGACGTCGGGGAACTCGATCCAGAATTCGGGGGCGAGAGCGTTCCTCTTGCCGGGTCGATCGAGCCAGACGACGGCGACATGGTCGGCAAACTCAACGGAAACCACGTCTGAGGTGGGGATGCTGGGTTCAGTCATGGACTCAGAGTAGAGCTTCTGCGGCCTGGACGGCCTGCGGCGTGTCGAGGCTCAGCCACGACCGGCCGTCCTCTCCCCAAGTGGCCCACTCGGCTTCGGGTACCAGCGTCGTAGCGACCCGGGGCAGCAGCCGGCGCAGCTTGAACTCCCCGGTAGACAGCATGATCTCCAGCGGTTCTCGGCACGCCTTGCGATAGAGGGCACACGTGACCTGCGGATGCTCCCCAACGGCAGGCATGACGGCGTCGCCGGGCAACTGAAACAGGTGCTCGGCGGTCGCCGGTCGGAGGAGTGGTTGGTCGACCGCGACGAGGAACAGATCGGCGTCGGGGTACCGGCGAAATACGGACAGCAAGCCGAGTGCCGGCCCGCCACCTTCAAACCCCGCAGCGTCGGGGACCGCTTCATAGCCTGCGAAGGCTTCCTCCCTGCCGGAGACGACCACCGGAAGCCCGACCGAGCCAAGAGCAGCACCCACACGTTCGACGAGAGGTCGGCCCCCAAGTTGCACCATTGCCTTGTCGGTTCCCATGCGACTGCCGGTGCCGCCGGCGACGATGACACCAATCGTTGCGTTCATGAACACACAGTATCGATACCAAGCCCGTAGCGCCGAATGATCAAGATACGCGGAGGTAGCGTCGATAATGGGCGATAGATCCACCCGGGAGCACCCAAGTGAAGCGCTACGTCCCTCTGTTTGCAGTTCTCGTCCTGCTCTTGTCGGCCTGCACGATCCGGTTTGATGTCGGTATCGATGTCAACGCCGATGAATCCGGAACGTTTGCCCTCTTTATCGGGTTTGATGAGCAGTTCCAGCAACTCATGGAGGAAGGGGGCGGAGAAGGGTTCGACATTACCGAGGGCCTTGCCGATGCTCCAGAAGGTTGGAAAGCAGAAGAGGTCATCGAAGACGGCTTCGAGGGAGTTCGGATCTCCACGGAGTTCAGCGACTTCGACGAACTCAATCAGAAGCTTGCGGAACTCAACCAGGAGCAGGGTGGCGGGGCCGGCACCGACTTCCTCAGCGACTTCTCACTAACTCGCGACGGCGACACCTTCCGGTTCCAGGCCGATGTCTCCGGGATCGACGAACAGCTGACAGGTGCGGTCGGCGAGTCGGGGGGCGATGACCTCATGTCAGGGTTGGATCCCGCAACGCTTTTTGAGGATCTCTTCGAGATTCGCTTCCGGCTGACCCTCCCGGGCACGATCGAGAGCCACAACGCAGATTCGATCAATGGGAGCACTCTGATCTGGAACGTGGACGTTGCCGATGAGGGCACGACGTACGAAGCGGTGTCGACAACCAAGGCGGGAGCGATATCGCTGATTCTGATAGGAGCGATCGTTGCCATCGTGATAGTGGCCGGTCTGGGCTTTGCCGCCATGCAGCGGCGCAAGAAGCAGAACGCGATCGACGCCGTCGACGCTGCTTGGTCCCCGACGAGCGAACCGCCGGCCGGCCCGGTGAGCTAGCAGCCGGCTGGGTCTACGGTCGCTACTTTGATAGGGCGCACTCGTTGCGCCCGACGTCGAGTTCAGAGATCTCCTCGGCGTCTGCCTCCTTGCGGCCGAGGTTGATCAGCCGGATGGTGCCGTACTCGCCGGGAGACTCCCTAGATGATCCACGACGGATGCGACGAAATCGGTCCGCTCATGGGTACTTCTCCCTCTGAAGTTACATGCACAACGGTGAATGCGCATTAGGACGCGGTGCCGCTGCGACACAAGGAGTTGCGAGGGGCCCAGCTAAGGGGTGCTAGATCTCCGCCGGATCGAGCTGATCGTGCATCACCTGGCGGAGTAGGTCGACCGCCTGGACGATCTTGGCCGAAGTGAGCGAGTAGTAGGCCCATTGCCCGTCGCGGCGCGACTCGACGAGACCCTTGTCGCGGAGTACTGCAAGGTGCTGAGAGACGTTGGCTTGGGGTATCTCGAGGGCGTCGACGAGGTCGGTGACCGTGACCTCGCCGTCGCGCAGCGCATCGATGATCATCAGTCGCTTGGGATCGGCCAGGCCCTTGCACACGTGTGCGTGCAACCGGATCATCTCGTTTTCGACGGAACTCATGTGCACATATTGCGGCCCGATGGCTGCGATGGCAAATTCCGAGAATCGTTTGACAGCGGCTCGGAATTTTACGAAGGGTTCGCCGGACAAGCTCGGTCTGTCGACGATGAACTTCGGCGGCATGGGCGCCAAGGTGATTAAGGGCCTTGCCGCCGCCGACCTGATCCCCGGCCTCGGCGCACCCGCCGGAGCCGGCTCGGCGATCAGCATGATGAAGCACGCCGAAATAGGCCTGTTCATTTAGGGAGACTGCCGACCATGTGGTGTGTGGGCTCGTTGTCGGGCGCCGGCTAGTGATCGGAGCTGAGCCGAACTGACACTGGTCGGCAGGCTCCTAGGGAGACTGCGGAGCATGTGGTGTGTGGGCTCGTTGTCGGGCGCCGGCTAGTGATCGGAGCTGAGCCGAACTGACATTGGGCGGCAGGCTCCTAGGGAGACTGCGGAGCATGTGGTGTGTGGGCTCGTTGTCGGGCGCCGGCTAGTGATCGGAGCTGAGACCGAACTGACATTGGGCGGCAGGCTCCCATGCGGCGGGATAGAAATGGCAGATGCAACCGTTGATGCAAGGGGTCCGCAGTGCCCCATGCCCATGATCAAGACCAGCCAGGCAATCAAGCCCCTCGCATCGGGGCAAACCCTCGAGGTCATCGCATCCGACCGGGGGCACTCTCGGACATTCCGGCATGGGCAAAGGATATGGGCCACGCCCTCAAAGAGCAGTTTGAGGAGAACGACGAGTTCCACTTCATTGTCGAAAAGGGATAGCCGGGACGTAGTCGGCCACCGCTAACTTGGTGGCCTGAGATCAGGAGGGAGCGGGAACCTGAATTACGGATTCGTCATAGACCAGACGAGCTGTATCGGTTGTCATGCATGCACGGTCGCCTGCAAGACCGAGCACAACGTGCCTCTCGGTGTAGATCGCACCTGGGTCAAATACATCGAGAAGGGGTCCTGGCCCGACACGAAGCGCTTCTTCTCCGTGATGCGGTGCAATCACTGCGAGGATGCGCCATGTGTCAGCATCTGCCCAACGTCGGCCCTGCGCACCCGCGACGACGGAATTGTCGATTTCGACACGGACATCTGTATCGGCTGCAAGAGCTGCATGCAGGCCTGCCCGTACGACGCCCTCTATATCGATCCGGAAGAGCACACCGCCCAGAAGTGCAACTACTGCGTTCACCGTGTTGAAGTTGGATTGCAGCCGGCATGTGTCGTGGTTTGCCCCGAGCAAGCCATCATCGCCGGCGACCTCGACAATCCCGACAGCAAGATCTCAAAGATGGTGGCCACGGACAGCCTGCAACAGCGGGCCGTCGAGCAGGGGACCAAGCCGAACCTCTGGTACAAGGGTGCGGAGTCAGCCAACCTCGACCCGCTTGGATCCGTGGATCCCGGTGACGGCGGCATCTGGCGCGATCCGGCATCCTCCTGGCTGGCGGTCGACCTGACTCCGCCTTCGGTAACGTCGGAGTCGGCCTCCGTCACCCCCAATCGGCCACCCGCGGTCGTGACGGAAGGCAACTCTCCTCCCCGGTTGGTCTACGGCAAGGCAACGCCGATGCCGTGGGGCTGGCGGGTATCGAGCTACTTCCTCACCAAGGGCATTTCGGCAGGGCTTACCATCGCGCTGGCTCTTGCTCTGCTGCTCGGAGCCGACCTCACCAGCGACTGGGCGAAATGGGGGACGCCGCTCGTGGCGGGCATCTTCCTGGCGCTGACCGGTGGTCTCCTGGTCTGGGATCTCAAGCGGCCTGATCGGTTCTACTACCTGCTTACCAAGGGAAACCCGAGTTCCTGGCTCGTGAAGGGTGCCTGGATTCTCTCCGCATATGGTGCCTCGCTCGCTGCATGGTTCCTGCTCGGGGTCGCCGGGGTCGAAGGCCCACTGGAGATCCTGGTCTGGATTGCAGCGGTGCTCGGGGTGGGCGTCGCCGGCTACACGGCGTTCCTCTTCGCTCAGGCCGAAGGACGAGATCTGTGGCAGTCGCCGACGCTTCTGTGGCACATGGTTGCCGGAGCCTTTGCCGCCGGTGGGGGTGCCGGCCTCTACATAGCCCTGCTAGTCGATATTGGCGAGACTGTTGAGCGAGCGAGCGCCTGGGCAATGGTCGCGGGCGCAACCGTGCTCGGGCTGTTGGCGCTTGCCGAAATCCTGACGAAACATCCGACACGCAACATAGCGGAGGCGGTCCATCACATGACGAGGGGCGCCTACGCCACGGAGTGGTGGATCGGCGGCCAGTTGCTCGGTGTCGTGGTACCCATCGTCCTCGGGGCACTATTCCTCGGCGGTGCCGAGATCTGGGTAGGGGCACTTGGAGGGGTGGCCGCTGCGGCCGGCGTGTGGTTCGCAGACGACGCTTTTGTGAAAGCCGGCCAGAGCGTCCCGCTCGCATGAAGGAGATGCAATGACTGACATCCCACGCCTGATCCCCGGCGGTGAGCTGGTCGCCTACCCCCCTGCAGAGATGTGGGACAACTGGGAGGAGTACGACGCCCGCTCCTGGCCCAACAAGGTCAAGCACAGCTATCAGCTGGTACCGACAACCTGTTTCAACTGCGAGTCCGCTTGTGGCCTTCTTGCGTACGTGGACAAAGAAACCGGTGATGTCGCCAAATTTGTGGGCAACCCGGCCCACCCCGGATCGCGGGGACGCAACTGTGCCAAGGGCCCGGCAACGATCAACCAGGTCCACGATCCGGAGCGGATCCTTCACCCCATGAAGCGCGTTGGCAAGCGTGGTTCCGGAGAGTGGATCGAGGTGAGCTGGGACGAAGCTCTGGATGACATTGCCGGACGGATGCGAAAGGCAATCCAGGAGGACAGGCACAACGAGATCATGTATCACGTTGGTCGGCCGGGCGAAGACGGGTTCATGGACAGGACCCTCAAGGCGTGGGGTGTCGACGGCCACAACAGCCACACCAACATCTGCTCCTCGGGAGCGCGCACCGGTTATGCCATGTGGATGGGCCACGACCGGCCCTCCGCCGATTTCGCCAATGCCAAGTTCATCCTGCTGCTGTCGTCGCACCTCGAGACCGGCCACTATTTCAACCCTCACGCGCAGCGGATCATGGAAGGCATGCAGGCGGGGGCAAAGCTGGCGACCATCGATCCCCGGCTTTCCAACACCGCTTCGATGTCGGACATCTGGGTGTCCCCATATCCGGGGACAGAGGCGGCGATGCTGCTTGCCATTGCCCGGCTGTTGCTCGAATGGGACGCGGTAGACCACGATTTCATGCGCCGCTGGGTCGATTGGGAGGGCGCCGTCGCCGCCAAAGCCTCCGACCGGCCGCAAACGTACGAGACCTTCGTCCAGCTGATGAAGGACACCTATGCGGGCTATACGCCGGAGTTCGCCGCTGAGGAAGGCGGCGTCAAGCCGGCGGCGATCATCGAGATCGCCCGCGGCATCGAGGCAGCCGGGCATCGCTTCTCGTCGCATACGTGGCGCTCGATCGGCTCCGGGAACCTCGGCGGATGGCAGGGTGCCCGATGCCTTTGGTTCCTTCACGTGCTCACCGGTTCTGTTGGCACGGTTGGCGGTACCTCACCGAACACCTGGGACAAGTTCAAGCCAAAGCACTGGAACATGCCGCCACCCCACAGCAAGTGGAATGAGCTGCTCTGGCCAAAGGAGTACCCGCTGGCCCACCACGAGATGTCGATCCTGCTTCCCCATTTGCTGAAGGAGGGCCGGGGGAAGGTCGACGTCTACTTCTCCCGGGTCTACAACCCCATCTGGACCAATCCCGACGGGTTTTCTTGGCTCGAGGTGCTCACCGACGAGGATCTCGTCGGGCTTCATGTGGCGCTGACCCCGACCTGGTCTGAGACGGCTTGGTTCGCCGACTATGTACTGCCGATGGGGGTGGCCTCAGAGCGTCATGACACGCAGTCCTACGCAACCTATGCGGGGCGTTGGCTTGGATTCCGTCAGCCCGTGTTGAGGGTCGCCGGCGAGAAGCGAGGCGAGACCTACGAGAGGACCTACGACGCCAACCCGGGCCAGGTATGGGAGGAAACGGAGTTCTTCTTCGACCTCTCGTGGCGTATTGACCCCGACGGATCCCTCGGCATCCGCAAGTGGTTCGAATCGCCGGGTAGCCCCGACAAGGTTGTTTCGGTGGACGAGTACTACGGCTGGATGTTCGACAATTCGGTGCCGGGACTCCCCGAGACGGCCGCCGAGGAAGATCTGACCCCGCTGCAGTTCATGCGTAAGTACGGCGCCTACGAAGTCGACAACAACGTGTACTCGGTGCATGAGCGTCCGGCGGACGGGGGCGTGGAGGTTGACGGTTCCGGGAAGACCGGGTTCCCCACCGAAAGCGGGAAGCTCGAATGGTATTCGCAGACTCTCAACGACTGGGGTTGGGAGGATGCCTCTGTGCCCACCTATCTCAAGACCCATGTCTACTGGCGTGACATGGATATGGCGGGGAACGAGCGGATCCTGCTTCCGATCTTCCGGCTGCCGACCCTGATCCACACTCGGTCCGGCAACGCCAAATACCTGTACGAGATCAGCCACGGTCATCCCCTCTGGATGAATCCGGAGGACGCGGAAGCCCTCGGCTTCGAGACGGGTGAAATGATCCGAATCAGCACCGGCATCGGCTATTTCGTTATGCGGGTCTGGCGGACCGAAGGGATCAGGCCGGGCGTGGTAGCGGCGTCTCACCACCTCGGAAGATGGCGTCTCGATGACGAGCAAGGCAATGAACGCTGGTCCTCTGCGTTGGTAGATATCTCGCAGAAGGACGGGGGCTGGATGTTGCGGCAGAAGAAGGGCATTGGCCCATTCGAGTCGGATGATCCGGACAGCTCGCGCATATGGTGGCAGGACGCCGGCGTCAACCAGAACCTGACGTTCCCCGTTCACCCGGATCCGGTCTCCGGCATGCATGCGTGGCACCAACGGGTGCGGCTCGCCGCCGCCCAGGAGGGTGATCGATATGGCGACATCTTCGTGGACACCGCAAAGTCCCACGAGATCTACAAGGAGTGGCTGGCTATGACCAAGCCCGGCCCCGGACCCGGCAATCTGCGGCGTCCCCTGTGGATCCATCGTCCGGTCAAGCCAACGCCCGATGCATACGACGCCGGCGGCTGATACCGCGGCGGCGGAGTCGGCTACCTGGGCCAACATCGCGGTCCGATGGTCAGCGGAGAGCAACTTCGACGTTTGGCAGGACCTCCCCGGCGCTGAAGCTCTGGTCATTCCCGATGTCGACGTCCGGGATGATCTGGAACGGCGCGCCCGACGTTGGGGGTATCGGCTTGCGGATGGCGACCTCGGGGATGTCGCCATGTTTGCGGCGGCGCTTGCCAGAGCGGAGGCGGACGCCTGGGCCGCGGACGATGGGGTCCTGGCGACCCAGGCCTACGAAGACCGTCGCTTTCTCGCAGCCGACCGCATAGTGCCGTGGGCGGTCCCGTGGCTCCTCGCGGCGAGCCGCTGCTTCCCAGATCTTCGCACCGATGCATCCGAGACGGCCGCAGCGCTGCTCCGAATCGGCGAGCAGCACAGGTTGGCGCCGTCTCTAGCGGGTAACGAGGGCCTCCGTCTGCCCGGTCATGACGGGTACGGGCCCGCCGGCCAACCCGGGGAGCTCACCGATCGGATCTGCTCGTTGTGGGGCGGGCTCGTTGTCTTCCGGCGCTCCCTCATATCGATCAGCGGTGAGGAGATTGGGGCTCGTCGACCCGAGGCGCGATGGTTCACTGATGTCGAGCTTCGGGGCAATATCGCCACGTGGTATGAGATCGGAGCCGCCCGGTGGCGGTGCCTAGCCGAGCAGCATCCGGGCACAGGCGCCTACTGGCTCGATCTGGCCCGGCGGGCTTCCGAAACGGCAGAGATCGCGAAATAGAGGCTTGTCGACTGTCGCCCGGGCCGGGTAGCGGCCTATCCTCAGGCGCATCGGCCGTTCGGCTTTCGGTCGAATTAAAGGAGGACTGGGGATGAAGAGACTCAGCTACGCGCTAGCCGTCTTGATGAGCACCGCGCTTTTCGCAACTGCATGCGGTGGTAGCGATGCGCTTGTCCTGTGTACGGATGCGCCCTACCCACCAATGGAGATGGAGATCGACGGCGAGTTCACCGGGTTCGATATCGAGTTGATGCGTGCCATCGCCGACGAACTCGGGCGGGACCTCGAAGTGAACAACATCGGCTTCGATCCGATCACTTCTGGATTGGCAATGGAATCTGGCGAGTGCGAGATTGCCGCGGCGTCGATCACGATCACCGCAGAGCGAGCCGAGAACATCAATTTCTCGGATCCCTACTTCACTGCCGATCAGTCGCTGCTGGTGGCAGCCGACTCGGGCATCACCAACCTTGCGGGCTTTGCCGGCAAGAACCTCGGCGTGCAAACCGGAACCACCGGCGAGATGTATGCCAATGCCAATGATCCGGGCGCCACCATCATCTCGTTCGAGAACCCGGGCGACATCTTCACGGCGCTGGCAGCCGGCGAAGTCGAAGGCGTACTGCAGGACATCGTCCCCAACGCCGAATACGTCCTGAACAATCCGAACGACGCTGACCTGGTCGAAACCTATCCGACCGACGAAAGCTACGGCTTCGCGGTCAAGAAGGAAGGATCGGAGGATCTTCTCAAATCGGTCAACGAGGCGCTTGCCAAGTTGGTGGAGGACGGCACCTACGACCAGATCTACAACGACTGGTTCTAGATCGAACGATCAACTGCGTATGAGAATGGATGGGGCGACTCGGTAGAGTCGCCCCATCTCGTTTCCAAGACCGGGGAGGGTCATGGCTAGCGAAGCGGTAATCAGACAGCGAAGGCGGCAGCGTTTAGGTCGCGGTGCCATGTACGGGTTACTCGGCCTCGTGGTTGCCGCCATGGTCTTCTTTGCGGACTGGGAACAGATCCGCAAGAGCTTCTTCAACGTCGAGATCATCAAGAGCATGTTCCCCGAGGTGGTGACGGTCGGCGCCAGGAACACCATCATCTACACCGCTCTTGCTTTTGCCCTAGGCATTGTCTGGGCGTTGGGGCTCGCGCTGATGAAGCTCTCCTCGGTTGCTCCCTACCGCTGGTTTGCCACCGCCTACATCGAGCTCTTCCGTGGCCTACCTGCTCTGATCACGATCATCCTGGTTGGGTTCGGGCTACCGCTCGCGTTTGGGTGGAGCATTCCCGGCGGGACGCTTGGCAAGGGGGCTATCGGCCTCGGGATCGTGGCTGCGGCGTACATGGCAGAGACGATCCGGGCAGGTATTCAGGCGGTTCCCAGAGGTCAGATGGAAGCCGCTCGTTCCCTCGGCATGTCTTCGGGAACGGCGATGACTTACATCATCCTGCCCCAGGCCTTCCGCATAATCATCCCGCCTTTGACCAATGAGTTGGTTCTTCTGATCAAGGACACTTCGCTGCTGTTCGTACTGGGTTCGACACCGCAGTCGAAGGAGCTCACCAAGTTTGCGCGGGACGTGATGGCAGCAAAGGTCAACGCAACGCCGCTGACCGTTGTTGCGGTTATGTATCTGTTGATCACGTTGCCATTGACCTACCTGGTACGAAAGCTGGAACGCAAGGCAGAGGCGGAAAAGCGATGACTGCTCCACCGATCGAAATCAAGGATCTTCACAAGTACTTCGGCGAACTCGAGGTACTTCGCGGTATCAGCACGACGATTCAACAGGGTGAGGTCGTGTGTCTTCTGGGGCCCTCCGGCTCCGGGAAATCTACCTTGCTCCGTTGCGTCAATCGGCTAGAAGAGGCCACGGCAGGGTCGATCCTGATCGAGGGCGAGGACATCACAGATGAGGATGCCGACGTCGACGGGTTGCGTACCCGCATCGGCATGGTGTTCCAGCAGTTCAACTTGTTTCCTCATCTCACTGTGCTGCGCAACCTGCGGATAGCGCAGCGTAAGGTGCTTGGGCGGCCCACCGACGAGGCCACCCGCATCGCCGAGGAGATGTTGGAGCGCGTCGGTCTCAGCGACAAGATCGACGAGCACCCGTCGCGGTTGTCGGGCGGTCAGCAACAGCGGGTGGCCATCGCCAGGGCGCTGTGCATGAACCCCGACATGATGCTGTTCGATGAGCCGACCAGCGCCCTCGACCCGGAGTTGATCGGCGAGGTACTCGACGTGATGCGGGAGCTGGCCGAGGCAGGGATGACGATGCTCGTGGTGACTCACGAGATGGGTTTCGCCTTGCAGGTAGCCGACCGAGTCATCTTTATGGACGAGGGTGTCATCGTCGAAGAAGGACCTCCCAACGAAGTACTACGAAACCCCGCCCACGAGCGAACGAAACGCTTCCTGAGAGCAATCGAAGTCGAATAGCGGCCCCAGAGCTTCTTGCGTAAATGGTGCCGGGCGTACCGGCACCATTTACGCAAGAACGGGATGGTCAGACCGGTTGGTATGCCACGGTCATCTCGGCGACGTCGGCCGTTGCGATGTTGCCGCCGCAGAGCAGCAGTACGACACGGTCGTCCGGACCAAAACGATCGGCGAGGGTGAGCGCTGCGGCCAGCGTGCATGAGGCAGCCAACTCCGGGAGGACCTTGGCTCGTTCCATGAGCGTGACCATGGAGCGAAAGGCGGCCTCGTCCGAGACGACAATCGGCGGAGCGGCGAGCCGATCGGCAAGATCAATCGCGGTCTGCGCGGCATAGGGCGAGCCAAGCGTCTTCGCTCGCGAGGTCGGTGTCATGCGAACCTGCTCGCCTGCTGTCAGGGAGCGAGCCAGCACATCGGCGCCCTCGGTCTCGACCGCCCATAGTCGTGCCGTCGGAACCAGGCCGTTGATTGCAGTCACCACGCCGGACAGCAGGCCACCGCCGCCGACGCTAACGAACACGTCGGTGACGTCGGGTACGTCTTCGACGATCTCGAGACCGATGGTTCCGTTACCCGCCATCATGTCCGGATGATCGAACGGGTGCATCAGGGTTCGTCCTGCTTCGGCACGTTGCTCGGCGGCGGCAAAAAGGGTGTCGATTGTCGGCTCGAATTCGATTGAAGCCCCGTACCCGAGTGTCGCCTCCACGTAGTTGGCCGGCGTGGTTTCTGGCATCAGCACCAGGGTGTCGACACCGAGCGTTTGGCCCGCATAAGCCATGCCCTGGGCGAAGTTGCCGCCGCTCACACCGACAACGCCTGCTTCACGGTCGTCGGCGGTCATGGACAACATCGTGTTGAAGGCACCCCTGGGCTTGAAAGAACCGGTCTTCTGGAAGAGTTCGTACTTCAGGTAGACGTTGGTTCCGAGCATCCGGCTCAGTGTGGCGCTGCGTTCCAGCGGAGTGCGCCGCACGTAAGGCGTGATCCGGGTCCGAGCAGTTCTTATGTCATCGAGTGCGAACATCCGCCTCCAATCCTCGCCGGGATGTTACGCCGGAGGAACGGGAGCCGGGTCCGCAGGGAACAAGGGAGACCCGTTCTGACGTTTTCATGTCATACCCGGCATGTATGTTCGGGTTATGGAGCTGATCATGAATGCCTCGAGTCCCGAATACGAGAATATCGAAGAGCTGCTGGCTGACGCCGGTATCGACTTCACTGTGGTTGATCGCTGCCCCTACGCCGCATGCGAGGTGTGCCGCGACAAGGGCTTGCCTGCTGCGGCGTAAGCGTTCCCCGGAATCTTCGCTGCCATACCGGCGTTGGAATTGCTGCAGCGTCCCGGAGGATTTGTGAGCGTAAGACCCGAAGTCATCTATGTCGGAGACCCGATGTGTTCGTGGTGTTGGGGTATGGCCCCGGTAGTCGAATACATCGCCAATCGACCCGATGTTGATTTCAGGGTCGTCGTCGGCGGTCTGCGTCCCGGCCCTGCCGCCCAACCGCTCGACGCCGATTTGCGAGGCTTCCTCGCCCACCATTGGGAGAAGGTTGCCGAAGCGACGGGGCAACCATTCAACCCCGTCGCCCTGAAACGGGAGAACTGGACGTACGACACGGAAATGCCGGCACGCGCCGTAGTGGTTATGCGCCAACTCCAGCCCCAGCACGGATTGACCCTGTTTACCCGGATCCAACGAGCGTTCTATGCCGACGGAGTCGACGTGACTGAGCCGGCTTCCTATCCGGCGTTGCTTGACGGTCTTGATGTCGACACGGGCGAGTTTATGCGTCTACTCGTCTCCGAGGAGGCCCGAACGCAAGCGTGGAGCGATTTCGCTGAGGCACGAGAACTCGGTGTGATGGGATTCCCTACCGTGCTGCTTCGCATCGACGGCAAGCTGCAGGTGCTCAGCCGCGGCTATGCCGGTATCGACTATTTTGATAGTGTGCTAGCCCACTGGGTGGAAGGCGTTCAGGCCGCCAGCGCCAACGGCGCGTGCTCGCTGGATGCTCCCTGCTGAGTGGTTTTGGCCTCGATAGCACCTGGCAGAGAGCGCTCAAGGGTTCCTCCGATCTTCCGATTCCATACAAATAGCACCATTGATCCCTCAAAGAGGAGGCGAACCGGTGGCTCGAAGACGCCGTCGCCGCAAGAGTTCATACGAGCAGTCGACGCCCGGTGACACCGGGTTGTCCCAGGTTGCTCTCGAGGAACTATCCCCACGTGCCCGACGTCTCGTCGAGGGCGGCGTCATAGATGTCGAAACCGTCGTGGGATCCGGCGAGAACGGGAAGATCACCAGTGGTGACATCCTTCATGCTGCCCGCATCATGGAGGTCGAGCAATCGGTTGCTCGCATCGAGGTCACTCAACCCGGCTCGAACGGTGGCCCGGATGATTCAGTGGCTCCGGAAGCGGATCCGGGACCGTCTCCTGACGATCCTGTGATGATCGATGCTGTGCCCGACCTACTGTCGTCGGCACCCGGAACGGATTCCGGCGACGATCCGGAAGACGAACAGCCGGAGGATTCCGGCGAAGAACCCGCCGAGGCCGCAAAGACGAATGAAAGTGGCTCCGAATCCGCTACCTTCACCTCAGTCCACGTTGGCGGTGAACCGATCGCAGAAGAACCAAGTCCGTGGGAGGACTACAACGGATCAACGGATGGATTCTCCGGCCTTGCCCGCGAAGGTGCGGAGCAGTCCTGGGGAGAAGCCGAGGCCCATCTGACGGCAATGGAGCAGGAGGCTGCGCCCCCGCCGGTGCCCGCACCTGCTACTCCGCCCGCTGAGTACCCATCCGCCGAGATCCAAGAGGAAGTGCAGGAGCCTGCAACCTCGGCTCCAGAGCCTCCACCGGCTCCAGAGCCGATTGCTCCCGTGATAGCCCATGTGGGGCAAGCGATGAAGGAAGACGTCGACGGTGTTGCGGTGGACGACAGCGATTCAGCCGCGGTTCCGGAGCAGGTTTCTGCAGCCCAGGCTTCAAGGGAGGAAATGATGGATTTCGGCACACTCGAACATGTGGATCCGGAGAGCGTTTGGGCTCAGGGAGCCGAAGACTTTGCACCGTGGTTCCTGGCACATTCACAACAGCTGGGTGCCGTGCTGGGTTTGAAGGCAGGATTGTCCGATGCTCGCCAGTTCACGACCAAGAGCGCGACTGGCGTACTCGGAAGGGATGACAACGGCGAGGATGTTGTTGTGGTCTCATCGAAGAACGCGGTGGCAGATGATTCCGACCTCGGTCGGGCGCTTGGTATGGCTGCCTCATCGGGAGCAGCGTCGGTTGCCCTCGTTTCGGCGGCTCTCCACGAGGACCAGCTGAAAGCCCTTGCCTGGCTCAACAGTCAGACGAAGAGCGGCGTGAAGTGGTACGGGATCGAAATGAGCGTGGTCCGGATTGCCGACTCGCCGGCGGCCATGCTGTTCGACCTGGTCGCTTCCCCCGGTCAGGTGGCGCCGGCGACAGACCTCCAGGAGCCGATGCCGGGTCAGTAGGACCCTCCAACAGCGCCCGTGCCGCCATCTTCTCGACATGTCCTTCCAGATTTAGTTGATGGCGTTGAAAGCGTTCCGCTCAGAATTGGCCGGATCGAGGGCGCGGAGGAGCGCTCGACGGCCGAGAACGACCACGCCGTCTAATAGGGCATAGCGGCACGTCGCCGAGCGGTGTCGGGGCCAGTCGCTGTGGCCTCCGGAGGCCCAAAGCCGGCGCGCTGTCCGATCGCTATTGGGACTCGAAGTGGGTCTTGTATGCCGCCAAGAAGGCGTTACCTATGTTGGAGCTGCCGAGCTTCCGGTAGAAGAAGCCTAGGAACCCGGGGGCCTCGACGTCGCTCATGACGAGGCGATAGGTCACACCGGTGTCGCTGGCGGTGAATTCCTCAGCGAAGTGCGACGTTGCGGCGACCTTGGATCCGGCTTCGTATTTCTCGTCGAACTCCACGACAACGCTTTCCGCCTCGATGCGTTTGGAGATGTTGGTGCGTTTCATGAGGCCTTCGTTGGTTCTGATGGTCACAGAGTCGGTCCCATGTTCCACCAGCTCAACGCTCGTCATACCTGGCATATGGCTGGTGACGGCTACAAAGAGCTCGCCGGGATCATCGAGGGCTTGCTTCACTTGTTGAATGCTGCAGTCGATCTCGTTCTTGCCTTCAAACCAAACAGTCACGGTCGCTCCTTTTGGCGAGAGCTGAGATGTGTTGGACGTTCACAGGCTAATGAGATCGCGACATCGACGTTCGACTCAGGCCCACAGACTGATCAAACGAGCGTCCGCGGAACAGAACGAGAATGCCCCGCCGATCAACGATTCTGCTGCGATAAGGCGCATTTCCCTGACCGTACCAGTTCGGCACTAATGGGGCGGGAAGACTCAGCCCCAACTCTCCGAACCGCCGACCTTCTCCCGCAGGATCGCCGATTCCGATGCGTGGCGCCCGTCTCGCTGACCTGCCCAGATCGCCAATACGGAACCACAACCTACATACCTCAGATATCTCCGGCCGGTGGGCGCCCGCCTAGCCGACCTGGCGGTTCTCATCCTCGGCAGACTTGGCTCGCAGGTCGGACATCTCGGACAAGAGATTTGCCGCCCCGTCACCGATTCTGGGCAGCTTGCGTCCGCCGCGTTTCGAGTAGCGGCTTTCGTTGCCGTCGGCTGTGGTGGCCTCGTCGCGGAGTCGTTGCGCTTCAGCCTGGGCATCTTCACGCAGCTTCTCGGCCTCTGCGGCGGCTTTTTCGGTCTCCGTCTGGGCGATCTCGCGTGATTCGGCCTTTTCACCTTCGGCCATTCCGAGAAGGTGCATCGCCTGTTCACGGATCTGCCGCGCCTCCTCGTTTGCGTTCTCGATGATCCGGCCGGCCTCGGCTCCAGCTTCGGCAACAAGGGGGGTGGGTGCGCTGTTGGAGTCGCCGCGGGCCATAGCTAGCGCGTTTTCCGCCTCGAGAAGCTGGGCCCATCGTTCGGCCATTTCTTCCTCGCGCTCGGCGATTCGAGCTACCCGTTCCCGAGCATCCTCGAGCTCGTGCAAAGCTTCGGTGCGCACTCGCTCGGCGAGATCGCGCGCCGATTTCAGTTGCTCCGCCGCCTCGGCCCGCATTTCAGCGGCTGCTCCGGCAACGTCCGCGATTTCGTTGTGGGCTCCCACGTCTGGGTCCATCGTTACGGCCTTCGTTGGGCGGTTTGACTGTCTTGTGTCTCCGCCTATAGGTGCCTATCGGCAGGGAACTAGTCGACTTAAACGTCAGACCGGCAGATCACCATGTGACTAGGCACCTGGGTGGGCAAGGGCACTCGACCGCCGGGTCAAATGGTGGCCAATAACACCAGGATTCCGACCAACACCGCAAAAGCGATCACGGCCCGCATCTGTCTTGCGTTGCCACGCCGCGCCGCGATCTGTTCCCACAGGAAGGCAACCACGATGCCGGTGGCCAGGCCACCCAGGTGAGCCCTCCAATCAATGTTCGGGATGAACAATGGCAATGCCATATTGATAAGAAGAATTGCTCCGAGCTGATTGAACATGGCGCTACCGGCCGCCGAGCCGCGCTGCCGATATGCGGCATACAGCCAGGCTCCGAAGAGCCCGAAGAGGGCACCGGAAGCCCCAACGCTCAGAGAGTTGGCCGGGCCAAAAAGATACGTTGCCAGGCTTCCGCCGGCGGCGCTTGCAAGATAGATGCCGGAGAAGGCGACCGATCCCACCTGGCGCTCGAGTCGTGGACCAAAGATGTAGAGGAAGTACATGTTGAAGATGATGTGCATCGTTCCGCCGTGGAGGAAGGCGGCACTGAGCCCACGCCACCACTCGCCGGCCTCGATGGCAGGACTCCAGGCCGCGTAGTTGCGGAGCATCTCGAGTTCCGTGCTCGGTGATACGAGACCGATCAGATAGATGGCGACGTTGATAGCGACCAGCGAAAACACAACGGGGCTCGTCTGGAATGACGGCTTGGAGGTGATGCTCCGAGCTTGAACGACACGCTGGGCACCGGCAGAACGCACACATTCCGGGCACTTCTGTCCCACGGGGGCATCGTAGGAGCAGTCAGGGCAGATGTGACGTCCGCATTCGCTGCAGGACAGGTATGTCTGCCGGTCGGGGTGCCGGTAGCAAACGGGTACGGTTCTCGAGTCGCTCATTGCCGGTACAACCTACTTGATACCCCTGCTTAATCCCGAAGTCTCCACGTGCCCAACCGGGCACATCTCCGCTCGAATCGGGTAGATTTCTGTCGACGTCGATAGGAGTGCGATGACCACGGAGATTCCACTCGAAGCTGCCAGCCATCGGCAGGTTGCAGTCGAGCTGTTCAATCGAACCTGGGAACTTCTCGACAAGGAGAGGAGAACCGACGCCGAGGATGCCGAGATGCTGACGGCGGCTTTCGCCTCGCGCTACCACTGGCGTCAGATCGGCGATTCCAAGAACTTCTCGGTGAGCGACTGGCAGGTGTCGCGGGTAGCGGCGGTACTCGGCAACCCTGATCTCGCAGAGGACTACGGCCGGCGCTCTCTCGAGGTGGCCTCCACTGCCAATCTGGGCCCCTTTTACGTCGGGTACGGACATGAGGCCCTCGCCCGTGCGGCTCTGATGGCGGGCAACCGCAAGGAGGCCGGGCGCCACCTGCGGTCGGCTCAGGAGCTGCTGGAGCAGGTTGTGGATTCCTCGGCGCGGGACCTGTTAGCCGCCGACCTGGGCGAATTGGACGGATAGCTTCTGTGTATCCGGAATCGCCCCCCGTGGGCAGCCATCCCTGGGGCAATGCCCCCACCCCATACGAGGAACTCGGGGGCGAGCAGGTGCTGCGGGAGTTGGTCGACAGGTTCTACGACGTCATCGCTGCCGATTCTCCTGCGCTGCGGGCGATGCACCCTGCGGATGACACGAACTCGCGCCGTAACCTCTTTGACTTTCTCAGCGGATGGTTGGGCGGGCCTCAGCTCTACATGGAGCGCAAGGGACATCCCCGGTTGCGGATGCGGCATCTCCCGTTCTCCATAGGTGAGGCGGAAGCCGCAGAGTGGATGAGCTGTATGCAGCACGCTCTCGATGAAACAGCTGTGGCCGAACCGCTGCGCTCCTATCTCGACACGCGTCTCTCGCAAACGGCCGATCACGTGATCAATACCGCAACGGGCGATGAGCCCGGATAGCCCCCGGTGGTTGCGATACTGCTGCGCATGCGAATCCGCCATTTGACCTCTCTGCTCGCAGCAACCTTGCTCTTTTCTTTGGCCGGGCCGGTCGCCACTCTGGCGGCTCTGCCGCCCGGCGGTTCTTTCGTGGATGACAATGGCAACGTTCACGAGGGGTTTATCGAAGCGATCGCTGCGGAAGGAATCACCAAGGGCTGCAACCCGCCGATCAACGACGAGTATTGCCCCGACGCTTCGGTGACTCGGCAGCAGATGGCGGCTTTCCTCGTTCGTGCTCTGGCCCTTCCGGCGAGCCGCACCGATTACTTCAGCGACGACAACGGGTCTTTGTTCGAGGCAGACATCAACTCCCTGGCAGCTGCAGCAGTGACCCGAGGCTGCAATCCACCGGCCAACGACCGGTTCTGCCCAACCGCCCGGGTGACTCGGCAGCAGATGGCGGCGTTTCTAGCGAGGGCATTCGGCTACACAGACCCCGGCCGAGGTGACTGGTTCACAGACGACGATGGGTCCCTATTCGAGGCCGATATCGACCTCTTGCGCCAGGCCGGTGTCACCCTGGGCTGCAATCCGCCTGCCAACACCCGCTTCTGTCCGTCGGCTCCAGTGCGGCGCGACGAAATGGCTTCTTTCCTCGGGAGGGCGCTGGGTCTGGATCCGACCACTCCTTCAACCGTGGGCAGCGCCTGCGTGCGCCCCGGAACGGGACTGGCACCAAATCGACAGATCATCGTGAATCCGGGACAGACTCCAACCCTGGCTGAGGCCTTTGCCGATGCGGAGCCCGGGGACCACATCGTTCTGGTGGCGGGGACCCACCGTCCGGGCGGCAATCTCGCTATTACCAAATCGGGAACACCGAACGCATGGATTCAGATAGTGGCAGCGCCCGGAGCGACGCCTGTCATCGATCTCGAAGGAGCCGGTGAGTTCCGGATAGGTGGCTCGTACATCTCGCTGTCCGGGATCGACATACGCAACGGCGGCGGCAACAACCTCCACATAGCTCCCGGTGCTACGGACGTTCACCATGTGCACGTCGCAAACACCACCATCCACGATCTGGCATGGGGGCCGGGAGCTGCGATCAAGATCAATCGGAATAATCCGCAGGGTGCCGGCGTGGGATCCATCTGTCTCGAGAACAACGATGTCAGCGAAGCCATCAACAACGCGATCATCGACGGGGTCGGAGTAGCCGGCGCCGTCGTGATAGGCAACGACATCCATGACAATCAAGCCGGCAGTCACGGGATCTTCTTCAAGGGCGGATCATCCGACGTACTCATTGAAGGCAACCTGATCAGAGGGATCCGAGCCAATGCCGCCCTCCAACTTGGTGGCGACACCGGCGCCTCGTTCTGGAATCCGGCCTTTCCGGCCTGGGAGGGCGTCAACCAGGTCGCACGGAACAACTTGATCGCGGACTTCGACGACTCGGCGGTCGAGATCCGCGGGGTCAACGGGGCACTCGTCTACAACAACACAATCGTGACCCAGAGCGGTTTTTCGGTTTTCCGCCTTCAGAACGGCAACAACTCATCTGGGGGCTCGAGTGGGAACGACAACGTTCACATCAGCAGCAACCTGATCGTCGGCACCGGTGGTGACCCGCAATATGCGCGCAACGACGCCGGTACTGCCACGATCACGTTCGGCCCGCAGCTATGGGCCGGTACATTTCACAACTCGGGCGGCGCCACGCCCGGGATTCCGCAGTTTCCGCAGCCGACTGATGTCGTCGCCGGCCCCAGCGAGCTTTCCGACGTGCTTGCCGATCCGACCGTCATCGGTCTCAATGGGCTGGTCGATGCTGTCAACAGATACCGGCCCACCGCCGGCAGTGCCGCCATCGGGGCTGGGGAGCCGCTTCCCGGAGTTGCGTACGACATACTCGGAGACGACCGATCGGTATCCGCTCCCACGATGGGTGCGATCGAGAATCCGTAGGATGCCCCCCGTGGCTCCGATCACTCGCCGTCGCTTTCTTGGTTCCATCCTTGCCGCTACCGCCGTTGGCGGTGCGGGGCTAGTGGCCCGGTTGGCGACGGGACAAGAACAGCAACCGTCGGCGGTGGTGACAACCTCTTCGCCAACAGCCGCGCCTCCGCCGCCACAACCCACGACTTCAACCTCGATCACGGGCGGGACGACAACCACCGAAGCCACCACCACGACAACCGTCGGTGCCACTACGACGGCTCCGGGGTCACAGGGACTGCAGGTCATCTGTAGGGAGGCGTGGGGAGCTCTTCCTATCTCAGGCGAATTCATTGCGCACGCCATCGAACACATCACGATCCACCACACGGCCGTTGTTCTGGACGACAACGCCGCGGCCCCGGGCCGAGTCCGGCAACACCAGAGCTTCCACCAGAGCCTCGGCTGGCCCGACCTGGCCTACCACTTCATCATTGATTCCGGGGGCAACATCTACGAGGGCCGACCGACCGACGCGGTGGGCGATACAGGTACGGACTACGACCCGACCGGCCATCTGCTCATTTGCTGTGAAGGCGACTTCGATCGTCAGGAAGTTCCCGACGACCAGTACACCTCTCTCGTCGCCATGCTCGCCTGGGGAGCGGCGGAGTTCGGTATCGAGCCGGGTGAGATCCGGGGGCACCGCGACGTCGCCAGCACAACCTGCCCGGGCGACAACCTGTACAGGTTCCTCGAAGACGGCGTGCTGCACAGGGATGTGGCCTCAGTCTTGGTCGATGACGATCTCGCAATCGAGATCGTGTGTGGCAGCGCCGGAGCCGACAGAGTCGAGCAAATCGAAGCGGGCGGGGTCTAGAGGTATGCACCACCGGGGTGCTCCGCGGTAGCCGTCCGGCTCGCGGCTCTACGGGGGCTTCCTAGTTTCACAAGGGTCGACGGCGAGTAGCCTGGTAGGCATACACACCGGAGGTGAACTGGTGAAACGGTACTCATTGCTGCTTGCCGCAGCCGCGGTGCTTGTGGCCGCATGCGGGGGGACCACTACCGAGAACGACCAGGCCGGAGAATCGTCGGCCGCGACCAACACCTCGGCCCAGGTTTCGGATACGGCGGCTACGGAGGAAACAGCTGCCGCCTCCGGAGATGCGTCGATCGATGATCTTGACCTCGGCGAAGACGGTGAGTTGAGCCTTGACGACTTCATCCCCGGCGCCCGGTCAGGTCCGATGGATGAAGCAGACGCACGGGCGGAGGAGATGGCGATCCAGCAGCAGATCGCGGAGTGCATGGCCGACGAGGGCTTCGAGTACATCCCCTTCGTGCCGGTTGAGGTCGGCGGCGGGTTCGGATTCGAGGAGGAAGACCACGGGGAGTGGGTCAAGAAGTATGGATTCGGCATCAGCACTCAGGTGCTGATGGAAGAGGAATTCGCATCCGAAGAAGGTTCGGACCCATGGGCTGATGATCCGAACAACGAGATAGTCGAGGCCATGGACGAGCTCGAGCAGGAGGAGTACTTCCGGCTTCTTCACGGCGGCGAACCGGAGATCATCGAGAACACGCCTTGGGAAGAGATCGAAGCAATGACCCCCGAGGAGCAGGAGCAGTTCTTCGACGAGGCCTATCGCGACTGGCAACCCGACGGTTGTATGAGCATGGCCTACGAGGAGGCCTACAACTCCGAAGGAGACATGGCCTTTTGGGAGGAGTTCGGCGATGACTTCGATGAATTCTGGACTAGAGCCCAAGCCGATCCGCGCATCGTCGAAGCCGAGGCGGCATGGTCAACCTGTATGGCACAGAAGGGCCACGACTTCCCCGATCAGGAGGCCATGTATACATATCTCTATGGCACCGAAATCGGCGGTGAGTACGTCGAGGGCGAGTTCACCGCCAAAGTGGAAGAAGTAGTCACATGGCCATGGGAGGAGTTCGGCGAAGACGGTGAAGGTTTCTATGTAGAGACCACCGTCACCATTGAGGAAGGGGAAGAGGGCGAGAGCGTCGAGGAGGACGATTTCGAGTATCCGACGCCGGAATACGACCCGGAACTGCTGCAACCACTGATCGACGAAGAGCTCTCGCTGGCCGTGGCCGATTGGGAGTGTTCACAGGACATGCAGAACCTGTTCGAAACGGTCTACAAAGAGCTCGAGCAGCAGTTCCTCGAGGAGAACCTGGATCGGCTCTTGTCATTCAAGGAGGAGCATTCCTAGGCGTCGCCGATAGATCGGGGGAGGCAACGGTGTCCGGCGTCCTTGTCGCCGAACGAGGTGGAGAAGCTGCGGTGACGCATGAGCACGGAGACGTGCGTTGAGCCGACGCGTCATTCTCGTGCTGGCACTGCTGGCGGTGACAACGGCCGCCGTCGTCGGCTGGGTTGCCGGAACCCGCATCAAGTCTCCGGCGCAGGTCGCATCGGAAGCAGAGCCACCGGAACCGTCGCTGATAACCGTCCCGGTCGCCAGCGTTGTGATTGCCAACGACGTCGTCGTGCGCGGAACCGTCCGTTTCGACGAGCCCGAGTCGATATCCGCTCCACAGCTTGCCGTCCCGGAGCTGTCGCCGGTGGTCACCTGGGTGCCTGCGGTCGGTGACGAACTCGACGAGGGTTCGGTCCTCTTCGAGCTGGCGGGGCGGCCGACTTTTGCCCTCCAGGGAGACCTGCCTCTCTTTCGCACCGTGCTGCCCGGGGACGAAGGCGAAGACATCGCCCAGCTGCAAACGGCCCTGCACCGGCTCGGTTTCGACCCGGGTGTGATCGACGGCGTCTACGGACCCGACACCGAGGCGGCGGTGCGCGTCTTCTACACCTCAAATGGCTATGAACCGATTGATCCCGATCCGGCCTTGCTGCAACAAGTGGATGTCGCAGAGGAGATGGTCGACGCGGCGCGTGACGCGTACAACGCGATCAGATCGCACAACGCCGTGGCAGTGGCAGCCCAACAGGCCGCGATCGATGCCGCTTCTGCGCTTGCTGGGGCTAGAGATGAGCTAGAAGTGGCGCAACAGAGACTTGCCGAGGCTCAGTCCGGCACGCACCCCGATACCGGAGAGCCCCCGACCACGTCGGAGATGGCAGCCCTCGAAGAGACGGTTGCCGGGAAGGAGGCTGTGGTCGCAAAGAGGCAGGAACAGCTCGCCTCCGCGCAGGGTGAAGCAGATGCCATCGGCCCGCCACAGGATTCGAGCCGAGAGCTTGCGGCTTTGAACGACGCCAAAGAGGACCTCGCCGTCGCCTGGAGCCAGGTCGGTGTACCCGTGCCCGATGGGGAGTTCATGTTCTTCAGGGTATTCCCGATACGAATCGACCGGGTGGCGGTCACCCGCGGTGACATCGCCGGAGCCTCGATGATGGACGTGTCTGGATCGAGGCTGGCCATTGACTCGGCGGTTTCCGTTGACGAAGCCGACCTCATCGAGGAAGGACATCGGGTCAGAATCGAGTTGAGTCGCCTCGACATCGAACTGGGCGGGACGGTGGAGGACAAGGGTGATCGACCCGGCTCCGACGGTGTCGCTGCCGACGAGGTCTACCTCGAAATACTCCCCGACGAGGTCAGG
Organism: uncultured Acidimicrobiaceae bacterium; assembly: GCA_947258985.1. Lineage (GTDB taxonomy): Bacteria > Actinomycetota > Acidimicrobiia > Spongiisociales > UBA5794 > JAAETI01. Next base: position 30,255 of record CAMYKI010000020.1, read on the forward strand.
GCGGAACTCAACAACACCAACGTAAAGATCACGATCCCGGTGGCCGCCCGCTCAACGAGCGGGGAAGTGCTGGCGGTTCCCGCCGCGGCGCTTTCGGCGACAGCCTCCGGGGACACCATCGTCACGGTGGAAGAGGAAGGCGGAACGACACGAGATGTGAAGGTGAAACCGGGTCTGTCGGCTCCCGGTGGCCTGGTCGAAGTGACGGTCCTCGAAGGCTCGCTGGAAGAGGGGGATCGCGTGGTGGTCGGCTTGCGGCAACCTACGGCGCCCACCACCACTATCGAGGGTCCAGCGGAGACATGAGTGCCGTCGTCGCACTCGATACGGTCTCGCGAACATTTCCCGGATCGCCACCTGTCGAGGCAGTCAAAGAGGCATCGCTCGAGGTCGCCGCGGGCGACTATCTCGCCATTTTCGGCCCATCGGGATCCGGGAAGTCGACGTTGCTTCACATCCTCGGCTGTCTCGACACCCCGACTACCGGGAGCTACGAGCTGTTGGGCCAGGACGTTGGCGATCTGAGCGACGGCTTGCGCACCTCGCTACGAGGCAGCGAGATCGGCTTCGTCTTTCAGGCTTTTCACCTGCTGCCGTACCGCACTGTGCTCGAGAATGTCACAACGGGTCTGGTGTACAACCGAACGCCGCGGCGAAACCGGCGACGTCTTGCAGAAGAGGCGCTGGCGCGGGTGGGTTTGGAGCACCGGCTCGAATTCACCCCACGCCAGCTCTCAGGTGGTGAGCGACAGCGGGTAGCGATCGCCCGTGCGGTCGCGGCCCAGCCCACCCTGTTGTTGTGCGACGAACCAACCGGCAACCTCGACTCGAAGACGACATCTTCGATCCTCGATCTGTTCGATGAACTTCTCACCGATGGTTTGACGCTCCTGGTCATCACTCATGAGGAGGCAATTAGCCAGAGAGCACAGCGCCGGATCGAGATCGTCGATGGCGTGCTCACCGAGGAGGGGAAGCCGTGACCGAGGTGAAGGTGAAGCCGGCGACGACGCAGCGGATCGTGCGGTCCCGGCTCGGGGTTCGCGATCTACTTGCGGAGGCCACTTCGGGGATGCTGGCCCGTCCGGGCCGCACCGCCCTCACTGTGCTCGGCACAGTCCTCGGCGTTGCCGCGTTGGTCGCAACGCTCGGCCTGGCGGAGACCGCAGGCAACCAGATTGTGACCCGGTTCGACGCCCTGGCGGCGACATCGGTTTCGGTGAGTAATCGCTCGGAGTTTGGTTTCGGATTTGGGAGCAGGAACGACAACTCCGTCATTCCCTGGGACGCCGAGGACCGCATGGTGCGGCTCAACGGCGTAGTCGCCGCCGGCACCCTCACCCGGGTCGACACCGAGGGAGAGCTGGTGAGTTCGGTGCCGATCAACGACCCGTCGGGGCAGAGCAAGTTCGCCATGGAGGTTCTGGCGACCTCTCCCGGTCTTTTTGACGCGGTCGTCGGCACTCTGGCTACCGGTCGGTACTTCGATGCCGGGCACAACGAGCGATACGATGCGGTCGCCGTGCTGGGACCGGGGGCGGCTGCCCGCCTGAGGATATCGAGAGTCGATCAGCAGCCTGCGATCTTTGTCGGCGATGTCACCCTTTCGGTGATTGGTATCGTCGGCGACGTTGCGAGGGAGCCGTCTCTTCTCGACAGCGTCATAATCCCAGACGGGACGGCACGGGCCATGTTTGGCACCCAGGCTCCGGCCGAAGTCCACATCCTGACCGAACTCGGGGCGGCGCAACTCATTGGGAGCCAGGCGGCGCTGGCTCTTGCGCCCGACCAGTCTGAGTTACTTCGGGTCTCGGTGCCCCCTGAGCCCCGGGCGGTCCGTTCCGGTGTCGAATCGGACGTCAACACTCTCTTCCTCGTGCTCGGTGGAGTGTCGCTATTGGTCGGTGCGATCGGGATAGCCAATGTAACCCTCGTTTCGGTGCTGGAGCGGGTCGGCGAGATAGGTTTGCGGCGTGCCGTCGGTGCAGCTCGTCGTCACATTGCGGCCCAGTTCCTGGTCGAGTCGGCGGCGATGGGTCTTGTCGGGGGCGTTCTCGGAGCCTCCGCCGGGGTCCTGGTCATCGTTGCCGTATCCGCCAGTAAGGAATGGACACCGGTTCTCGATATGGCAGTCCCGCTGCTGGCGGCGCCTGCCGGGGCGATCGTCGGCCTTGTCGCCGGTCTGTACCCGTCATGGCGGGCGAGTCGGTTGGAACCCGTCGATGCGCTGCGCGGTGGTACATGACCTGCTGTCCCGGACGCCGAAAGGGTTCGGGCGTACCTCCAGCTCAGGCGTCGATCTGATCGAGTCGATCGAAAACCACACCACTGTTGCGCAGGAAGTGCGCCGTGCTGAAACAGCGATCCAACGGCCCTGCCTCGAGTTTCACATCTGCATCTGACTCGAGTAGCGATTGCAGCGGAAGGCCCTCGTCCCATGCCCGCATCGCATTCCTTTGCACTATGCGATATGCCTCATCACGGGTCATGCCCTGTTCCTCGATGAGTGCCAGCAACACGGCTTGCGAGAACACCAGGCCGCGGGTGGTTTCGAGATTCTGCAGCATTCGCTTCTCGTCGACCACCAGGTTCTCGATGAGCTTGGTCATTCGTACCAGAGCGAAATCGAGGACGAGGCAGGCGTCCGGCAGTGCGACCCGTTCGGCCGAGGAATGCGAAATATCGCGCTCGTGCCATAGGGCCACGTTCTCAAAACCGGTTGAGGCGTAGGAACGCAGCAGCCGGGCGAGACCGGTGACGTTTTCCGATGCGATCGGGTTTCGCTTGTGCGGCATCGCCGAAGAGCCCTTCTGACCGCTTCCGAACGACTCGCGGACCTCGCCAACCTCAGAGCGTTGCAGGTGACGAATCTCGGTGGCGAACCGCTCCAGCGAGGCTCCGATCAGCGCTACGGTCGACAGGAACTCGGCGTGTCGATCCCTATGGGTGATCTGTGACGATGCCGGCTCGACGCCCAGCTCGAGTCGATCACACACGTAGGCCTCGATGGCCGGGGGCGTGTGGGCATATGTCCCGACCGCTCCAGAGATCTTGCCGACCGCGACGGAAGCCGTGGCCGCCTCGAGCCTGGTACGGTCCCGGTCCAGCTCGAACGCCCATGTGGCCAGCTTCAATCCAAAGGTCGTCGGCTCGGCCCAGATGCCGTGAGTGCGCCCGATCATGACCGTGTCCCGGTGGGCGACGGCCTTGGCCCTGACAACGACAAACAGGTCTGCGAGACGCCGGTGCAGCAACTGCGCCGCCTCTTTGAGGATGTAGCCCTGGCCGGTGTCGAGCATGTCAGAAGAAGTGAGGCCATAGTGGACCCACTCTCCTCCCATCGTCACCGAATCGGCCAGTTCGTCGACGAAGGCAGCGACATCATGGTTGGTCACTTCCTCGCGTGCCTTCCAAGCATCCGGGTCCACCTCGGGTGCGGTGCGTACCGCGGCGGCGGCCTCGGCGGGGGCGACTCCCTGCTCGACCCAGGCCTCCACCACCAGGGTCTCGACTTCCTTCCAGACTTCGAGCTTGTGCCGCTCGCTCCAAATGCGAGACATCTCCGGCAACGTGTAGCGCGGGATCATGAATCGGCGACGTCGCGGCGGTAGTGAATGCCACCGAAGTGAACGTGTGAGGCCGCCTCGTAAGCGAGCGAACGCGCTGCAGGAACCGTTGGGCCCGTGGCCACGATGTTGAGCACCCGCCCGCCCGCGGTCACGAGACCCTCGGGGGTACGGCGGGTGTTGGCGTGGAAGATGTGCACGTTCGGCATGCTTCGTACCTCGTTCACGCCGCTGATGGCCCGCCCAGTTTCAGCGTTGTCGGGATACCCGGCTGCGGTGAGCACCACGTCTACGGACGCATGGTCGTGCCAGTTCAGCGGGCCATCAGGTAGGAAGCCCTCGGCTCCGGAAGCGAGAATCTCCAGAAGATCCTCATCGAGGCGTGTCATCAGTACCTGTGTCTCCGGATCCCCGAGTCTGCAGTTGAACTCGAGGACTTTGGGCCCGTCGGGTGTGATGACGAGGCCCGCATACAAGAACCCGCGGTATTGGATGCCGTCTTCCGCCAGCGTGGCAAGCACGGGTTGAATGATCTCCTCGAGGGTGCGATCCACCAGATCGTCCGGCATGTTCGAGGCAGGGGAGTAGCAGCCCATGCCTCCGGTATTCGGGCCCTTGCTACCGTCGCGGTGCCGCTTGTAATCGCGAGCAGTGTCCATTGCCAGAGCTCGGGTACCGTCGCAGATGGCAAAGACCGAAACCTCCTGGCCGGGCAGGAAGTCCTCGATGACCACGGTGGATCCCGCCTCGCCGAACTCGCCGCCGATGCAGAGCCGGGCCCAGCCTTGAGCGGCGATCAGGTCTTCGGTGACGAGCACGCCCTTCCCGTAGGCGAGGCCGTCGGCCTTGACGACGTACGGTCCCGGGACGGTCTCGAGGTAGTCGATGGCCTCGTCCACCTCCGTGAATGATCGCGAATCTGCCGTGGGGACACCGGCGCGCCGCATGATGGCTTTGGCGAATGCCTTGGAGGACTCGAGTTGGGCACCTGCCCGGGTCGGCCCGTAGGCCCGGATTCCGGACGCAGTGAGCGCATCGACCACTCCTGCGGCGAGCGGGGCCTCGGGACCGATGACGACGAGGTCTATTGCGTTTGCCAGGGCGAGGTCGACAACGGCCTGGGTGTCGAGGATGTCGATGCCCGGTATGCAGGCCCCTAGTTGGGCGAACCCGGGATTCCCGGGTACCGCGATCAAGTCGGTAATGATCCGGCTCTGCGCCAGCTTCCATCCCAACGCATGCTCGCGACCGCCGCCTCCGACCAGTAGAACCCTCATGTCGCCCTCAACACCGTCGCATCTCGTGCAGGCCCGACTCCGATCATCGTGATCGGTATTTCGATGGCCTCTTCAACAAACTCTATGTATTGCTGCGCTTGTTTGGGAAGGTCGGCGTAGTCCCGCACTTCGGAAATGTCCTTGTTCCAGCCCGGCAGTTCCTCGTAGACAGGGTGACAGTTGTACAGGACACGCTGCTGTCGGGGGAATTCGTCGAAACGATCGCCCAACGAGTCGTATGCGACTGCCACCTTGAGCGTGTCGAAGTGAGACAGGATGTCGAGCTTTGTCATGGCCAGCTCGGTGAGGCCGTTGACCCTGACGGCGTACTTCAGAGCGACGAGGTCGAGCCAACCACACCTCCTCCGGCGCCCGGTCACGGTCCCAAACTCACCGCCGAGTTCCACCATCCGCTCCCCGGTTTCGTCATGGAGTTCCGTGGGGAAGGGGCCGGTGCCGACCCGCGTTATGTATGCCTTGGCCACGCCGATGACGCCGTCGATTGCCTTCGGTCCGATTCCGCTTCCGGTGGTCGCTCCTCCCGCCGTGGGGTTCGACGAGGTAACGAAGGGGTACGTTCCATGGTCGATGTCGAGCAGTGTGCCTTGGGCCCCCTCGAAGATGATTTTCTTGCCGTCGCGCTGGGCTTGCCACAGGAGCAGCGAGGTATCCGTCACGTGGTCGATGAGATTGTCGGCGTATCCGAGGTACTCCTCGGCGATGGGCTCAACCTCCATAGGGAGCGAGTTGTAGACCTTGGTAAGGATCTTGTTCTTGTCCTTGAGGTTCACCTCCAACTTCTGTCTGAAGATCTTGGGGTCGAACAGGTCCTGGACACGGATCCCGTGTCTCGAGAACTTGTCCATGTACGCCGGCCCGATCCCGCGCTTGGTCGTGCCGATTTGCTGTTGGCCGAGGAATCTCTCCATGACGGCGTCGAGCTTGCGGTGGTAGGGCATGATCAGGTGGGCGTTTGCCGAGATACGGAGGCGCGTTGGGTCGATGCCCCGGGATTCGAGCTCGGCCATCTCGGCCACGAGAACGGCCGGGTCGATGACGCAGCCGTTGCCGATGACCGGAGTGACCTGGGGGTAGAGGACTCCGCTCGGAATCAGCGTGAGTGCAAATCGCTCTGATCCAACGACGATCGTGTGGCCGGCGTTGTTTCCGCCCTGGTACCGGACCACCACATCCGCCGACTCCGACAGATGGTCGGTCACCTTCCCTTTGCCTTCGTCGCCCCACTGGGCGCCTATGAGAACGGTCGTGGGCACAGGATCCCTCCAGACGATCGTCACCGGTCGAGCGGATTGTACCGGTTTGCGATATTGCGAGATCGACGATCGCCGGATGCCCCGGATCCGGCGCAGCACCCCGTGGCGGGTCAACTCCAAGACTGCCTATACACCAGAGGCTTTACAATCGCGGTGCATGCCCAAGATCAACGCGCCCACGATCGACGAGCACAAGACTCGAACCCGCAACGCCCTCCTCGAGGCGGGCGCAGACTCGTTCGCCCGCTATGGCTTGTCGGGTACCTCGATTGGGATGCTGGCCGATGTGGCAGGGATTGCCCGCACCACTGTCTACGAGTACTTCCCGAACAAGGAGGCTGTGCTGGCGGCGCTAATCGATGAGCGGCTCCCCCAGATAGTCGACCAGGTTGTTGATGATCTACCGGACGGCGATCCCCTAGCCAGGGTTGAGGTGATGTTGGAGCGTTCGCTTCGTTTTGTGGATGTGCACCCTGTCGAAACGGTTCTTCTGTTTCGCGTTAGTCGGGAGCTGCCAAAACCCGAGCGCGACGCTGCGTGGTCGGTCTTCGACCGCGTTCGAGACGAGGTCATTGCCCTCTGCCACGAGGGCGTAGCGTCTGGGCAATTCCCCGATTCCGATCCTGTTTCTCTCGGCAGGATCATCACCGACCAACTTGTTGGGGGGATAGACGAGTTGTCTGTGCGCTCCCCCGCCGCATCCGACGCAGTGGTGAAATCGCGATTGACCTTCCTCCGCAACGGGTTGACCGCACGTGAGTAGCCACACTGCGGCCGTACCTACTAGTCTCGCTCGCCGAGTATTGTTCAGGCGCTCAAGTTCACTCGGAGCCGATCCACGTTGAAGGAACAAATCCCAGTTAGGCAGGCAACTCGACGTCCCGCGGGAACGTTGACGGTGCTTGCCGAATCGGAGAATCCTGCAATCCGTACCGAGGCCCTGCATTTCTCGTCGACCCAGCCTCTGGAGTTCTGGGATGTGACCGATCTGACGCGAGAAGTGGTGGCCCGTTCGGGTGTCCGTCACGGGCAGGTGACGGTATACAGCCCGCACACCACAACCACGGTCGTGATCAACGAGTCCGAGACCGGTTTCCTCAACGACTTCCGTCGCATGATCTCCGCCGTGGTTCCCGAAGACACCTACTACGAGCACGACGACCATTCGGTTCGGACCGAGAACCTCCAGGAGGACGAGTTCATCAACGGGCATGCCCATTGCCGGCAGATGCTGGTGGGCCAACCTTCCGTCACGGTGCCGGTGGTCGATGGTGAAGTGCTTCTGGGCCAATGGCAGCGGGTCCTGTTCGCTGAGCTCGACCAGGCGCGCGATCGGCGCATTTTTTTCCACGCACAGGGGATCTAGGGCCGGTTCCTGTGGATAAGAAGCTGGGAGACCTCTCTGCCGGGCAGGATTGCTCCTAGAAAATATTGCCAGGTATCGCTGGCGCGTGGCGGACGGCCACGCTAAGTTCGCCTCACGCATCCCATCCGGGATGCGCTTCGCAAGACGAATCTATGCGGGAGGGCACTCCATGATCAAGCGACTAGCGGTACTGCTTGCAGTACTTGCGCTTGTTGCCGCAGCTTGCGGTGGTACTTCGGAGTCAGACGACGAAACAACCACTACTGCTGCGACTACTGACGATACGACCGAGACCACTGCCGCCGGCGGCGGCGATGACGGCGACGGCGGCGGCGACGCCGGCCAGGGCTCCGAGGGTGGCACCCTTGCCGCTGTCCTGTCCCGCGGCGTCCTCAAGTGCGGCGTTTCCGGCGCATTGCCCGGATTCTCCGAGACTCAGCCCGATGGCACGGCGACCGGCTTCGATGCCGACTACTGCCGAGCTATTGCTGCTGCCGTCCTCGGTGACGCCAATGCAGTCGAGTTCCGGCCGTTGACCGCCGCCGAGCGGTTCGACGTTCTGAAGGCTGGTGAAATCGACGTACTCGTTCGCAACACCACCTATACCCAGAGCCGTGACGCTTCCGGTGAGGGCGGCGTGAACGTCGACTTCGCACCGACCACGTACTTCGACGGCCAGCAGCTGATGGGCCGCTCCGACAGGTTCTCCGCGGACTCCGGTCCTGCAGACGTCGACGGCGCAATTCTCTGCACGAACGCCGGAACCACGACCGAGAAGAACATCACGGAGTGGGCCAATATCGGCGGCGCCACCATCGGTCTCGAGACCGTTGAGCAGTTCCCCGAGGCGCTGGACAAGTTCGTCGCAGGCCAGTGTGACCTCGTGACAACCGACGGCTCCGGCCTCGTTGCCAACAAGGTCACGAAGGAGCGCGAGGGCGCTATCCAGCCCGGCGAGTGGGTCGTCTTCCCGACGGCACCTATCTCCAAGGAGCCCCTCGGTCCGGCATTCCGGCAGAATGACTCCGAGTGGGGCGACATCATCACGTGGGTTGTCTACGCCACCTTCATCGCCGATGAGAAGGGCGTAACCTCCGCCAACATCGACGAGATGAGGGACGTCGATCCCGAGGCCTCGCGCTTGTTCGGTGGCGAGGGTGAGGTGCAGACCGCGATGGGTCTCAACGCCGATGCCTTCTACCAGATGGTCAAGCAGGTGGGTAACTACGACGAGATCTTCACGGCCAACCTGGTGCCGCTCGACATTGTCCGCGAGGGCACGCTGAACGCACCGTTCAACGAGGGCGGCATGATCTACGCCCCGCCCGCTCGCTAGGACAGACGACAGACACCTACCTGAGAAGGGGCGCCGTTCGGCGCCCCTTCTCTTGCTCTCGAATAGAACCGTTGGCAATCGTGGGTTCCGCGTTGCTATGGTCACCCAGCACAAGCTGTGCGGATGAGGGAGAACACCGACGGTGGCCGTTACCGTTTCTCACCACGAACGACCTCCGATCTGGCGAAACGCAACCGTCCTGAAGTGGGCGGCACAATTGGTGCTTGTAGCGTTCATTGCCATCGTTGTCTTCACGCTGCGCGCCCAGGCATCCGCCAACCTCGAGGCCCGCGGTATCACCTTCGGTACGAAGTGGCTCACCGATCCGCCGCTGATTTCGATCCGTGAAGGCATAGATCTTCAACCAGACAGCGGGGCTCGCGCTCTCTACGCCGGCATGATCAACACGCTGCGCGTGGCGATATCCGGCATCATTGCCGCCACGATCCTCGGGACGATCGTCGGCATCGCTCGTCTTTCGCACAACTGGATCGTCAACAAGATCGCCACCGTCTACATCGAGATCATCCGCAATATCCCGCTTCTCGTCCAGATCATCTTCTGGCTTGCCGTGGTGCAGACTCTTCCCGCCCTCGAAGCTGCAGACGTCGGCGAGAGCTGGTTTCTCGCCACCGCCAAGGGGGTTTCGGTTCCGTGGCTGTTCCCAGCCGGGGGCTTCTACCAGTGGTTGGTTTTCCTGATTATCGGTGCGATAGTTGCCGGCGTCGTCCACAACCGCCTGGCAAAGCTGAAAGAGGACCGCGGCGGCGAAACCCACGCCTTTATATGGTCCGTCGTTGCTTTTGTGGTGATTGCCGTCATCGGTTGGTTCATCCACCCGATCATGGCCTTCTGGGGGCCGATCTTCGACGGGATCTCGAGCTTCTTCGGGGGCATCCCCGCCTGGATGCTACAAGTTCTGCTGGCCGCGGTGGCGCTGCTCGGTGCGTTCATATGGATCCGGCGTTTTCTGAACTCGAT
>CAMYKI010000021.1 GCA_947258985.1 uncultured Acidimicrobiaceae bacterium
CAACGACGGCGATGACCCGCACCATGATATGCCACTGCTCTGACCTCGTCACGTACCCGCCTGCTCTGCTCGAGCGGGCAATCCTAGGAGGTCTTGCCGGCTCCTTGCGCCGGTACCTTCAGGGCGAGCCCGGCCGCCCAAGCTGCGTCAATGCCGTCGCGAAGGTCCCGGAGCCGATATGTCGTGCCCGCACCGAGAGTTGGTTTGCGGCGAGCAAACTCTGCTCGCTACGCCCGGCGGGAGGCCCCTTCCAAGAACAGGTCGACAACTCGTTCGGCAATGACCTCTGCCGCAGGGCGGTTCCCGCCGCGCTGGGCGGCAGGCATGCCGACGTCCTCGGGGATGTCCTGTACGGCGCTCGACATGCCGAAGAAGGTCTGCATCAGCAACTCCGGATCTACGTCACGCAACATCCCATCGCCAATAGCCGCAGCCATCAAGTTGCGAACAGGGGCCAACAGCCCCTCGACGTAGCGGCTCGACACCTTTGTGCGGGTCTCGTCGCTGACGTAGCGGGTTGCGTCGTAGATGCGCTGGTCAAGGGCGGCCTTGCGGGCATCATCGGTATGCAGCATCGCCAACGCGACCAACTGCTTCCGCAGCCCGCCTTCGACGGCCATGGCCGACTCGAGACGGCCGATGTCCTCGTCGATCATGCGCAGAGCCACCTGCTCGTAGATCTGTTCCTTCCCGTCGGGGAAATGGTGATAGAGACTCGGGCGTTTGATCCCAGCAGCCTCGGTGATGGTCTGCAGCGAGATCCCGCGGTACCCGTATTCGAGAAGCTGATCGGCAAAGCCATCGAGGATCTGCTCTTTGGTCGATTCCGGGCTCATCGATCCACCTCCTCCGAATTACGCCGCAAGCCGAACCATACCGCTCCCACACCGAGGGCGAGCATGCTCAATGCCGCCACGCTCCCGTGCGTCAGCACCATTGGGTTCCACCCGGGGCTGAGGGCATCTCGCATCCCTTCGAGAAGGTACGTGAGCGGATTGACATCAGCTGCAACTGCCATCCAGCCTTGGAGTTGATCACGGGGCACGAACGTCGTTGTCATGAACGACAGCGGGAAGAACACATAGGTGACCGCGTTCACCGCCGCCATGGTCCGTCCGATGAGTGCAGCGGCGAGAGCCAGCAGCAGGAATCCCGCGCCTGCGACAACGGTGAAACCGATGACGACGGCAATGCCGGCCAACCCGTGAGGCTGACTCAGTCCAAGCAGCCAGCCCAGGAGGACCAACACAACGGCCTGCGCCGCGATCACCAACGTGCCCGCCACGGTCGGGGCGACGGCAAAGAACCCCCGTCGCACCGGGGTGAGAGCCAGACACGAGTAGTAGCCGGAATCAAGATCGCGGAGCAGCAACTGCCCGGCGATCGCCCCTCCGCTGAAGGCTGTCGTAAGGAGTACTAGCGGCACGAGGAACGAGACATAACTGCCGCCGGGCACCATTGGTGCGGCGGCGGCGGATAACTGGCCGTCGTAAATGACGAGAAAGAAGGCGCTCATGAAGAGCGGCCCGGTTATAAGCGCCGGCACGCGCAAACAGGTGTCGAGTGATCGTCGCACCAGCGCCGCCAGAACGGATACCGGGCTCGCGGCTGTAGCGGTTGCTGTTGTCATTGGTATCTCCCTCGATCAGGCCGCGGTCAGGCGGAGGAATACGTCTTCGAGGCTGGGCTCGCTGATGGTGAGCGTGACGACTTCGATTCCGGCCTGAGTTAGCGTCGCCAAACGGCTGGGGGCACCGTCACGATCGATGATGAGTCGGAGCTCATTCGGCCGCTCCACGGGGTCGTCGTGCTGGCCACCGACAATCCGCTTGGCTTCCTCAGCGGCCGTGGCATCTACGAACTCCAGTGTCATCGTCCGTTCGCCGAGCCCGTCCTTGAGCTCGTCTGGTGTTGCGGTGACGAGCAGGCTTCCATCTCGCAGAATGCTGACGTCGTCGGCCAGATAGTCGGCTTCGTCGAGGTATTGGGTCGTCAGGAACACCGTCACCCCGTCCTCTCTGTTCAACCGCTGGATCTCTTCCCACAAGGCGCGCCGACTCGCCGGATCGAGGCCGGTCGTCGGCTCGTCGAGGAACAGGAGCCGAGGGTGATGGACCAGCGCCGCGGCGAGATCCATCCGACGCCGAAGCCCGCCGCTCCAAGTTTCTAGCCTGGTATCGATGTGGCTGCCGAGGTCAAGCAGTTCGACTAGATCTGCCGACCGGCGGGCCGCCGAGTGGTGTCCCAGACCTTGAAGTGTTGCCTGTAGCTGGAGTAGCTCCCGACCCGTCATCAGGTCATCGACGCCCGTGTGCTGCAAGGTGACGCCCACTGCTGAGCGGACCCGTGGCGCCTCGGTCACGATGTCGTAGCCGCATACCTCCGCGGAACCGTCGGTTGGCTTGCGCAACGTCGTGAGCATTGCGACTGTTGTGGTCTTCCCCGACCCGTTCGGGCCGAGCAGGCACCAGACCCGGCCCTCCGGAACCGAGAGGTCGAGCCGCTCCACGGCGATAGTCTCGCCATATCGCTTAGTGAGTTGGTGGGTTTCGATTGCTAGCGCCATCTTGTATTCCTTTGCTCCACTATCTTTTACCCTACCTACATGTAGGTAGATATGGCAAGTGGAAGAAATGAAACCAAGAGTGCGGTCCTGCTCTCCTAAGTCGCCCAACATCGCTGTCTGTTGGCTGGGAGGCATGCCGCTCGGGAGTGCCGATGGCCCGGACTCACCGATCGGCGGCGTCGCTGCATTGCGCCTCTTGCGTATCGGGCGGCGGTAGTTGCCGTCAGATACGTGAGTTCGGTGGTAGCGCTCCCCCGCCGCGTGCCTCAGTAGTCGATCAGAACGATGAAGCTGGCGGTTGTGCCATCGCCGGAAGCCGATACGGACGCGCCCAAACCCCGCACTGGATCGGCGACACTTCGCCATCCGTCTTCCCATTCGATGTTGTCGTAGATACGGTGCGTGTCGACGTAGAACAGCAACCCGTCGCCGGGGAGCACGCTGTCCAACTCTCGGTACAAGGCCGAGTCGGCCATGCCGCTCGATCCTTGGGCCATCTCGGTGAGTAGACCGACGCTGGACGCCATGACAAGGCCATCCTCTGTCACCGTGTAGGCAACTGCGGTTTCGCCGCCCTCGGCAAGCACGCCGACGCCGTCTTCGACGACCAGCGGTACGCCCTCGGCGACGGCAAGCTCCTCGACGCCGGCGATGGCCTCTCGCACCGGAACCGGATCAAGCAGGCCGACCGCAAAACCAAGCCCGATCGGGAAACCGGCCTCGGCCGCCATCAGGCCGTCTGTCGATTCGACGGCAGCGAATACGATCTCCCGGCCGAGGTTGGGAAGAACATCGCCGAGAATGTCAACGCCGAGGATGTCCAGACCCATCACCCGAAACTCGTCGAACACAACCGGATCCATTTCCTCGAAGGTCGCCAGCTGATCGGCGATGTAGTCGTCGGGGATCGGGAAGGCATAGAACCCGTACGTATCGGCAGGAAGACGGTCCCGGAAGCGAAGGTCGCCCTCGGCCATGCCGGTCCACGCGTCGGCAACGGCCGCCCCGGGTTCGACTGTCTGCACCATATCGAAACGGAGCCCGTTGTCGGCGAATGTCATCGCTGCCGCCATCGACTCCCATCCATCCAGCATGTCGAGAGCGGCGTCGGTCGTCCCGAACTCGGCGAATACCGGGTCGCTGTAGACGTCCCGGAGCGCGTCCGCCGACATGTAGAACGCCACGGCCCGGTCCGAAGGCAAACGATCCATTGCGCTGCGGAACGCGTCATTGCTACCCAGACCACCGGTTTCGGACGCAGTCAATGAGGCGCGTAGCGTCCTCTCCTCCGGGGCGAGGAGCAGAAGATCGTCGTCGAGAACGATGAAGACATGCTCGGCCCATTCGTCTTCGGCAAGAAGAGACCAGCTGGGACGGCCCTCGATGGTGCCGGTTTCCAGGGTGCCGCCTTCACGATCGACCGCCGTAGCCAAGATCTCGTCGAGGAAGGCTCCGGCCTTCTCGCCATCACGGACTGCAACACTGATCAGCATCTGAACGTCCTCAGCGTTCATGAAGCTGCTCCCATCCGGCCAGATCCCGATCGATGCGGAACGCCCCAACCACGGCACTACGTCGTCTGTGAACGTCATGCCCATCTGGTCTTGCCACGCGGTATCGATTTCCTCGACGATATCCAGCCCTGCCTCAACCTCGCCGACGTCGGCAAGGGGCCCGGCAAAAGCATCAACGAGCGCCTGGATGCCGCTGGTGTCACGCACCTGGAGCAGGTCAAAGGTCACAACCACCTGAGCGCTACTGGGGATTGCCCGTGTCGAGGCGAACGGATCGCCGACGAAGCTGCGGTAGATGGCAACCGATGCGATTGCCGCGACAATGCCGAGACCAAGGATCACGCCGGCGATGATGCTGGACCGGCTCAATCGCTTGGGCTCGGTGATCAGCGGGACAGGGGCGACCAAATCCTGTGGGTCCGGCGGCAGCGGCCGCACCCGGCCCTCGGGGAAGTCGTGGTTCATCTGTACTCCATGGTGGCCTGACGGTTCATGTCGAATCGGTCAGAATCACCCAGACCTTGAACCGCCTGATTCCGCCACGACCACCCCAACTCTTGCAGCTACGACTACAACGGCTCCGCCTGCAACAACGACCAATAACGCGTTCACCAGCGACAACTACAACAACCCCGCCACCGGCATCGGCCTCTCCCGAGGGCGCCGAGCGATATCCCAGCCGCCAGTGGTAGCAACTGCGCTGGCAACGAGATGCAATATCGTTGTAGGACTGCCGATGCGAGAGTTAGTTGTCGGCGTCGTCTTCCGAATCCGCTTTGTCGGTCCGCTCTGAGGCCGCACCGAGTGCGACACCGATCGCGGCGCCCACAGCGATCCACACGGGACTGGAGGTTGCCGCAAACAGGGCGGCGCCAACGCCTGCGCCGAGAGCTAAGCCGACGCCGCTACCGATTTGCGGGGCTTTCTTGTTCGCCATTGCGGTGATCCTAGGGCCACGTCTTGATTCACAACCACGGCTGCCCGCCATGATTCAACCCAGAGATTCATGATCACTCCCCCAAAGCCCCCCGGCGAACCCGGGCGGCAAGCCGAACTCGAAGCATTCGACATACTCGACACCCTGCCCGGGGAAACCTACGACGCCATCACTCTGCTGGCATCCGAGATTTGCCCAGTTCCCGCAGACCTATCACCTGATAGGCTTGTTCTCGAGAGTGCACCGAAACAGCAGTGACGACAGCAACCTGGAGTGTGCGATGAGCGTTCCGCGGATCAGACGACCGGACTTGGGCGTGCTCGTGATCGACGTCCAACCCTTCTTCATGGATCTGGCCTTTGCCGACGACCCCGTCGGGCGAGAAGCATTCGAGGTGCGGCTGGAACACCTGCTGATGATCACCGACTGGGCGGACCTGCCCATGGTCACCACGTTCGAGAAGCCAGTTGAAGAAACCGGCGAGTTGCCGGAGCGGCTCGAGGC
Organism: uncultured Acidimicrobiaceae bacterium; assembly: GCA_947258985.1. GTDB lineage: Bacteria > Actinomycetota > Acidimicrobiia > Spongiisociales > UBA5794 > JAAETI01. Next base: position 5,522 of record CAMYKI010000021.1, read on the forward strand.
GATGTTCCCCGCCGGCCGCCCGCGACACGTGAAGAACTACTTCGGCTGCATGGCCCACCCCGAAATCGCCGGCGACGTCGCTGCCATGGACCGCCGTCAGATCGCAGTGGCCGGCGCCGAGACCGACGTCTGCGTTCTGCAGTCGACGCTCGGCCTACTCGAGGCCGGCTACGAGGTGTTCCTCCTCGAGGATTGCCTCTCAACCACCGAGGCAGCCCCCGGGCCGGCGTTGCGGCGCATGTATACCGCCGGCGCAGTGCCGTGCACGCTGAAGACCATGCTCTACGAACTCGTCGAGTGCGTCGACGCTACCCCGTGGTACCCCGACCTCTGGTTGGAAAAGGACCACCCCGACAACAAGCCGTTCCCGGAGACGTTCATCCCACCAGAGGATTGGCCGGCTTGGGAGCCAAAGATCTGAGCACACAGCTAGCGTCACAGCTACCTACCCAGGGACAAGATGCGGCTAACCGGCAAGGAACTCAACCGCCTCACCATCTTCACGCTCGCTGAGTTGGCGCGGCGTCGTCGTGGTCGGGGCCGCAAGCTCAATGCACCCGAAGCAGCCGCCATCGTTTGCGACGAGATCCTGGAATACGCCTGGGACGGGCTGACGCTCGGCGAGGTGATCGAAAAGGCCGGAACGGTACTCACCCGTGACGATCTCATGGACGGAGTTCCCGAAGTCATCGGGCAGATCGAAATCGACGCCTTGTTCCCCAGCGGAACGGTGCTGGTCGTCGTTCCCGAACCGTTCGGCCCTCCCCCACCCGATGCGCCATCTGCACCGGGCGCCGTCACAGTTGGCGAAGACCCGGTCGATCTGAACGCCGGCCGGACCGGCATTACCCTCTTGGTTCGGAACGGTGCCGATGTTCCCATCGAAGTCACCTCGCACTTCCACTTCTTCGAAGCGAACCGTTCGCTCGACTTCGATCGCCGCCTGGCATTCGGGATGCGCCTCGACACACCGGCCGGAGTCGCCATCCGCTGGGAACCGGGAGAAGGCAAGGACGTCGGACTGATCCCGCTCGGAGGTGACCGCGAGGTCTGGGGATTCGCCGGTCTGATCGACGGCCCTCTCGACGCCGCAGACGCCAACTCCATCCTCGACGAAGCCATTCGCCGCGGCTACGCCCATGAGGAGCAATCCGATGCCGAGTGAGATGGATCGCAATGAATACGCCTCCATCTACGGTCCGACCGCCGGCGATCGGATCCGCCTCGGCGACACCAACCTGGTGGTCGAGGTTGAACGCGACGAAGCCGGCTATGGAGACGAACTCCTCGCCGGTTGCGGCAAGACCACGCAGGCTGGAATAGGTGCGCAGGGGCGAGGTCATGGTCCGAGCTCACTCGACCTTGTGATCACCGGCGTCGTGGTGATCGATCCGATCCTGGGAATCATCAAGGCCAACATCGGGGTCAAGGACGGCCGGATCGTGGGGGTCGGGCGGGCCGGCAACCCAGACATCATGGACAATATCAAGCTTGTGGTCGGGCCCCACACCGGATTCATCCCCGGCAGCGGCCTGATCGCAACACCAGGTGGCGTGGATTCCCACGTACATCTGTCAGCTCCGGAAGTGGTCCCGGTGTTGCTCGGGTCTGGAACCACCTCCATCGTTGGGATGGGCTCAGGAGGCGTGTGGGACGTTGGCGTCAACCCTCGATACAACCTGGAGACCCTGATCGCGGCCTGGGCGGAGTTTCCAATGAACGCCTCATTCCTGGCTCGCGCCACTACGGACGTCGCCGCCCTCGAGGAGTCACTCGTCGCCGGAGCATCTGGCTTCAAGATCCATGAGGACTGGGGTGGCGCCCCGCAAGTAGTCGACCGCACCCTGGCCGTGGCCGAGGAAGCCGACGTCGCCGTTGCCATGCACACCGACTCATTGAATGAAGCCGGTGTGCTGGCCGACACGATGGCCGCAATCGCGGGACGAACCGTGCACGCCTATCACGTCGAAGGCTCGGGTGGCGGACATGTCCCCAATGCCCTCGAGATGCTGTCGCACCCCAACGTGCTGGCGTCGTCTACAACTCCCACGGTGCCTCTGGCGGAGCACACCGCCGAGGAGCTCGTACCGATGGCAATGATCGTCCACCATCAGAATCCGGAGCTAGAGGGTGACGTTGCCGTCACCAGGTCGCGGGTGCGGCGCCGCACCATGGAGGCGGAAAGCCACCTGCAGGACCTCGGGGCGATCGGGATCATCAACTCCGATTCGCTGGGGATGGGTCGCGGCGGTGAGGTGATCCGCCGCACCTGGCAATTGGCGCACGTCATGGCGGCGGAAACCGGAGACATCGAACCGCACAACGAGCGGGTCCGCCGCTATCTGGCCAAGTACACGATCAACCCCGCAGTCACCCACGGGTTGAGCCACCAGGTCGGGTCACTCGAACCCGGGAAGCTCGCAGACATCGTGCTGTGGCGGCCCGAGTCGTTCGGAGCCAAGCCGGAAGCAGTGATCAAATCGGGGTTTGTGGCGTGGGCAGCGCCTGGGGACGGGACCGGCTCGATTCGCAGCAGCCTGCCGCGCCGCTACGGCCCCATGTTCGGTGGACTCGGCGATGCACCCGGCCGACTGGCGACGATCTTCGTTCCCGCCGCAGCAGATGACGACGGAATCGGGGAGCGTTTCGCAGATCGAGAATTCGCCGTCGTCGGCAGCACTCGGGGTCTGACTCGCACCGACCTGGCGCACAACACCGCGGTCCCCGACATCGAGGTGCCTTCGGGAGACAGCCCGGTGCTCATCGACGGAAGACCCGCCAAGCTCGAGGCGGTCACCGAAGTTCCGCTCGGACAGCGGTACTTCTTCGCCTGAATCGGACCACTGCTAGCCAGCCAAGCCGGGACGCATTCTCTCGAACAACGGACCCTGCGCTGCCTCCAAGGCGGCCCCGATACGGAAGGGAACCTCGTCGCAATTCATCGGCCCCACGATTTGCATACCGATTGGCACCCCGGTGCTCTTTGCCATCCCGGCGGGCACATCGAGCACGGGCAGCCGACCCAGTACGTTGAAGGGGATGGTCATGGCAACTGAGTAGACCTCATCGAGTGATGCCGGGGTTCCGGTCTCCGGATGTGCCCAGTTGGCGGGGATGACCGTCGTGGTCAGAGTAGGGCAGATCAGAGCATCGAAGCCGGCGGAGAACACCTTCCCCTCGAGCTCGAGGTAAGCCCGGTCCATTACCTGCCAACCAGCCATCCACCGCTCCGTCGAAACGGCGGGCTGCTCGAAGAATTCGCGGACGTATGGAGTCACCAGGCTCTCCCATCCTTTGGATAGGTCGGCACGCATGATCGATCCCATCAGGAACGAAAGGTGATCTTCGGCGGCGGCGAGCAGAGATTCGTTCCAGTTGAGATCGACGGGTTCGACTTCGGCACCCAACGCCCGCAGGCTTGCCGCAGCATCCTCGACGGCGGAGACAATCTCCCGGTCGGGCACGAAGAAGCCAAGATCGGTGCTCAACGCGATCCGCATCCCTTCTATCGCAGTGAACCGGTCGGGGATCTCAAGCCGGGGCAACCCGTACATGTCCCCGGCCACCGGGCCGGAGATGACGTTCTGCAGGAGAGCGGCATCAGCGACAGTCCTGGCCAGCGGGCCGCTCGCCAGAAATGGATCTCGGTTCCAAGGCGGCACTTCGGGGACCCGGCCCCAGGGTGGCTTGAAGCCGACCACACCGCACATAGAAGCCGGGATGCGGATCGACCCGCCGATATCGGATCCCGTTGCCAGCGTCGTTGAACCCGCCGCCAGGGCGGCGCCCGACCCCCCGGATGATCCACCCGGAGTGATCGCCGGGTTCCATGGGTTTCGGGTCACGCCGTGGAGGAAGCTCCAGGTGAAGATGACCATCGAGAACTCCGGAGCGGCACTGCGGGCATGGACAATCCCTCCCGCATTGAGCAGCCGCTGCGCCAACGGGGACGTCTCCTCCGGCACCCAGTCCTCGAGCAGCTTCGAGCCCATCGTGGTGCGTTGGCCGGCGATGACGTCTTCGTCCTTGACGGCAACTGCGATGCCTTCGAGCGGCCGAGCCGTTCCTTGGGCGTAAGCATCAGCCGCCGCAGCCGCTTGCTCCCGCGCCTGCTCGTAGTAGGTGTCGGTGAAGGCATTGACGATTGGCTCAGTCGAGGCGGCGCGTTCGATCAAAGCATCGAGGAGCTCCAAAGGCGATAGCTCGAGACTGCGGAACCGGCCTAGTGCCTCGGTGGCGCTCAGGTCGGCAAGTTCGCGGCCCATCACAACCTCCACACCTCGACGGCTCCTGCCTTTGAGATGGTAGGCGCTAGGTGCGGATGACGATCTTCCCTCGCCTGCCAACGGCGGCGACCTGATACTCGAACGCCGACCGATAGTCATCAAAATCGAAGACTCGATCGACCACCGGCTGGAGGCGCCCATCGGCCAGCCCGTCGTGGACGAAGGCGATTCCCTCGGCCCGCAGTTCGGGGTCGTCGATGTACTGGTAAACCGAATGGGGCTGCATGATGGCGCGGTGATTGATCAGCTCGTTGATGGGCACAACGGTCGGGAGATTCGCCATCGTGCCGTAGAGGAAGATGATGCCGCGGTCGGCGAGAGCATCCGCATACTGCTGGGTGAGCGGCCCGCCGATGGGGTCGTAGGCGATCCGGGCCCCCCGCCCGTCGCTGATTTCGAGGATACGGGCAGCAACATCCTCTTCGCCTGTAGCGATGACATAGTCGGCCCCGGTCTCGCTGATGAAGTCCGCGTTAGCCATCGTCCTGCTGGTACCGATGACAGTGGCTCCGGCCAGCTTGGCGATCTGGGTGGCACCGATGCCGGCGCTGCTGCTGGCAGCGCAGTTGAGCACGAAGTCGTCAGGCGTGACTCCCGCCGCGGTGTGCAGGGCGTAGTAGGCGGTGAGATACGGAACCCAGATGGCGGCTGCCTGCTCCGATGACACGCTGTCCGGTGTCGGAGCAACGTACTCCTCCGGACAGAAGGCGTACTCCCCGTTGACGCCGTAGCCGACGTTCATCCAGGGCAAGGTGCCCACTCGATCCCCAATCGCGACCGTGGTGACGTCGGGGCCGACCGCGTCGACAACACCGGCGGCCTCATCGCCGAAGAGCGAAGGCCGCTCGAGTGTGAACGGATAATCGTCGGCCATCAGGTCGAGATCGCCGTAGTTCAACCCGAACGCCTCGACCCTGACTCGCACCTCATCGCCGACCGGCTCCCGCAGCTGAAGTTCATCCATGCGGATGCAATCGATGTTGTCCCCTTCGTGGATTCTGAGAAAACGTGCCATTAGCGATCCTTGCTCGGGAGATCGTCCGTACGGTCGAGAAGACCGGCGATGTTCATCGAGGACTGGTACTTGATATCGGTGACCACGTAGGTGGTCACACTGGCGACTCCGTCAATGGTCTGGATACGGTCGCGCAGCAAGTCACCCAGGTGGGGTACGTCCCGGCAGAAGGCATCGGCGATCACGTCATAGTCGCCGGCCAGGGCGGCGACGTATCCAACCTCGCTCAGCTCGGTGAGCGCTGTGGTCACTGTTTTCATGGCGTCCGGCCGCACCCGCAGCATGAACGTGGCGTTGATCCCGAGACCCACCCGGTTGGGGTCAACCCACACGTTGAGATGGAGGGCTCCCGACCGGCGCATGGCGTTGGTACGGTTGCGGGCGGTACCGACCGAAACGCCGACGGCCTTGGCGATGTCACTGTATGAGGCACGGCCGTCCTCCGCCAGGACTCGAACGATTGCGATATCTAGCTCATCGAGTTGCAAAACCGTCACTCCTTTCATTCTAGATTAGCAGAACTTGCATTGGCACTATGCTTGATGTAGCTATTTTGCACCAGAGTCGACGAAGGGAGACCAGCGCATGCCGGCAGGAAGGATGGAAACAGCACAGGATTGCTCCGACTTCCTGATGGGCTGTCTGCTCATGGGCACCGGGGGTGGCGGCAGTTTCGAAGAGGGCGAGGCGGCTCTGCTCCGGGCCCTGGCCGACGGGCTCGATCTTGGCTGGGTTGATGCCGACGACATCGACGACGGAACGCTCACGGCGACGGTGTACGGCAACGGGTCGATTGCGCCCGATGACGGCACGCTGGATGAGCTGCTGCGGAGTCTCCATCTAGGACAGCCCGGCTCAGAAGACGATGCGATGCTGCGGGCCGTCATGGAGCTTGGCTCATATCTCGGGTCCGAGATCGGCTGCCTGGTGCCGGTCGAACTGGGAGCAGGCAATACTCCTCCCCCGATCGTTGCCGCGGCCCGGCTCGGCATCAGCGTGGTTGATGGCGACTATGCGGGCCGGGCCTGCCCCGAAGAGATGCAGTCGACACCCTTCCTCGCCGGCAAGACGAGTCACCCATCTGTGTCGGTTGACCCGTGGGGGAACGTTGCGATCCTGGCGGAAACGGTGAATCCGTACATGTTCGAGCGGATCGGCAAGATGCTCGCCGTTGCCGCCATCCTGAACCCGGCAGTTGCGGCAACACCGCTAACGGGTGCCGAGATGAAGCCGATTGTGGTCCCGGGAACACTCACTCGCTGTCTCGAAATCGGTAGAGCGATCCGCCGGGCTCGAGAGATCGGCGAGGATCCGGTCGATGCTGCTCTCGACGTTGCCGGAGGCTGGCGCCTCTTCGCCGGCCGCGTCGTGCGCAAGGATTGGGAGGACCGCGACGGATACATGTTCGGGACTCTTGCGATCGAAAGCAGCGATGGTCACGAGTTGAAGGTGTGGTTCAAGAACGAGAACCACGTCACCTGGCTCGACGGAGAACCGTGGGTGTGCAGCCCCGACCTGGTGACCCTCGCGGCACCGGACACCGGCAAAGCGTTTACGAGCACCGAGGTCGTCGAGGGTGACGAAGTGGTCGTTGTCGGGATGCCCGGTCTCGACGTGTGCCGCAATCCTGAGTTCCTCGACGTGGCAACGGGCCCCCGGTACTACGGCTACGACATCGACTACCGGCCGATCGAGACCCTGATCTGAGATCAGCCTTCAGTCGCGCTCAGCCCGCAGGCGGTCCGAATCGAGCTTGATGATCGGATCGACCAGGCCCTCCCCACCGTCCACGACGAGGGTCTGTCCTGTAACAAAGCTGGCGTCTGTGGAGCAGAAGAAGCTAACGACGGACGCTATCTCCGACGGTTCGCCCTCCCGGCCGAGCGGTGTCCACTTCGCAGCAGCGGAGGTATCGGTGTCCGCATTCATGTCGGTGACAATCCAGCCGGGGGCGATGGCGTTGACCCGCACTCCCCGCGGTGCGAGGTTGACCGCCAGGCTCTGGGTCAGATTGATCAGCGCAGCCTTGCCGGCGGCATAGCTCATGCTGTCATAGGCCGCAACGAAGCCATCGAGACTCGAGATGTTCACGATCGAGCCACCCCGGTTGAACCGGGGACTCACGGCTGTAGCTAGCTCCACCACCGCATCGAGATTGACGCGCATCACCCTGCGCCACAGATCCATGTCGAACTCGTCGAAGTCTTCGTACTCGAAGATGCCGGCGTTGTTGACCAAGACATCGATGGGAGTACCGGCAAGCTGGTCGACAAAATCCGAGAGGGCGTCGACAGCAGTGAAATCGACACGATGCATGGTCGCCCCGGTGGCGCCGGCGACCTCGGCAGCGGCTGCTTCGTTGTGGGCATAGGTTCCGATGACGGTGTAGCCGTCGGCGGTGAGCCGTTCGGCGATGGCGCGCCCGATACCGCGTGATGCGCCGGTGACGATTGCGGTGCTCATGTCATCCCTCGATCCGTTCGGTTGGCCGCGATGGCCGACATCCATTCTGCGAATACCCTCACCAGTCTGTCGACATCCGCCTCCGTCGTTTCCGGGCTGCACAGAATCATGTTGTGGAATGGTGTGATCATCACGTCTCGGTTCAGCAGGAACAGGTGTGAATGCTCGATCAGGTTCCAATCGAGCGCATCGTGCGATTCGGTGCCGTTCCTTGGACTCTCCCGCAGATACTGGAGTTCGCAGCGGGCGCCGCAGCGGGTGACCGTCCACGGCAGACCGGCTGTGGCAATGCCAGCTTCGAGACCGTCGGCAGCTCTGGTGCACAGGCTGATCATCCTGTCGAACGCATCCGGTGTTGCCACCTCGGTAAGGGTGGCCTGCATGGCACGGAGCGCAAAGGCGTTGCCGGTGAGCGTGCCACCCAAGCCCATCTGGCTGGTCTGGAATGCACTCGCAAAGCTTGCGTTCATCGCTTCCGATATCGCTTCGGTGAACCCGTAGATCGCAGCAGGAATGCCACCGGCGATGGCCTTCCCGACAACCAGGAAATCGGGTTCCAGCCTGTGCTCGGCGGCGTATCCGGCCCAGCCGGTCGATAGGGTGTGGGTCTCATCGATCAGCAGGTAGCTGCCGTATTTCCGGCACAACCCCTGTATGTGCTCGAGGTACCCGTCGGCCGGAATCACCATGCCGTTGTTGGTCATGACCGGCTCCATCATGACAACGGCGACATCTTGGTGAGCCAACTCACGCTCGATATCGGCGAAGTCGTTGAACTCAACTATCCGGGCGATCTGGTCCATCTGCACTCCGGGGTTGACCGGCCACCTGGCTCGGGGAGCCGGACGGCCGTCGATGAGCTTGGTCATCGACTCGTCGACGCTGCCGTGGTAGCAGTAGCGAGCGACCAGCACCTTGGGGCGACCGGTGAGCGCCCGGGCGATACGAATCACGAAGCGGTTGGCATCGGTCGCCGTCATCGCGGTCTGCCAATATGGCAGTCGGAATCGTTCCCGAAGATGATCGGCGACCGTCAGCGCATCGGCGTGGGGAAGCATCGTTGTGATACCGCGGCCCATGCCTTCGGCAACCGCAGCCAGCGTCGCCTCGGGTGAATGACCGAACATAGCGCCGGTGTCCCCCAGACAGAAGTCGACGTATGTGTGACCGTCGACATCTGTCAGATGGGCGCCGCGGGCCTGCTCGACGTAGAGCGGGTGCGGCAGGCCCCACTCCGACATCCACTGCATGGGTACGCCCTGCCAGAATCCCGCAGTGGTGGCGTTGCGGTGTAGCTCACCCGATTTCTGGTTGCGGCTCTCGAACTTGGCAGCTTCGTCAGCGATAAGCCCTCGGATCGTCGGCTCATCGATAGGTGGCCTGTACATTTCGCTTCTCCCCGGGCAGCCGGGTTCGAGTCTATCCACCTAGTAGGGTTCGAATCGGAGGCGGGACTTGCCCGAGCCACGCACTGCGTGCGGACATCGACAGTCAACAGCGAGTTGATCTCGGCCTGTCGGGACTGCCTACGGATCGCGACGATCGGACTCACTGAAGTCCATCAGGAGTTGCACATCCAGATCATCTTGCACCCGCATCGGTACGTCAAAGAACTCCTCATAACGCGTCTTCATCTCAAGCAGGCCCGCGACTGACACAACGGCAATCTCCAGCTCCCGAAATCGCCGGGGCGGATCGTCGAGTGACCCCTCGGGCCAAGGCCAATGCTCGACTCCACGCGTGACGATCACGTCGCCCAGCGCATACACGTACGTCACCTCGACCTCAACGCCCCCACACCGAACGGTGTCGACCACCCCGGATGAGCGGACGCCGCCGCGGCACATCCCGGAAGCTCTCAGAGCCTCCCAGAAGCGGTCGCGGTCATCCTCGTGAACGATCACATCGATGTCCGAGTGTCGTCGAGTGACTCGGCCGCAGTGGAAGTCCAGAGCCCACCCCCCGGACAACCAGAACCGGAGTCCTCTCGATGCAGTAGCCAATGCCTCGAGCACTGCCCACTGGCGATCGGCCGTCCCGTGGTCGTTCACGCAACCAACCTATCCGATTGAGTGGACCGGAGCCGCATCCACCGCTCAGCCGAGCTCGTTGTGGGTGATTCGCCCGGCCCGCATCGTCATGGCAACCTGAGTGGCAGCAATTTCGTACGCAGGATGCTCGAAGAGGTTCCTTTCGAGCACCACCAGATCGGCATCCTTGCCCGCTTGCAGAGAACCCGCGACATCGTCGATCCGCAACTGCCGGGCGGCGTCGATAGTCATCGCCCGCAGTGCCGCCTCCAGCGAGATCGCCTCGTCGGCGGGTGGGAGAGGGTCACCGTCGATTACGCCGGCAAGACGGCGGGTAACCGCCGACTCGATCTGAACCAGCGGCTTGTACGTGGACACATACGCCGACGCCGCATAGTCGGCCCCCAAAGTGAGGATGGTCCCGAGATCGAGGGCGCTGCGGGTGCTGTAGTGGCGCTGCGTCCGGTCGCCGAGACGTCGCTTCATCACCTCGTCGACGGGACTGGAGGCAATCCACTGCCCCGACGTGTTCCACACGACCCCTAGCTCGGGAAAGCGAGGAAGGTCGGCCGGGTCGATCAGGTCGCCGTGACAGATCACATGCCGTATCCCACTGTCGCCTCTAGCTCGTACCGCCTCAATCGCATCGAGGGCTACGCGCACGGCACGATCACCGATGGCATGGAGATGACAAACGAACCCCGCTTCATCTGCCTCCAGAGCCCAGCGCCGGATGTCCTCTTCCGGGGCGGCCAGCGGACCCGACGTCTCCGGCCGATCTTCATACGGCTCGAGGTAGGCCGATGTGTGTGCCTCAGGGACGCCGTCGACAAAGACTTTGAGAGTGTCGATAGTGAGGTTGGGCGACCGGAATTCCCCGTTCGCCTCGGCCAGCATCGCCACAGGATCATCCCCATACAGAGCGGCCTTAGCCGCGACGATGCGCTGGCCTATCTTCCCCTGCCGGTCTAGACCCAGCAGCATCTCCCACGCCTGCCACTCATCGATGATGAAGTTGCCCGCATCAAAGACACCGGTCATACCGGCAGCCGCATATCCGGACTGGGCGGCGAGTAGCTCGCTGCGAGCGGACTCGACGGTCGTCGGAGCGACGGCGGAGCGGATCATCTCCATGGCCTCCGCCTCGAGTACCCATCCCGTTGGCTCGCCGCGTTCATCACGGACGAACATCGAGTAGCCCGGCTCGGGGTCTGGGGTGGCGGCGGTGATTCCAGCTCGAGCAAGCGCCGCCGAGTTCACCCAGAGCGAATGACTGTTGATCTCCCGGAGCACAACCGGCAGATCGCCGAAGATATCGTCGAGGATCCGTCGGTGCGGACCGTCGGGGAATATGTGCGTACGCCACCCTCCCCCTCGCACCAACCCGTCCTCTGGGCGGTAGTCCCGCAGAACCTGCTCGATCTCGTCGAGGGTGTCGCACTCCGACAAGACGACGCCGGCAACCTCGATGGGGCCGTCGATGTAGTGGCTGTGGGCATCGATGAACCCGGGGAGCACGAGCGCTTCCGGGGGTAGATCGACAACCTGGGCTCCGGCACCGACCAACCCGGCCACATCGGAGGCGGCACCGACTGCGGCGATCGTGCCGTCGGCGATGGCGACGGCATCGGCCCAAGGCTGCGCAGGGTCGAAGGTGAATACCTTGCCTCCGCGGATCACCGTGTCGGCATGGCTCATGAGGAGATTTCCTCGTCCTCCCAGGCAAAGTGACATGCGGCCCGCTGCACCTCGGAAGGCCCGGTGAGACCCGGCTCCGTCTGCTCACAGATCTCGGCCGCCAGCGGGCAGCGGGGCCGGAACCGGCATCCGCTCGGAAGATTGAGTGCGCTGGGAGGCTCGCCTTTGAGAGCAGACTCGCCGGGGGCTTTCTTCACCCCGAACTTGGGGGCGGCCGCCATCAACGCTTTGGTGTAGGGGTGGCGCGGGTCTTCGAACATCTCAGAAGTCGGGCGGTCCTCCACTGCCCTCCCGAGGTACATGACGATCACCCGGTCGCTGACGTAGCGCACCACGGCAAGGTCGTGGGAAATGAACATCAGGGTCAGATCTAACTCTTCACGGAGAGAGTTGAGCAGGTTGAGGATGGGCGCTTGGACCGAAACGTCCAGGGCAGCCACCGACTCGTCGGCGATCAACACATCGGGCTCGAGCGCCAGGGCTCTGGCGATCCCGACCCGCTGACGTTGGCCACCCGACATGCGACGGGGCCGCGCTTCGAGCAACGACGTGCGCAGCTTCACGAGATCCATCAACTCGACACAACGGTCGGCGATTTGATCACGAGGCACGATGTTGTGAACGCGGAGCAGCTCCGACAACATCTGCTCGACGGTAAGCGACGGGTTGAGCGACGAGCTTGGATCCTGAAAGACCATCTGGATACGGCGGCGCAATGCCGGATCTCGCTTGCCGCTGAGTTCCTCACCATCGAGCGAGATTGATCCAGAAGCAACCGGAACCAATCCCGTGATCGCTTTTGCCAGCGTCGACTTGCCGCAGCCGGACTCGCCGACGATGCCGATCGACTCTCCGCGCTCCGCATCGAAGGAGATCCCATCGACGGCGGTGAGGATCGGAGGCTTCTCGCGCTTTATCCACGCTGCGAACTTCGACCCGACGGAGAACCGTACAGTCACGTCGTTGACGCTGAGAAAACTCATCGCTTCACCCCCTGAATGAGCTCCGGATAGATGCAGGCCGTCGTACGACCCGCGGAAACGTCCCGCAACTCATGGACGGCACTGCGGCATTCATCCCGGGCGTATTGACAGCGTGGAGCAAAGCGACATCCGGGCGGGAAGGCACGGGGATCCGGCGGCCGCCCGTCGATCCCCCGAAGTTGCTCGGCGGTGGCATCGAACGACGGTACCGACGTCATCAGCGCTTCGGTATAGGGGTGCTGGGGATCGGCGAAAACTTCATCGACAGGCCCAGTCTCAACGATCCGGCCGCCGTACATGATCGCCAGACGATCGCAGAGCTCACCGAGCACGGCGAGGTCATGGCTGACGAAGACGACCGACATGCCGAGGCTGCCGCGCAGCTCCTGGAGAAGACCCAGGATCTGATCCTGGATCGACACATCGAGCGCGGTCGTCGGCTCGTCACACAACAACAGGCTTGGCTCCGTCGAGAGTGCGGCGGCGATCATCACACGTTGCCGGAGACCACCAGATAGCTGGTGGGGCCACATCCTGGCGCGTCGCTCCGGGGTCGGGATACCGACCTGCCGCATCAAATCAACGGCCTTGACCCGGGCTGCCTTCTTGTCGAGCCCGTGGTGGATGCGGGGTCCCTCGGCGATGAGGTCTCCGACCCGCATCGTTGGATTCAAGGCCGTCATCGGCTCCTGAAATATGATGGAGATGCCATGGCCGTGAACGTCTGCCGGCGCATACGGGATCGGCTCTTCATCGTCGAGGGCGTAGCGAAGATCGCCGACCACCGTCGCGTTCGGGGGCAGGAGCCCGATGATCGATTTGAGCGTCAGGCTCTTGCCTGAGCCAGACTCTCCGGCAATCCCCAGAGCTTCACCCCTCGTCACCGAGAGCGACACACCATCAACGGGGGTGACGGTTTGGCCGTGGGCTGTGAAGCTCACCTCCAGATCGCGTACTTCGAGGATGTGCTCGCTCATGCTCGCAGCCTCTCTTCGAGGCCCTCACCCACCAGGGACAAGCCGAGCCCGAGACCGACGATCACCAAACCGGGAACGGTCGCCAGCCACCAGTTGGTGCGGAGGAACGGCTGGCCCTCGGCGATCATCGCCCCCCACTCCGGAGTCGGTGGTGGGATACCCAAGCCGAGGAAGGAGAAAGCGGCCAGACCCAGAGTGGCGAACACAATGTCGTTGGGCAGGTAAACGAGGGTCTGGTTGATCACGTTGGGAATCACGTGGACTCGCAGGATCCGCAGGCGCGGCAACCCGGCGACCTGGGCGGCGTGGATGTAGTCGAGGTCTTTCACCCGCAGCACCTCGCTGCGGATGATTCGGGTGTAGATCACCCAGGCCAGCACGGTGAAAGCGATGATGATCGATCTAGCCCCCTGACCGAGAGCGAACACGAGCACGATCACGAGGATGTAGGCGGGAAACGCTTGCACAACATCTGCCGTCCGCATGATGACGGTGTCCACCCACTTGCCGTAGAACCCGGCAAGGGCGCCGAGGACGGTGCCGAGGATCGCCGGCAACAGCGCTCCGAGAAACCCGATCGGGATGTCGATACGGGCGGCATAGATCATGCGGGACAACACATCCCGACCCAACTCATCGGTGCCCAACCAATGCTCCGCAGAGGGCGAGGCCAGCCGATCGACCGGATTGATCTCGAGCGGATCGTAAGGGGCCAGCGCCGGAGCAAAGACCGCAACCAGCATGTAGAGCAGAACGATTGCCGCTCCGACGTACACCTTCTTCGGCATCTTCTTCCAGATACCGGGTTCGGCAAGCGGAGCCAGAGGCTCGACGACTTCCGTGACCGCATCGAAAGCCGAAGCGGGAGGTTCCGTCATGCTTCGATCTCCACTCTCGGGTCCAGGATTGCCGTAACGATGTCGGAGACCAGGTAGACCACGACCACGGCCAGAGCAAACAGCAGCGTGTATCCCTGTACTGAGGGTAGGTCACGGCCCCGCGCCGCCAGTACCAGGCCCTGGCCCAGACCGGGCAGCGCAAACGTGGTCTCGATGACCACGGCACCAAACAGCAGATACCCCATTTCAATCGCCAGCAGCGTGATTGCGGGCCCGGCGGAGTTGCGCAACACGAACCGACGTACCAGGCGGCCTCCGGCTACACCGATGGAACGTGCCGTCGAGATGTACTCGGATTCCATCACCGAGATGATCGATGCCCGGAGACCCCGGATGATGAACGGCGACGAGGCGATCGCCAACGTCAATGCGGGAAGGAAGATCGAACGAACCTTATCGGGAAATGTCTCGCCGAAACCACCAGCCGGGAACCACCCGGTGGGGATCGCCACCAGCAGGAGCAGGATCACCCCGGTCCAGAACGGTGGCATACTCAACCCCACGAGACCAAGCCCCCGGATCACATGGTCCGCCGCCCGGTCCTTGCGCAGCGCCCCGATCACCCCCAGCGGCACGCTGATCAAAACGGTCAGAAGTATGCCGGACCCCATCAGCCAGAGGGTGACGTCGATGCGCTCTCCAATGATCTCCGAAACGGGCTTCCGCGACTTGTAGGAGTAGCCCAGATCACCCTGCAGAACATTGCCTACGTAGCGCACGTACTGCACCAGCACCGGATCATCGAGCCCGAGCTCCTCGCGGACTTCCTGTAGTTCCGCCTCCGATGCCCGCAAGCCGACGATCTGGCGAGCCGGGTCGCCCGGGGTGATCTGGAGCACGAGGAACACGATGAGCACGATGCCGAACAACATCGGAATCGTCTGCAGCAGCCGTTTGGCGACGAAGCCGAACCGGCCCACGTTGACCCTCCCCTCTCGTCAGAGTGTTGGGGGCGCCGAATGCCGGCGCCCCCAACCGTTAGTTGCTAGCTGCCTGGTGCGATCGTGTCCCAGTAGTACAGGCCCCAGGGCGCCATTTCGAACCCGACGAGGTCGGGCTGCACGCCGGCCAGGAACGAGCCCTCGGCCACTGCAATCGATGCGGCGTGGTCGATGGCGTCGTCCTGCACCTTGGCGACAATCGCTTCTTGATCTGCCGGGGTCGGAGCCTCGGCGTATGCAAAGAAGTCACCCCATAGGGTGTCCGTCTCGTAGCCGGAGAACAACCAGTCGGTGGCCGCGATCCAGACCATGGGGTCGCCCATGTCGGGCTGGATGGCTCCGTAGTTCCAGATCGTCATGTCACTCCCGAGGGAGTACGCCACGTCGAGGAACGCTCCGGTCTCGAGGCCGGCCAGGGTTACGTTGACGCCGATTTCTGCCAAGCTCACCTGGAGAATCTGAGACACCAGAGCGTCGATATCCGATCCACTGTCGAGGTTGATTTCCACATCAACTCCGCCGGCCAGCGATGACTGCGCGGCGAGATCCTGCGCCTTAGCCAGATCTTGCCTGAAATAGGGCTTGGTTGGGGGTGCCCAGTGCCAGAGGTTCGTGGCCAGGATCCCGCTCGGGAGCCCGTAGTAGTCGCCGAGGGCCTCATCGATTGAGTCGTAGTCGACGGCGTACGCCACTGCCTGACGGGCCAGCGGATCGTCAAACGGTGGACGGGTTGTATTGAGCGACAGGTGATAGATCGAATGCACGGCGGGCTGGTAAACAGCCTCGGGCGCATACTGCGGGGCAATGGTCGCGGGCAGGTACTCGTTGATGTGCACCTGGCCCGCCTCGAACAGGTTCTGCCGTTCGGTTTCGTCGGCGATCGTCTCGTGGATCACTTCCTCGAAGTAGGGCCGCTCGGGGTCGTAGAAGTTCGGATTCGCCTTGAGCACGATCCGCCCGCCAATCGACCACTCCTCGACCGTGTAGGCACCGGCTCCGATCGGGTTGTTATAGAACTCGTCCTCGGTCATGCCGGCAAAGTCCTTTGGCATGATGCCCGAGACGGATGACGCCATCAACGGCAGCACCGTGTTGTCCGGGTACTCGAGGTCCATGATCACCTGGTTGCCTTCGCCGCGCACACCGGTAATGGCAAGCCACGACTCACCGAAGTTGGGGCCGCTCTGCCACACCCCGAGAGAGAAGGCAACGTCTTCGGCCGTGACCGGGTCGCCGTTACTGAAGGCGGCACCGTCCTGGAGTGTGAAGGTCATGGTCAGCCCGTCCGGGTCGTATTCCCAGTCTTTGGCCAGACCGGGTTCCAATGACTGGCCGTCGGCGCCAAAGCGCAGCAGCGGCTCCATCACAGCAAGATGCGTCTGGTAGGTGACGTAGGCCGCCGCAGAGTCGAGCACCCAACCGTCGAAGGATTCGATGGATGCGGCAACCAACGTGCCACCGCTCTCGGCAGGTGCCGCTGTTGTTTCCGCTCCGGCGGCGGTGGTCTCGGTCCCGGCGGCGGTGGTCTCGGTCCCGGCGGCGGTGGTCTCGGCTCCGTCGTCGTCGCCACCGCAGGCGCCGGCCAGCAAGGCCAGCACGGCAATCACCACAATCGTGTTTCTCAGCCTCATGTTCTCGATCTCCTCTCGTGTCCGATTCCGGGGAATCGGATCGTGCCCGGATTCATCCTACGGATAATGGCTCGCGCCCTGCTCGCGCAGAACTGGTTCATGCGAGCCCACCCTCTGTGAGTCGCTTGTACTGGTCAGGCCTTCTCGTATCGAACAGCCCGAATTTCATCCAATCCCTGCGCTGATCGAGATCGAGATCGGCAACGAGCACCGTCGGCTCGTCGCGAGGTGCCTCGACCACTATGCGACCGTAGGGATCAGAAATGAATGATGAGCCGTAAAAAGTGGTGGGCCCCTCGATGCCGATCCGGTTGACAACGACCATGAATGTGGAGTTCATGATCCCGTTGGCGGTGATCACGTGCTGCCAGATCGGTTGCGTGTCGTAGTCGAGATCCTCCGGATCCATCCCGATTGCTGTTGGGTAGACCAGGATCTCGGCTCCTTCGAGCGAGTAGATGCGGGCCAGTTCCGGGTACCACTGGTCCCAGCAGGTAGGGAACCCGAAGGCAGCGCCTTCTAACTCGACGACGGGATACCCCCCGTCCCCTGGGGCGAAGTAGTGATCCTCGTGATATAGAGGGAAGGCCGGGATGTGAATCTTGCGGGTACGAGCCCGCAGGGTGCCCTCCGGGTCGACGGCGATGGCCGTGTTGAAACCGGGACCGTCGGGATCCTGCTCATAGAGCGAGGCGTGGATTACGGCCCCGGTCTCCGCCGCCATGCTGCGGGCGAAGGTTGCGGTTGGGCCGCTTCTGATGTCTTCGATGTAGCGAGCGGCGGCCTGTGCGTCATGCTGGGCGTAGGCGAAGTACGGCGACAGCGTCAGCTCCTGGAGGCAGATCACCCGAGCACCTTGCTCGGCGGCCAGTCGGACGCCGGACGCAAGGGTGGCGATGTGTGCCTCCGGGTCCGGATCCCAGGCGCATTGGACGGCGCCGAGCCTCAGAAAACCGCGGCCACTCGGCGGATCATCCCGAGCAGGTGAAGGCAGCGGATTGCCGAGGCTGGTGACAAGATTGAAGTCCGTCATCAAATGGCTCCCTCCGGGATCTGCATCGTCGTGCAGTGCGGTCCGCCCCCAGCGTAGGAGAACATGGCGCCCGGAACCTCGATGACCTTCCTGTCGGGAAATGCCTTCGCCAGGACATCGACCGCCACCTCGTCCTCGGGATAGCCGCCGGTGCCGACAATGACTCCGCCGTTGACCAGGACGATGTTGGCGTAGGCAACCCCGACCTCAGTGTCCTCGAACGGCTCGGAGGGCAGGTTCGGCAGCTCGAAGATCTTGAAGGATCGCCCGGCGGCGTCGGTGGCCGCATCGATTACCTCGCGGTTGGCGGCCATGCGCTCGTAGTCAGGATCCGAGGGATCGGTGCATCCCTGCAGCAACACCACACCTGGAGCAGAGAAGGTGGCAACGGCATCGACGTGCCCGTCGGTCACATAGTCGGCGGCGATACCCATCGGCAGCCATACGACCTTGGTCACACCGAGCTTGTCTTCGAGCTCCCGCTCGATGACCTCACGGGTCCAGCCGGGGTTGCGATTCTCGTTGAGCAGGCATTGCTCTGTGGTGATCAGCGTGCCCTGGCCGTCGACCGTGATCGCTCCGCCTTCGAGGACCATGTCGGAGCCGACTCGCTCGACGCCGAGGTGATCGAGAATCGCGGCTGCGGCTGCGGCGGTCTTGTCCCACGGTGGATAGCGACCCCCCCAGGCATTGAACCCGAAGTCGACCCCTTTGCGCTCACCCTTCTCATTCACGACGACGATGGGACCGGAATCGCGCTGCCAGGCTGATTCGTAGGGAATCGAGACAAGTTCAACCCGATCGGAGAGCAGTCGGCTCGCGCTCTCTTCCGTTCCCGGGTGCACCAACATCGTCAGCGGTTCGAACTCGACGATGGCATTGGCGAGGCCGGAATAGGTCTCGCGGGCAACCCCCATGTGCCTCCCCCAGGACTCGTGGACCGGCCACGCCATGAGGGTGCGCTCGTGCGGTTCCCATTCGGCCGGCATCCGATAACTCATGCCGGCCCTCCGTGCACGATCTCGCCACCGAGCACCGTCATCCAGATCGGCAGATGTCGGATCTCAACAGGATCTACCGCAAACGGATCGCCATCGATCACAGTGATATCGGCGTACTTCCCGACCTCGATCGAGCCGAGGCGGTCGTCGGCATGGATGGCGTAGGCGGCGCCGATGGTGTGAGCCCGGATCGCCTCTTCCACAGTGAGCGCCTGCGCTGCACCGATGTCTCGCCCACCGATCGTCCGCCGCACGACGGCATTGGTGATGGTCTCCAGCGGGTTGAACGAGGTCACATCGGCGTCGCTGCTCAGGGCGATCGCCACTCCCTTCTCGATCTCATCCCGCATCGGTATCAGGCGCTGGGCCCGGTCACCGAGGCGGGCCAGGAATTCATCACCCTGGTCGTGCAGGTAGTTCGGTTGGTTGATTGCGATTACGCCGAGACGAGCCATCCGCTCCAATTGGTCGGGCCGGGGATAGCCACAGTGCTCTATGCGATGTCGAGGATCGGGACGTGGGTTCGCCTCCATGGCGGCCTCGATGGCATCGAGTACGGCATCAATGGCCCGGTCGCCCTGGGTATGGATTCCCACCTGCCAGCCGCGGCGGTGGGCATCGCCGATCATCTGGCTCATCTCGTCGGGCTCCCAGTAGAGCAAACCGGAGAACTCGCCGTGCTCACCGTACGGCTCCTCGAAAACGGCGGTCCCGCCAATCAGCGAGCCGTCCATGTAGAACTTCATGGGCCCAAGCCAAAGGTGGTCGTCGCCGAACGGGCCGGCGAGCCCGATCGAACCGTACTCATCCAGCTGATGGGACAGCGGCATGCAGACCACCCGTAGCCACCACTCCCCGCGACGCCGCGCCTCCCGATAAGCGGCGAGTTCCCGCTCGGTGACCTGGGCGTCGCACACCGTCGTCAGACCCGCGGCGAAGTAGGCCCCGCCGGCACGCCCGATGGCGGCTACCAGATCGTCGAGGGATGCTTCCACGTGGAAGTTCGGCCCGTGAGAACCGATGTCGACCGCCACCGGCTCGACCAGTTCGCACGCCGCGTCCATGCACAGCCCGGTGTTGCGACCGTGTTCGTCGCGGATGAAGGCGCCGCCCTTGGGGTCCGCAGTGGTGTCGTCGACTCCGGCGGCCTCCAGCACCCGGCTGTTCACCAACGAATAGTGCCCCGATACGTGGCGTATGGCCACCGGGTGCTCGGTGGTCGCCCGATCGAGGTCCCAGCGCGTTGGGGGACGGTCGAACTTGCCATGGTCGAACCCAAAGCCGTGGATCCACTCGCCGGGCGGTGTGGCCGCCGCGGCCTTGCGCACGGCGGCCACCAAGTCCTCTGGAGAAGCGACAGCGGGGTAACGCGTGTTCACGCTGCCCAACCCCTCGCCGGTGGCGAGATAGTGATTGTGGGCGTCTATGAAACCGGGGACGACCGTGCGTCCCCCGAAGCTGATCAACTCAGCTTCCGGGAAGCGTGCCTGGAGATCGGCAGTCGCGCCGACATCGAGAATGCGGTCACCTCGAACCGCGATCGCCTCCGACCAGGTTCCTCGGGCGTCGGCGGTGTAAACCGAGCCGGAGTGGAACAGGCGGACCGGGTCGATCAACTGATCATCTCCAGCATGTCTTCCTCCGCCTTGGCGTAGGTGAGCGGGATAGCCTTCCGCAAAGTGGCAACAACAAAGTCGACCTCTTCGCGAGTTATCACCAGCGACGGCGACATGATGTTGAGGTTCTCGACGGGGCGCACGATGAGCCCCAGTTCGTCAGCTTCTGCCGAGACCCGGTGTCCGATATCAATGGCATCGGGGTAGGGCTCGCCGGTTTTGGCATCGCGCACGAATTCGATACACACCATCAGATGGGAGCCGCGCACGTCGCCGACCATCGGGAGATCACGCAAGGTGTTCAGCTGCTCCATGAAGTACGGACCGATATCGCGCACGTGCTCGAGGATTTTCTCCTCTTCGAGGATCTCGATGTTCTTCAGCGCCGCGGCGCAGGCGACGGGATGGCCCCCGTACGTGAAGCCCATGGGGAGATAGCGCTCGTTTCCCGGCTCGGCGATAACATCGAAGATTCGGTCCGAGAAGATGGTTGCCCCGAGCGGGACATACCCTGACGTCAACCCCTTTGCAGAGATGATGACGTCGGGTGTGATCCCAAAAAGCTTCTCGCTGCAGAACCACTCCCCGAGCCGTCCGAACCCGGTAACAACTTCGTCGGCGACGTAGACGATGTCGTTGTCGCGACAGTATTCCCAGATTCGCTTCAGGTAGTTGGCGGGCGGCGGGATCACACCGCCGGATCCCATTACCGGCTCCGCCCAGAACCCCGACACTTGCTCCGGACCGCCCAGGTCCGCAACCATCTCTTCGAACTCGGCGACAAGCTTGTCGGCGAACTCCTCCTCAGAGAGGCCATCGCCGTAGCGGTAGATATTGGGCGAGGACAGGTGATGGATATTGTCCATGAACTCGAGCAGATCGATCCGGTCGCCCGGCTTGCCGCCGATGGAGCCGGCGGCGTACGTCTGACCGTGATAGGCATCCATGCGAGAGATGACGTGGCGCTTTTCCGGCTTGCCGCGCACGTTCTGATAGAACTGAATGAGTCGATAGGCGATGTCGTTGGCGGTCGAACCACCGGTGCTGAAGAAGGTGTGGTTCAGATCACCCGGTGCCAGTTCAGCCAGCTTGGCGGCGAGCAGGGCCGCCGGAGCATGAGTGAGGTCCACAAACGGGCTGGAATAGGCCAGTTTGCGGACCTGATCGGCGATCGCCTCGACCATGTCCTCGCGCCCCAACCCCACGTTGGTGCACCACAACCCACCGACCGCGTCGAGGTAACGCCTGCCGTCCGTGTCCGTCACGTACGGGCCGTCACCGGAGTGAATCGGCAGCGCTCCCTCTTCCGGAAACACATCGAACAACTGGTAGGGATGGACGTGGTGCTTCTTGTCGAGTTCGACGATTTCCTCTGTTAGCGGTGTCGACTCGGTGGTCATCGGACTGTCCTTTCGCTGTGCTGTTGGTGAATGGTCGATCTTGTGCTTGCCTCAGAAGCCTGCAATCTGATTGGGGAAGTAGTCCTCCATGTCGCCTTCGCGTTCGACATCGAGAGTGGCGCAATGCAGGGCGCCTCCGAACATGGACACATCGATGAAGGGCACCGGGACCACGTCGAAGCCAAGACCGTCGAGTTGCTCCATGAATGCCTTCTCGTTCTCCTCCACGCAGATTGTGTTCGGATCGATCGAAAAGACGTTGTAGCCGAGCGACTCGTGGCACATGCTGTAGCCGGGCTGCTTGGCGCCCGACACCGGTGCCGCCTCGATGATCTCCCAATCGTTGATGCGGAGCAGTTCGTGGAACTCGGGTACCAGCGATGGGTAGTTCGGGTTGACCATGAGCTGGCCGGCTCGCAATGGGATCAGGGTGACGTCGATGTGCCAGGGCTGCGGCGTGCCACCGAAATGGAGGAAGTGGACTCGGTACCCGCGAGATTCGAAGTGGCGTTTGAACCAGTCGAGACCTGCCTTGTTGGATGGAGCCGAATGCTGGATGAAGATGTCCCTGCCGAAGCGCATCGCATCGGCTGTATCGAACAACGGTTCCTTCTCGGTGAGGTGGAAGTCCAACCGGTGCATCTTGTCCGTAAGCTCTTCATCCGACCAGCTGCCCCAGAAGTCCTCCCAATAGCCCGGGACGTAGGACTCATCGGATAGCCGCGGCTTAGGCGCTGCCTCCCACAGGAAGTTTGGATCTTCCTTGAAGTACCTCTCGAGTAACGGCTTGTACGCAAGGAATTCGAACCACCTGGCTCGCTGCGACATGGTGGCCTCGAGGATCTCGTTGCCGTAGGCCATGAGGATGTCGCGTGGCGGCATGGTGCCGAACATGTGGTTGCATTCCCAGTCCGGGGTGCGGACGTGCTGGTTGTCATCCAGAGAAGTCGGGCGATCGACGCGGATTCCGCGACCGGCGAGCATCGAGGCAAAGCCCTCCATCTGCTCATGAGCCTTCTCGATGTAGCGATCCGGGATGGGAGTCCATTGGCCGGCCTTGATTCCGACTTCGGGGAGGTCGAGCACCATTCCCGCTTCAGGGGCACCGACCATGCGGCTGTCGATGCGGCCCACGATCACGTGCTTGAGGGGATCCCACTCGTTCCAAGAGTTGACCTTCGTCACTCGTGCCCTCCTGCTCGGCGACGCCAATCAGCCTATC
Source organism: uncultured Acidimicrobiaceae bacterium (assembly GCA_947258985.1). Classification (GTDB taxonomy): domain Bacteria; phylum Actinomycetota; class Acidimicrobiia; order Spongiisociales; family UBA5794; genus JAAETI01. The sequence goes on from CAMYKI010000021.1 coordinate 28,717, forward strand.
AAATGATAGACTACATGTCGACACGATCTCATGCCACCCAAAAGGGAGCCGCGGTGACAGCACCGAAACATGGGAAAGAGACCTCGGGTACGCGGGACCGCATCCTCATCGAGGCCTCACGACTCCTGTCGACCAACGGTTATCGGGGTACGACAACCCGGGAAATCGCAGCTGCGGTCGGCATCAGCCAGCCCTCGCTCTTCTTCCATTTCTCCAACAAGCGAGCGATCGTAGAGGAGCTGTATCGGCGCGACCTCGTCCCGGCCGTCGCGGGCCTGGAGAATCTCATCGTCGCCGAGGCGAGTCCCGCCGCCAAGCTGTTTGCATTGATCCAGGGGGAGACGACACGAATTCTCGATTCTCCTTACGATATGCGGGCCCACATCAGTTATGAGGCACTGAACGACCCCGATCTGGCACCCTTCCGCGAGCTGATAAGGCAATTCGACGACCTCACCAACCTGATCATCCGTTCGGGACAGGAATCCGGTCAATTCGATGCAGGCGACCCATGGCTTGCCCAGCAGATGGTGAGCGGATTTCTTGCCAGGGCCAACTTGTTCGTCTTATCGGACGAGGTCCGGAGGCAATCGCACCCGGAGGAAGCGGCTGCACTCATTTTGCGAGGGCTGTTGTCAGACCCGACCACGCTCGATGAGGTTCGATCCGAAGCGGCTGCATTGCTCGCCCGCTACGTGCCCGACGTGCCCACCCCTCCCGATTGATCATCCTACTGCCTATCGCTTGATAGGCAGTAGTCCTCCGGCGAAGGCAGGGAGTAGTCACCTGACCAGCTCGTCGCCACCGTTTGGGCGAATAGTGTTAGCCCCGTCGAGCGGGGTGCGATTCCTCGACCATCCCCGACCCACAGTCCCGTTGCGACTAGGCAGGTTCCTAGTTGGCCTTCAGTTGCTCCACCAAGTCCACATAGGCCTGCTTGGCATCGTCCGACGAGGTCCCCTCGAGCGCCCCCCAGGCGTCGTGTTTTGCTCTGCCGACGAAGTCCATCATCCCCGGTCTCTTACCTTCGACGTCACCGGTCGTCGCCTGCTTGTACAGGGCGTAGAGCTTCAGCAGATCATCGTTGCCCGGCTTCACCGGCAACTCCTTGACCTCGGCTACTGCGGTTTCGAAATCCGACATGCCGGCCCCTTTCAATCGGTCCCACCAGGTTAGGACCATTCGGATCAAGCGCCCTATCGCAGAGCCCGGTGGAGGAAGGCTGCCATCTGTCCCCGGGTGACGAGATCCTCCGGACAGAATCGGTCACCGATCGGCTGGTTGCAGCCGGTGGTGATGCCGGCAGTTGCCAGCCGGTCGATGTCGCCGGCGAAGACCGAAAAGTCGTCGTCTACGAACAGATCACCCTCCCCCGCGTCGGTGAGGCCGAGTGCCCGAACCAGGAACGCTGCCAGCTGTCCCCTGGTGACGGTGTCCTCAGGACAGAAGCTGGTCGGACCACAGCCGCGGGTTATACCCGTCGCCGATAACCAGGCGATATCGTCAACGAACAGACTTTCACCGGTGTCATCAAACGCGGCAGGATCGTATGCGACATCGACCGTGTCCCGGAACCCCCGATGCAGAAACGCCGCCATCTCGCCCCTCGTGACCTCGGCCTCCGGGCAGAAGCGGGCGTTTGCGGCGTCGCACCCAGACGTCAGGCCACCCACCACCATCCACTCGATGTCCGGTTCAAACACCAGGCCATCGTCGTCACAGAAAGTGTCACCGTCCTCACCCACGAAACCAAAGCAGCTGATGTTCTCCACGCCGACGTAGGTCCACTCCCATGGCTCCGGTTGCGGACCCTGGTTAGTGGCGTCGGCGGGGTAACTCGGGATCCAGCCGTGTCGCTTGGCGTTCTCATAGTTGTTGCCGATCAGCCATGCGTAAGCCGGCGAGTTCTTGAACCGGGATATCTCATACCCGGGCTGGGTGATGTCGATGGCGTATCCGGTGTGGTGCTTGGAGTACCCGGGGACGGCAACGCTGCGCAGGCGATTGTTGATCGCGGCATCCGTGTAGGAGGTCAGCCGCCTCAGAAAGATGTGCACCTGACTGCTGTGATTGCGGTAAGCGGATGCCAACACCAGCGTGTGCCCGGCATCCTTGGCCGCCGCCTTCAGGTCGTTCCAGGCCGCGGCGGCGGAGGGTTGCATCGGATATCCGCTCACGTACACCAGCGGGCCTGCCGGCAACGGCCGCCTCACATAACCCCGGGCTTCTCCCAACGTTCGGATCCTCGCATCGGTCGAAGCGTTGCCGGTGATGGCCGGCACCGGACCTATCGGCGCCAGGTTCTCCAGCGGCGCTTCCGTGAACATCTGGTTGAACTCGTCCCCGGTGAATTGGGGAAGCTCATCTCCTCCCGCAGGAACGGCAAGAGACATGATGAGAAACGCCGCGATCAGCGCACCGACGGCGCGCAATGCTCTGACCCGTACCTTGGCCATGAATCCTCGATGCCTTGACGGCCGAAACCTACCTACGTACGGCCCGGCCACCAACGACCACCGGCCCGACTAGCGCACGGGTCTGACCATTGACATCTCAGCCGACAAGACATCCAAATGACACCCAGCGACCAAACGTGTCCCTGATGCGAGCCATAACGTTGATCTCAGGACTACGTCAGGGTCAGCAGCTTTCGAGCGCCTTCGCAGGTGGGACGTAGTCGTAGCCGAGAGCCCCGGCAACGTGCTCCTCGGTAATCGTGCCCTTGCACACGTTGAGACCGCCGAGGAAGTACGGGTCATCCAGCAAAGCCTGCTTGGCTCCCTTGTCGGCCAAAGCCAGAGTGAACGGCAGGGTCGCGTTGTTGAGGGCATAGGTTGAGGTCCGCGGTACGGCCCCTGGCATGTTTGCTACGCAGTAATGGACGACATCATCGACGATGTACGTTGGCTCCTCGTGCGTCGTAGCCCGCGAGGTTTCGAAACAGCCACCCTGGTCGATGGCGACGTCGACCAGCACCGAGCCGGGACGCATCTGCCTCACAAGGCCGGCACTCACGAGCTTCGGCGCACGATCACCCTTGACCAGGACCGCTCCAATGACCACGTCTGCATCCAGCACCCACTCTTCGACGGCTGACGAGGTCGAGTAGACCGTCTGCAGTGCGGTGCCAAAGTGACGAGCCAGCCGATTTAGGACAGTGATGTTCCTGTCGAGCACCACAACTTCGGCCCCCAGGCCGGCAGCCATCTGGATGGCATGCTCGCCCACGACGCCACCACCAATGACCACGACATTGGCTGCCTTCACTCCGGGCACGCCACCGAGCAGCAGACCCGCGCCCTGATTTGGGGCTTCGAGACAGTGGGCGGCAGCCTGGATCGACATCCGGCCGGCGACCTGCGACATCGGCGCCAGCAACGGCAGGCCACCAAAGTCGTCGGTTACTGTTTCATACGCAACACAGGTGGCGCCTGAGGCGACGAGGTCGGCGGTCTGGTCGGGATCCGGCGCGAGATGCAGGTAAGTGAACAGAACCTGGTCTTCGCTGAGCAACGAACGTTCGACCGCCTGCGGCTCCTTAACCTTGACGATCAGCTCCGCACGCGACCAGATCTCCTCGGCGGTGTCGACGGTCTTGGCTCCGGCAGCCCAATAGGCGTCGTCGTTGGCGCCGATCCCGAGACCGGCCCCCCGTTCGATGATCACCTCATGGCCGTGCGCCACCAACTCGCGAACGCTGGTCGGCGTCAGCCCGACCCGCCTTTCTGCCTTCTTTATCTCCTTGGGACAACCAACCAGCATTTCAACCTCCGTGTGAACGGCACGCCCGAACATTACCCAGCGGTCAGGACCTTTCTGATAGAAGAGACGATCTTGTCGATCTGCTCATCTGTGATTACAAGTGGTGGGCACATGGCGAGGTGATTCAGAGGAACCGGCCGGACGATTACACCCTCCTCGAGGATGGCATTTCGAGTCGCCACTACGTCGACCTCTGCCGGTACCGAGACGCCCCAGATCGCTCCCTCGCCACGGACATCGATCAGCAGGCCCTCATCCTGGAGCGCCCGCAACCCTGCTCCCAGGCGTTCGCCGATCGCCGTGGCTCGCGCCAGCAGACCCTCTTCTTCCTGGATCTCGATGCACTTCAATCCGGCGACGCACGCAACGGGGTGAGCGGAGTAGGTGTACCCGGTGCGGAGGACGAACCCTTCATTAGCCTCCAACCCGGCCATCGCCGACTCGCCGAGGATCACGCCGGACAACGGGACGTACCCCGAGGTGACGGCCTTGGCGAACGTGATTATGTCGGGGGTCACTCCATAGAACTGACTTCCAAACCACTCACCCAGTCTGCCGAACGCGGTAATCACCTCGTCAAAGATCAGGTAGGCCCCGTAGGTGTCGCAAAGGTCACGCAGGTGTGAGAGGTATCCATCGTGAGCGGGCCATACGCCACTCGCACCTTGGACGGGCTCCGTGATCACAGCAGCTATCTCGTCACCGTGCTCGGCGAAGACCCTCTTCATCGCTTCGTCGTCGTCGGCGGCAACGTTGACGACTCCCGGAACGAGCGGCCCAAACCCTTCTCGGTTTGGTGCAATCCCCTGGATCGAAGTCCCTCCGTAGTTGGTTCCGTGGTAGCCACGCTCCCGGCTAACGATGATCTGCCGCTCCGGCCGACCCGCTTCACGATGGGCGATGCGGGCAATCTTCATCGCGGTGTCAACCGCCTCCGACCCTGATGAGCCAAAGAACACCCGAGGGTGCTCAAATGGAGACAAAGCGGCGATCTTGGCCGCCAGTTCCTCAGCAGGAGGGTTCGTGAAGGGGTCGAAGGTGTGATAGGCGGCGAGTTGCTTTGCCTGCGCTGCGATTGCCTCGGCAACGTCCTCACGACCGTGCCCGACGTTGACGTACCAGAGCGATGCCATCCCGTCGATGTAGTCATTGCCTTCCTCGTCGAATACCAGCGCACCTTCGCCACGCACAATCGAGAGGAACTCGGTCTTGCGAGGCGGGGTGAACGGGTGCAAGAAGGAACTGGACATCTTCAACCTCCTGATTGCCAACCTATCGATCGATAGGTAGTATATCGGAGACACCAATCGGCGGCAATGCCGAATTCTGCGAACTACGAAAGAGGAGACGCCGTGCCAACAATCGTCAACTCATGGAACGAGTGGGATCGACTCAAGCGGGTGATCGTCGGGCGGGCCGATGGCACCATGGTGCAGGCTCCCGAACCTGCAGTGGTCCGGGATTGGCCTGAGTACGGCTTCCCTCTCGGAACCTACGGCCCCCTGCCGCAGGAGATGGAAGACGCAGCCAACGAGCAACTCGACAACTTTGCCGCCCTGCTCGAAACGCACGGTGTAACGGTTGATCGTCCCGAGCCGCTCGACTTCAGCCAGGCCGTGTCCACACCGGATTGGAAGCAGGATTCGATGTTCGGCGTGATGCCGCCTCGCGATGTCCTGTTGACCGTCGGCAACGAGATCCTCGAAGCCACCATGTCGGCCCGCAGCCGATGGTTTGAGTACCTCGCATACCGTCCCCTCCTGCAGAGCTACTTCCGCGAGGATCCGAACTTCCGCTGGGAATCAGCACCAAAGCCTCGCCTCACCGACAAGTCCTACGTCGATGGAATCGAGTTCTGGGAATACGCCGAAAGCATCCCCGAAGCGGAACAGATCGAGAAGTTCACTATGAACAAGCAGTGGAACCTCACGGAAGAGGAACCGCTGTTCGATGCGGCCGATATCGGCCGTTTCGGCCGGGACCTGTTTGTGCAGCGTTCCACGACCACCAACGGTGCGGGCATCGACTGGCTGCAGCGCCACTTCCCAGACCACCGGGTCCACGAGGTGCTCTTCCTCGAAGCCCACCCGATGCATATCGACGCCACCTTCATCCCGCTCCGCCCCGGGCTGGCGATAAGCAATCGGCAACGAGTGCCGCTCACCGAAGAGATGAAGCAGCTGTTCGCTATGAACGATTGGGAGATCGTGCCCTGTGCCGAGCCGGCACTCGAGAAGAAGCCGCCGCTGTGCTTCTGCAGCGTTTGGCTTTCGATGAACACGTTGCTGCTCGATGAGAAGACGATCTTTGTCGAGGAGCAAGAGAAGGCCCAGCAAGAGCAGTTTTCCCAGCTGGGCTTCGAAGTCATCCCGGTGCCGTTCTGGGCCGTAGGCCCATTCGGAGGCGGACTCCACTGTTCCACCGCCGACGTCTACCGCGAAGGCACGTTGCAGGACTACTTCCCCAAGCAGATCCCGGGTTATTAGGGCCGGAGCTGGCATTGCTCAACACGGTCCTGGGGCGAAGCCCAGGACCCCAGGAATCGAAGAACGCAGGAGAGAACGGAGAATCAGATGGCAAAACGCAAGGTGATCATCATCGGAGCCGCGGGACGCGACTTCCACAACTTCAACACTCGCTACCGCGAGGACGACACCGTCGAGGTTCTCGCCTTCACGGCAGAGCAGATCCCCGGGATTGAAGACCGCACCTATCCACCGGATCTTTCCGGCCCGCTGTATCCCAACGGCATCCCGATCTACGCCGAAGAGGAACTCCCCCGGCTGATCGCCGAACTCGGCGCCGACGAGTGCGCCTTCTCCTACAGCGACATCTCATACGGCCACGTCATGGGCGTGTCGGCAATCGTGCAGGCTGCAGGTGCGTCGTTCACCCTGTTGGGCCCATCCGACACGCAGGTGAAGAGCACCAAGCCGGTCATCTCGGTTTGTGCCGTCCGCACCGGCGCCGGAAAGTCGCAGACGTCACGCTCGGTAGTTGAAGAACTCATGGCCAAGGGCCTGAAGGTCGTCGCCATCAGACACCCCATGCCATACGGTGACCTGTCGGCGCAGAAGGTTCAGCGTTTTGCCGAGCTGGCCGACCTCGAGAAGCACGACTGCACCATCGAAGAGATGGAAGAGTACGAGCCGCACATCGTGCGGGGCAACGTCATCTACGCAGGCGCCGACTACGAGGCGATCATCCGGGCCGCCGAAAACGATCCAGATGGATGCGATGTCATCGTTTGGGACGGCGGCAACAACGACTTCTCGTTCTACGAGGCAGATCTGGCCATCACCGTCGTCGATCCGCATCGTCCCGGCCATGAGCTGAGCTACTACCCGGGCGAGGTCAACCTCCGCACCGCAGACGTAGTCGTCATCAACAAGATCGACTCGGCCGACCTGGAAGGCATCGAGACGGTTCGAGCCAACATCGCCAAGGTCAACCCGGCGGCAAAGGTAATCGACGCCGCGTCCACCCTCCGGTTGGAGGACCCAAGCGTTGTTGCCGGCAAGCGAGTCCTCGCTGTCGAGGACGGCCCGACTCTCACCCACGGCGGCATGAAGATCGGTGCCGGCGTTGTTGCAGCCAGCAAGTACGGCGCAACCGAGTTCGTTGATCCCCGTCCCTACCTGGTGGGCAAACTCAAGGAGACGTTCGAGATCTATCCCAGCATCGGGACCATCCTTCCCGCCATGGGATACGGCGAAGAGCAACTCCGCGATCTCGAGGCAACGATCAACGCCACGGACTGCGACGCGGTTGTCGTCGGCACACCGATCGACCTGGGCCGTGTGGTCAACATCGAGAAGCCCAACACACGGGTCTTCTACGACCTGCAGGAGATCGGCGAACCGACTCTGGAGGGCATACTTGCCGAGTTCGTCGACAAGCAGGCACTGGCCTAAACGCTAGAGAACAGCACGTATATGCTGAACCCGGGGGTCGGGATCGTGCGCCGACCCTCGGGCCTCTGATGAAGGGAAGATCAGGCGTGGATGCTGTACTCAGACCGGCAACGGACTTCGAGGTAAACCGCTATCACGTCGATCTAGCCACTCGGAACGTCCGGCACGAGGTTGTTCCCTGTGAGGACTTTGAGGACGCCCTCGGCGGCATCGCCCGGGCCACCAAGTTGCTCGCCGATTGGCAAGTGGCCGACGCCTACGACGCAGCTGCACCGCTTGTCATGAACCTGGGATTGCTGAGCGGGACCCAGGTTATGACCGGGCTACGGACGTTCTTCCACGGCTACTCGCCACTCAAGCAGGCCGTAAACGGCAAGCCCGGATTGATGTGGTCGGCAGGGAGCGGCCACTTCGGCACCAAGCTACGCGCCCTCGGCATCGATGAGGTCATCTTTACCGGCAAGGCCGATCGGCCAACTCTGCTGCATCTGACCGCCGGCGAAGACGGCGCTGAGTTCGAGTTCCTGGACGCAGCCGACCTCAGCGGCCGGATGGTCAACGACCGCATCCAGGATCTCCATAACCGCTACCCCGAGGCACACTTCGCCGTTATCGGGCCTGCCGGCGAACACTACGAATCGGTCCGATTCGCCTCGATCGCCCTTTCGACCGACAACCAACTGGAGAGCGGCGACGGCAAGCCCCGGTTCTGTGGGCGCGGCGGATACGGCGGGGTCATGGCCTCGAAAAATCTCTGGGGCATCGCTGCCGACGGACCCAATCCGGCCCGAACCCGGGGTCTCCGGGACGTCAACCGGGAAATCAACCTCGGCGAAGGCTCCGCCCGCTACCGCGACCTCGAGCACGACCGCGGCGGAACGTGGCGAACCATGAAGATGATGCAGGAGGCGGCTTCTCTCCCGGAGTTCAACTTCTCCCCAACCGGCAGCGACGCCTCCGTGCCGCTTCTCCGACCCAGCGTCGAGGCCGGCCCCTTTGTCGTACTGGCCGAAGGTTGTTACCTGTGCGGCATCAAATGTCATAAGAACGTATACGACGAGAACGCCGGCGACCCCGGTAGGTTCCGCGCCAAGGTCGACTTCGAGCCGATCACCTTGATGTCGTCCAACCTGGGCATCTTCGACCCCGACACCGCCCTCAGCCTCATAGAACTGACCGACGAGCTGGGTTTGGACTCCATCTCGTGTGGCGTCACGCTCGGTTACGCCATGGAACACAACCGGCGCACCGGTGCCGGACTGCTCGGTGGCCTGAGCTATTCGGATCCCGAGGGTGTGTTTGCGGCAGTTCGAGCTCTCGCCGCAGGCTCTCTACCCGAACTCGGACAAGGGGTGAAGCGACTGTCCGAGCAAGCCGGTGAAACCGCCTATGCGATGCATTCCAAAGGCCTCGAGTATCCGGCCTATCAGCCGCACACCAACCCGGGGTTTCCCTGGGCGCTGGCCGGCGGCCACATGTCGATGCGCACGTTCTTCCTGTTTGTGATCGAGCGCGAGACCGGTGTCGACTACTGGGTCGATGCCATCACCAATCGGGGCCCGCTCTACCTGATGGACGACCTCACCGGCATGTGCAAGTTCGCCAACGTTGGGCCGGAGCTCGAAGCAGAGGCCATCCGCATCGCGACTGCGCTCGACATCAGCGCCGAGGAGCTCGCCACGACCGTGATGAACACCTTCCTGCGCGGCTACGCGAACGAACGCAAAATGGGTTTCGGCGCAGACGACTACCGGCTACCCGCCGTCGCTCATGAGCCCATGGAGGGATCGGATCTTCCGTACTTCAACACTCCGGAGTTCTTCGAGCAGGTTCAGTCGCAAGTGATCGCAACCCTGGACGAACGGGCAACCGCGGCCGGGTTCATGTAGGGCTAGCGCTCGAAGCCCAGCTTCCGTAGGTCGCCCAGCGCGCTCGGATCCTCCAGCAGGCTGCGAAGGGCAACTACCGCCGGCTTATCCCAGCGCTCTTCCGGTACGGCGAAATCGAACTCCTCGTCCTGGAGGAAGCGAAACTCCAGCCCGGCATCTCTGGCAACGGTATCGATGGTGACCCCCCAATCTGCCCTCCCCTGGGCGACGGCGGCAGCCACCGCGTGATGCGTCTTCGCCTGATGGAGGTAGCCGGCCGGACGATGCCCACCGAGCAGCCGGTCGATGAGAATCCTGGTGCCGCTGCCGGAGTTGCGATTGACCATCCGCCGCACCGGATCCCGCACCTTCGCCGCCAAATCGTCATCTCCACAGTTGAGCAACTCACCGTCATCGGGCCGAAACACAATGCCCTGCCGCCTGCGGTAGCCCCGCAGTAGGCGAACCCCTTCCGGCAGGAACGAGGTGTTGTACTCCCCGGTGCGCTCGTCCATTAGATGGACCCCGGCAACATCGGCCTCCGACCGGCCTGTAGCCGTCAGTCCCCCGGTGGATCCGACCGGAACCATTTTCACCGTATAGCCACGATCGGCCAGCAAGCTGAGGAGGTGATCGAAGCCGACGCAATGGCTGCCGATAGCCACGAGATCCGCCGGACGCATTTCGGGATTGAGCAGGTGTACATCGACTTTGGCTCCCGCATCTACGTACTCGGTGGACGCCGGAATACGGATGAACCCGTCGGCACGACCGAACGCGGTGACGCTCCCGGAGCCGGCCCCGATGGGATAGGCCGCCAGGCCCGACGGTCCTGCCACGACCTCGACGAGGTTGTATTCGGTCCGGCCCGAAGCCGAGGTAATCCGAAGCGGAACCGTGGCAGCCACCACCTGGCGGTCTGTCTCGGCGGCGCCGGACAGCCGTCGCAACAGCGGGGCCACAAACTCATGGAACGTGAAGATCGCCGAAGTTGGGAAGCCCGGCAACACCACCACCGGGGTGCCGGCAACAACCGAGAGCAGAACGGGTTTCCCCGGCTTCAACGCAACGCCGTGAACGACGACACCGGCCGAATCCGGCAGGCGTTCCGCCAGCCGGCCAACCACCGTAGCGTTGAGATCGCCCTCCCCTTTTGACGTCCCTCCAGACAGCAAGACCACGTCTGCAGCCTGGTCCCCAACGACAAGCCTCTCGACCGTCTGCGTGAGCAAATCCTCGTCGTCGGGAACGATGCCGCAAGGCACCGGATCACAACCCAGCTCTGCAACCGTGTCGAGCAGGATGCGTTGGTTCGAGTCATACACCTGTCCGATCGCAAGCGGACCGCCCGGCTCAACAACCTCGTCACCCGTCGACAAGACAGCCACACGCGGTCTCGCAATAACCGATACATCGGCAGCGCCGACTGCGGCCAGAATCCCGGTCTCGTGGGAAGTCAGCCTGGTCCCCCGCCGCACCACAGTCTCGCCACGGCCGATGTCGGACCCGGCGTAGGTGATATTGCCGCCCGGGACCGCCGGCCGGGTCACACGAATGCCTTCGGCCGTGGGCTCGGTGTGCTCCACCATCAACACTGCATCGGCGCCACGTGGGACCACGGCGCCGGTGGCGACGGGCACCGCAACCCCCGGCGTTATCTCGTAGCCGGGTGGGGGCTGCCGACCGGCAGCCAGGGACAGCGCGGCGACGGACATCGTGATCGGCGCCAACTCCTCG
>CAMYKI010000022.1 GCA_947258985.1 uncultured Acidimicrobiaceae bacterium
ATTCGAGGTGATTGCCCAATTAAAGAAATAAGTGTTGATACTTGCTTTCAAGGCGCTGAATGCTAACTGCTAAAGCCCCTTAGTGGTGCTGCCGATTAATAAGAGTAACAATAGCCGAAAGCCAAAGTGGGCGAAAAGGGACAAAATCCTAGTGAGCCAATCAGGAATTAAATAAGCAACTGGCAGCGATAGAAATATTCAGGAGTAAATAAGTCAAGAAATTTGGCCGTTCGAGGCACGTAGTGAATACGTTCCCGCACGCCCAATGCTAACAAAGGGTGTCGTCGAGGCAAGTGTCCTAAGCGTTGCCGCACTTAGTGAGATAGCGGTGGAAACACGAAGTTGTACTAGAGGTAACCGATCAACTTATTCATTTTGATAAAAAAAGCTGGGTTTGGCGTTAGACGGATGGTGCGTCAACTTGAAAAGTCTGGAGGTAAGCGTGAAATTTCTGCAAGAAAGGTCTATCCTTTGTGAGCACAAATCGATTTTTTCGTACTAAAAAAAACGATTGGGGAGGCGCCTTATGACTGCGATGGCAAGATTAACTTTAGTGATTTTGTTGGGTATTAATTCAGGGCTCTACGCTCAAGATAACGCTTTGAGTATTCCAAGCCTCTACCACGCCGAGCAACATCAGTCCGAGCAACATCAGTGGCGACAGGTAAGCACAGAGATGTCACCTGGAGAATATCGGGAGGCCTGCAATTACAATCAGCGCCTTGCGCGCGTCGATCGACCTCTGCCGCTCGCGGCTGTAGAAGCAGACCCGGTTGCGCCCGGAGCCGCCTAAGTTGAGGGGAGTCGTCGAAGGGTCGTGCTGTTGCGAACTCGTCTGATCTCAGCTCTGCTTGCCATGCTGACGCTCGGGGGCGGGATCGCCCCGTCAGCGGCCGCCTCGCTGGAACCGGGTGGGACCTTCTATGACGACGACGGCAATGTCCACGAGGGATCCATAGAAGCCATCGCCGCTCTCGGAATCACTCGCGGATGCAACCCGCCTATCGACGATCGCTACTGCCCTGCAGCTGCGGTCACCCGGGGTCAGATGGCGGCGTTCCTGGTCCGGGCGCTGGAGGTTGGCCCGGTATCGACGGACTACTTCGATGACGATGCGGGCTCCGTCTTCGAGGAAGACATCAACCGGCTGGCAGCAGCGGGCATAACCCGCGGCTGCAATCCTCCAGCCAATGATCGCTTCTGTCCATCGAGCGTCGTGACCAGACAACAGATGGCCGCCTTCCTCGTGCGGGGCTTCGGGTATGTCGATGCGGGGCCGGGCGATTGGTTCGTCGACGACAACGGGTCGCTCTTTGAGGACGACATCAATCGGTTGGCTGCGGCCGGGATAACCCGCGGCTGCAATCCGCCCGCCAACGACAACTTCTGCCCGCAACAACCGGTGCGCCGCGACGAGATGGCAAGCTTCCTCGCCAGGGCACTCGAGCTTCCGGCGATCGAACCACCGGAGCGATGCCGGATCCTGCCGGCGGACAACATCTGGAACCGCCGCATCGACGACATGCCGGTCGACGCCAACTCCGCCGCATACATCGACACCATCGGCGCCGGCGATACCTTGCATGCAGACTTCGGCTCCGGGGTTTGGCCTCCAGGCAGTAACAGCCCGATCGGGATTCCGTTTGTCACGGTCGATTCCTCCCAACCTCTCGTCCCAATCAACTACACGGCGTACGGAACCGAGAGCGACCCGGGTCCGTGGCCGGTGCCGGGGGATGCTCCGATCGAAGGTGGTCCCGATGCGGACGGCGATAGACACGTCATCGTCCTCGATCGGGAAGCTTGCATGTTGTACGAACTGTTCCACGCGTTTCCGCAAGCCGACGGTTCTTGGAACGCCCGATCTGGTGCCGCCTACGACTTGAACTCGAACGCACTTCGACCGGATGGTTGGACTTCGGCCGATGCGGCGGGGCTCCCGATACTCCCCGGCCTGGTCACCTACGACGAGGTCGCGTCCGGTGAGATCGACCACGCCATCCGCTTTACCGTTCGCCAAACCCGGGATGAGCACGTGTGGCCGGCCCGACATTTTGCTTCGAGCCTCACAGATTCTCGGTATCCGCCTATGGGTCAGCGATTCCGTCTGAAGGCGAGTTTTGACATCTCGGGCTACTCCCCGGACATTCAGGTCATCCTCCGGGCCATGAAGACCTACGGTCTGATACTCGCCGACAATGGGTCCTCCTGGTTCATATCCGGCGCCCCGGATCCCCGTTGGGACAACGACATGCTGCATGAATGGGACGACATCCCGGGGTCCGCCTTTGAGGCAGTAGATGTGTCCTCGCTGATGATCGACCCCGATTCCGGCCGGGCTCTGCCGTAGACAAGGGTTTCCAGCAAGCGCTGGAGCTCCCGTCGTAGAAATATTTCCCAAAGGCGGATTCTGACGCGTAGGGTCGGAATCCTGTGCGGGAAGTTGCCTAGGGAGGGCCAAATGAAAATCCGATTAATTCTTGTAGTCGCGCTGTTGATGACGGTGGCGACACCGGCATTGGCAGACAACCACACCGAACCCTTTGATGTCGATCAGGCAATCGAGATAGGGCGAGCCGCCGAAACCAACGGTTTGAACGGGATTTACGTATCGCCGGTCGACGGCAACGTGTACAACGCCAGCGTCGGCGGCGACGAGATCACAATTCACGATCCGGAAACCGGCAAGGTGCTCGACCGTCTTGGGCCGGAGAGCGGCGTTCACGGTCCCGACGATCTCTTCATCACCGAAGACGGCACGATCTACTGGACTGAGATACTCACCGGCCATGTCGGGATGCTTGCTCCCGGGAGCGACCCGGTGCGACAGATGGTGGGACCAGGAGTGAACCCGATAACGATGTCCGATGACGGTCGACTGTTCGTTGGGCGCATCTTCCTGGGCATGGGTCTCTACGAGCTCGACCCCGACCTAGTGGACCCTCCGGTGGTGCTTGACGCAGACCTGGTCGTCAACGGTTTCGACGTCGGTCCGGATGGCTATTTGTACGCTCCGTCCTTCTTCACGGGCGAGGTTCTCAAGATCGATGTCGACGCCGCACCTCCGGTTGGGGGTACCGTCGTTGCCAGCGGTCTCGGGGTCCCGTCATCGGTGAAGTTCGATTCCATGGGTGAGATTCATGCCGTCGATCTGTCCCAAGGCAGGGTCTGGAAGCTCGATCTTGTCGGCGGCAACCACGAGTTACTGGTCGACATCGAGGGCACCATCGACAACATGGCCTTCGACTCCGACGATCGGCTGTTTGCCGCGGCCGGCGCCGACAACCAGATCATCCGGCGCGACGCGGACGGGGTAAAAGCCCTCAACCATGCCGGTCTCGGTCTCCCCGGCGACATTGCCGTTTCACCTGATGGAACCGTCTGGGTAACCGAGCTCTTTGCACTGCGCGGCTTCGAATCGAACCCGAGGGAACCGGCGACGTCGTTCTATGACCGCTTTCCGCCTCCGGGAACGGCCTTCGGCGGGGCAACCAGCGTCGTCGCAGACGGAGACGACCTGATTATCTCGAGCGGCTTCTCCAACTCGGTCCAGATATTGGATCCGGCTACCGGCGCAGTCTCACTGGACATCAGGACGCTCGCCGGTCCCACCAATGTCATCCGGCACGGCGACATGCTGGTGGCGGCGCAACTGCTTGCTGGCGATGTCGTTGACGCAGAGAACCCCACCGACGTGCTGGTCGACAGTCTCGCCGTCCCGTTAGGGCTCGCCTCCGACGGAGAGACGCTGTACGTAGGTGACTGGGCACTAGGCAATGTTTGGGCGGTAAGCGACGGGGGCCCGAGTCTCCTGGCAGACGGCCTCATGTTCCCCGAGGGGATCGCCGTCGATGGTGACCGGCTTCTGGTTGTGGAGACGGGCGCCCAGCAGGTGACGGCGGTCGACCTGGCGACGGGGGAAAAGTCTGCCGCGATCGTTGGGCTCGACTACACGGCTAGGAATGCTGAGGGCTTCTTCCCCTTTGGGATTCTGTCTGGCGTCACGGTAGGCGCCGACCAATCGATCTATGTGTCGGACGACGGTGTGAACAAGGTGTACGAGTTCCGCAGGCGGGGGACAGTGACTGAGCACACGGACACCGCCGGCAGCGTCTTCGCCAACGACATTATGTGGGTGGCCCAGGCCGGGATCACCTTCGGGTGCAACCCGCCGGTGAACGACAACTACTGCCCGACCGATCCTCTGACCAGAGGACAGATGGCGGCGATGTTCGTGCGGGCGTTCGATCTGCCGGCGACAGCGGTCGACTACTTCACGGATGACGAGGCTTCGGTTTTCGAGGACGACGTGAACCGGCTGGCTGAGGCCGGGATCACCCTTGGGTGCAACCCACCTGCCAACGACAACTACTGCCCGGACGACCTGCTCAATCGTGGTGAGATTGCTGCATTCTTCCGGCGGAGTCTCACCAACAGCTAGGAGGTTTGTGGGGTGAGGAGGGGGCCATCACCTGAGGTGATGGCCCCCTCGCAGGCGTGGTTGGCTACCCACTACCGCAGCGGCGGGCCGGCCGTGCTGCCGAATCCCGCTAGCGGCGATCGTCGGCAGGTTCGTTGCGGAAGAGCAGCCAGACCAGCGGGAGGCCGCCGAAGGTAGCGAAGGCTGCAATCAGCATGGCCGTTGTGAGTCCATAGGTGTCGCCCACCGCGCCAAATGCGACCGCGGCCACCGACCGGATGGCAAAGCTGATCGAAAGAAAGACACCGTTGGCGAGAGCCCGCGTCTGCGGAAACCGTTCCTGAACGACCGCCATCAGTACCGGCGGAATGGCAAGCAGAGTGAACCCGATCACCGGTAGCAGCGCGATCTGGATCGCCCCGTCGGAAGCGATGAACAAGAGGAGGGCGATGGGGGCGGCGATGTGGCCGAACACGAGCACCGCTTTGCGGCCGATGTGGTCGCTTATCCAGCCGCCGGCAAACGCACCGGCGATTCCCGCTGCCTCGACGATCGACAGTGCCGCTCCGGCCAGCCAGATACTCGATCCTTCTTCCGTCAGGTATAGAGGGAGGAAGATGGTTATCGACATCATCATCATGCTGCGAACCGCGACCAGGCCGGCCAGCAGCAACATCAGCCCGCGCATGGCACGCACCGCGGTTCTCCACGGGATGGGGTCGCCGCCACCCTTGCTGTGCAACGTCACGCCACGCAACCTGACATGGAGAATCAGCGATGTTGCGACACCTGCAAGCGCCAGGAATGCCATCGATTTGAGAGAAACGACCGCGAGAACACTGACGACGACGAGCGGTCCGAGCGTGCGACCGAGCTCTCCGCCAACCATGAAGAAGCCCATTCCCCTACCCAGCTGGCGGCCGGACAGATAGCCGACTGCCACCGGCGCGGTGGCGTGGAAGGCGGCGACACTCAAACCAGCGATCGAAAGCAGGAACGCCAGGACTGCATATGTCGGCGCCCAGCCGAGCACGCTCATTGCGGTTCCGGTCACCGCTGGTCCGAGAACCACCAACCAGCGGAGGGTGGTGCGATCCGCCAGGTGCCCGATGACCGGCTGGAGCAAACCCGGGATCTGCAGGAACAGGGAGAGGAATCCGGCCGCGGTGTTCGTGAGCGACATTTTCTCAACGAACCGCGGAAGCAGCGGCGGGAGAAACGCGGTGAACGTGTCGTGGACGGCATGTCCGCCGGCGATTGTGACCAGCCGCCCCGTCTGGAAGTCGGCTTCCGCGGGCGCCTCGATATCGGGAGTGGGAGTCGTTTCAGTCACAAGGTCAGAATGGGCGCCAGCATCCGGCCATGATGTCACATCGCTACTGCGACCACGATCTGGGAGCCCACAGCGCCGGCCCGTGTAGGGTTCGTCGCGTCGAGCTATTGGAGCAACGGTGCAACGCCACGGGAGCATATTTCTTGGGACGATCCTCATCGGGATCGGCGGTATCTACATGTTGCGCGCCCTCGACCTGTGGCCCGACGACCTGTCCACGTGGCCGGGAGTCCTCGTCGTGATCGGCGTGGCGATGTTGCTGGATCAAATACTGCGCGACGGATCCATTTCGTGGTTTCTACCGCTTCTTCTTATCGGATTAGGGGTGTTCTTCATCCTGCGAGACTCGGAGGTCGTCAACTCTGATGTTCTTGTGCCCGGCATCCTCATCGGAGCCGGAGCACTTGTTATCGCTGCTTCGTTCCGGCGTCGCCCCATCGAAAGTGATTTCATCGACATACCCCTCGAGAGTGCGCAGCGAGCGAAGGTGCGGATCGACCACGGGGGCGGAGAATTGCGCATCGGCAGTCTGGCGGCTGGAAGTCCGGCGCTGGTCACGGGCAAGGCGGTGCGGGTCGAGCAGCGGGTAAAACGATCCGGAGGCCGCGTCGACATCTCATTGCGAGAAACCGCCCGGTCATGGACTCGTTCACTGCGTCGAGTCTTCACGGTCCATCTCAGCCGGGCCGTCGAGCTCGAACTGGAACTAAACACCGGTGCGACCGACAGCAGGATCGATCTTGCCGACCTGCTGGTTGCATCACTTCAGATCAAGACCGGGGCCAGCTCTACGAAGATCTGGGCCCCGCGTCAAGGGCACACCAAGGCGACCGTCGATGCGGGTGCAGCATCGGTCACGTTCGTGATCCCGGACGGTGTTGCCGCTCGAATCGCGCTCGATACCGGTATGGCCGACGTCAATGTCGATACCGGGCGCTTCCCCCGTCAGGGCGGCGTGTATCAGTCTCTCGACTACGACGCCGTCATCGACCGGCTCGAGCTGCTTATCAAGGGTGGTGTCGCCAGTTTTCGGGTCGCGTAAGCCCGGCCTGATTCAGCCGTCGCATCGCATCACGACCTCGTCGATCTCCTCACCCCTGGCATCGGCGAATCCGCGTTCATTGGAAAGAAGAGAAGAGCCGGACTTGTCGAGCACCCGGATGGACGCTGTGGGTCGGACCCGTCAGAAGCGGTCGGTGATCCAGCCGGCAACGAGTTCGAGGACTGCCGCCGACATGGTCTCTTCGATCGAGGCGTACTCGGAGACCGCACCGGTACCCGCTGTCTGGAATAGATGGTTGAGACCGTCCAGATCGACAACGGTGGCGTCTGCGTTTTCGGCGAGGGCCAATTCGATCTCAGGCAGGTTGTCCGCAGCGGAAACCTGGAGGTCGAGCGTTCCGATGGCGGCCAGCGTGGGTACGTCGAGCGCAACCAACGCAGGACGTGGATCATATGCCAGGAAGTAGCGCATCCATGGATCGCCATAGGCGGCGACGATCCCGTCAACAGCCTCCGCGGTGACCCTAGATGCAAGGTCGGGCGGGGCCTCGGCGGCCGCCGTTTCCATGATCGCTCGAATCATTTCCTCCGCCGTCCCGGCGTCTTCGTCCGAGGCCGCAACGGCGATAACGTCGGTGGTCCATGCGACCTGCCAGTCAACGAGGTGCCTCGGGGCACCTTCGGCGCGCAGCAGGTCCGCGGTCTGTGTGGCCAGCACCGCGGAGCCGGGCAGTCCCGGTCCCGCCAGCAGAACCACGAAGGAGACGTCGGCGGAGTCGCTTGCGACCATCGGTGCGATGAGGCCGCCCTCGCTATGTCCGATGAGGCCGATGGATTCGACGCCTTCGGTGCCCGCGAGAAAGTCGACGGCGAGTCGGGCGTCTTCGGCGAAGTCGGCAGTGGTGGCTCCAATCGGGTTGCCTGTGGATCCGCCGACCCCGCGGTCGTCGTAGCGCAGGGTCGCCACCCCGGCGCGGGCCAGGTAGTCGGCGAGGAGGAGGAAGGGCTTGTGACCCATGATCGACTCATCTCGATCCTGCTGTCCGGACCCGCTGATCAGGATCGCCGCCGGAAACGGGCCTTCACCTTCCGGGATTGTCAGTGTCCCCGCCAGCGAAATCCCTTGATCACCAAAGCTGACTTCGGACGTCGAGTAGGGGAAAGGCGGCATCGGTTCCTGGGGTCGATCGTACGCAAAGGATTCTGTCCTGCGGCTGAAGACCAGGGGAATCTCGGACCCTGCCTGCTTCCAGACACCGGAGAGGGAATCTCCTTCGACCGTGCCCTCAAATACTGCAGCGGCCACCGGGATTTCGAGCGTCAAGTCGGTTCCGTCGACGGTGACCACGGTGGGCAGGTCGGTCACCCCTTCGGCCGGGCTGTCGAAGACCCCGGTGATTACCTCATCCGGCCCCTCATCCAGGCGGAACTGGAGTATCGCCGCGCCCAACTCGGCGTACCAGATACCGGCAGCCGGGTGTGGTTCGGGGTTGAAGCTGGAAGTCGGATCCGCTGTTGCGGGGGCGGTTGCTGAGGGTGTTGGCGTCTCCGCCGGTGCGGTCGAGCCGGCCGGGCCCGGATCGTCGCTTCCAGTGGAGTTGGTACATGCCGCGACGAGGAGCACGGTGAGTGGAACAAGGATTCTCTTGCCCACGATCGGGCCCTTCCGTAGTACTACCAATCAGAGTACAGATCTGAGAGTCGGACCACGATCGGGCAGGTCAAGGGAGAGCCGGTGCCGAGCTAGCGGAGAACCAACCTGCAGCACCGCGCTGCTAGTTTGAGGCATGGGTCCGACGGGGACTCGGGCGACACAGGCCGCCAATCGGGCGGCCCGGAGAGAGCGGAGCCGTTGTGGAGAAGATTGGCCGCTACACCATCGAGCGTGTGCTGGGCAGCGGATCCTTCGCAACCGTGTGGTTAGGGCACGATGACGAACTCGGGGTGGACGTTGCCATCAAGGTCCTGGCCGACAACTGGCTACATGACGAGGACGTGCGCCAGAGATTCCTGGAAGAAGCCCGCATTCTGTGGAGGGCGCAGTCGCCCCACATCGTCCGGATCCATCACATCGACGTGCTCGAGGATGGCAGACCCTATCTGGTCATGGCGCTTGCCGACCAGGGCTCTCTCGAGGACCGTATGCAGGAGAAGGCCGCAACTCGACGCCAGTTCACGTCCGACGAAGCGGTCGCCATCAGCCTGGAGATATCCGCCGGTCTCGAAGCCGCTCATGCCCTCGACATTGTCCACCGCGACCTCAAGCCTTCGGCGGTTCTCTTTCAGAGTGTGGCCGGCGAAGAAGAGCCGCGTGCGGTTCTTGCCGACTTCGGGATTGCCAAGTCGATCGCCAAATCGAAGACGACAGTTGCTACGGGCACTCCCCATTACATGGCCCCGGAACAGGCCGAGGGGCGGGTCGACCAGCGCACCGACGTCTACAGCGCGGCTGTGATCCTCTACGAGATGCTCGCAGGCCGGGTCCCTTACGCGTTCGACTCGCTGGCCGAGGTGATGCGGGCCCAGGCCGCGGCACCTCCTGTGGCGATTGAGCTTCTCAGACCAGACACGCCTCCGGCGCTGGCAGCCGCCGTTGGCAAAGCTCTCTCTCGTAATCCCGACGACCGGTTCGATTCGGTTGCAGAGTGGACCGCTGCGCTGCAATCGCCGGGCGAGATACCGGCCGGAGCACCTGTCGTTGCGCCGGCAACCCCGGCAGCTCCGATGGCAGCCACCATGACCGCCGAGCAGTTCCTCGAGGCACAGAGCGCGGCACCACAGCCGGCCACTCCACCGTCAGGTAGCCCGGCGGCACCTTCGCCCCCCGCGGTCCCGCCGCCCACAGCCCCGCCTTCGCCGGCTACTGCAACCTCTCCGCCACCGCCGCCACCTTCCCAACGCAAGAAGAAGCGGGGTGTGCTGCTCCCTCTCCTGGGACTGGCGATCGTCGGCGGTGCGATAGTCGGTGGCCTCGTCTTCCTCACGGGTGGCGACGACGAAGGTCCCGACATCACGGAGGTCTTCGCCGAGCCGGTGGCATCCACTGGGATCGATCCGTTTACGCCGTCGCTGGTTCCACAACCGCTTGCGCTCCCTGCGGTCCCAGCCGTCGATACCGAGACGGTCGAGCGTGTCGTGGATCTTCTCAACCCGCCGGTCGGAGATCTGTCGGGTATCGACTTCGGGGATTTCGAAGTTCCGGGCCTCGATGTGGTTCCGCCCGCACCGAATATGCCTTTGCCCGAAGGCGACGTCGATGAGACCGTTGGGACGGTCGTATCCACCGTGTCGGGGGCTACTCCCGGTCTCTACGGCGGAACCGAAGTGCTCGATGTCTGTGACAAGGCAGGTCTCGTGCGGTTCATGGAGGACAACGCGGAGAAGGCGGCCGCCTGGGCGGGTATCCACGGTATCGGCGTTGCCGATATCCCCGAGTTCATCGACACCCTTACCGATGTCGTGCTTCAGGTAGACACCAGAGTCACCAACCACGGCTTTCGCGATGGGGTGGCCAACCCCATCAACTCCGTCCTGCAGGCAGGAACGGCGGTCTTGGTCGACGCCTTCGGCATTCCCCGGGTGCGCTGTTTCTGTGGGAATCCGCTCGCTCAGGCAGTCGAATTGGCTGCAGGGGCGACCGTGCGGGGCACCCCCTGGCCCGGTTTCGACCTAGGCAATACCGTCGTAGCACAGGCCATCGAAGAGGTTCTCGGGTTTGATCTCGCCGACATCCTGAGCGCGCAGCGCTTCATCAAGCCGGTGGGAGCACCGGCTTCGATGACGACGGAAACGACCACCACAACCACCACGCCGGCGACGACAACGACCATCGTTCTCGGTACCGGCGATGTTCAGGCAACACTCCGCTGGACCGGGGACGCCGATCTCGACCTCCACGTCATCGATCCCGAGGGGTTCGAGATCTTCTACGACGCGGCCCGATCTCCGAGCGGAGGGACGCTCGACGTAGACATGGTGCCCGATTGCGGGGGCGCCGGATCATCCAACGTGGAAAATGTCTTCTGGCCGGAGGGCGGCTCGATCCCCGGCGAGTACCAAGCCTTTGTGGTTCACTACGACGGGAGCTGCGGTAGTCCCGGCACCTATTCCCTCGAACTGCTCATCGACGGTGAGGTGGCTGCGTCCGACAGTGGAACTCTTGACGTTGGCGAGCAGTCGGCGCCGATCTCGGCTGCCGGTGGATAACCGAACTGTGACGGGCTCAGTGCTCCTGAGATGGGAGCAGACCGAAGTGAGCCTCGGCCGCGGGCAAACAGCCATCGTCGGCCGCGACCCGGCTTGTGATCTCGTGGTGCAACACCCACTCGTCTCGCGCCGCCATCTCGAGGTGGCGTTCTCCGACCGCGGCTGGCATGTCGTAGATCTTGAAAGTGGCAATGGAACATTCTGCGACGGCGCCAGAGTGACGGATGTCGCCGTTGACGACGGTCTCCTCCTGGTTCTCGGGCACCCCGATGCGGGACCGGCCCTCTCAGTTTCGATGGGAGCAACGGGCGCCGTCGCCGAGTCTGCTGTCCTGAGCATTGGTCGCGATCCCGAAAACGACCTGGTGATCGACGATCTGCTGGTTTCTCGCCGTCACGCCGAGATCAGAGATGGCGAGATTGTCGATCTAGGCAGCCAGAACGGCACCTTTGTCAACGGAGCTCGCGTGGAAAGGGCGACAATCTCCGCCGGGGATGTCATCAGCACGGGCGGATCGTCCTTTCTACTTGGCCCGGACGGTCTCCGTCTGATTGAGCGGCGAGGCGGGGTGTCCTATGCCGCCGTGGGGCTGCGTGTTGTCACGCCACAGGGCAAGGTGATCCTCGACGGCATCAGTTTTGCGCTGGAGGATTCGTCGTTTCTCGGAGTGGTCGGTCCCTCGGGCTCCGGTAAGTCCACTTTGGTCAACGCCCTCACCGGGTTTCGCCCGGCGACCGAAGGGTCGGTCTTCTTCGATGGCCGCGATCTCTACTCCGAGTACGAGCAGATCCGGCAGCGGATCGGGTACGTGCCCCAAGACGATGTGTTGCATCTCGAGCTGACGATTGGGCAGACCCTCGAGTTCGCCGCAGAGTTGCGGTTTCCCACCGATGTCTCCCGGGCCGATCGCAACACTCGGATCGCAGAGGTTCTCGAGGAGTTGGGGCTCACCGATCGACGCGACGTGCCGGTCGCCAACCTATCGGGCGGACAGCGAAAGCGAGTGAGTGTTGCCCTCGAACTGCTCACCCGACCATCTTTGCTCATCCTCGACGAGCCGACATCGGGCCTTGATCCCGGCTACGAGAGAAGTCTCATGGAGCTCCTTGCCGAATTGGCCCGGGCGGGTCGCACTGTGATCGTCGTAACCCACAGCGTCCAGAGCTTGCATCTTTGCGACCGGATCTTGTGTCTGGCACCGGGTGGCCGCACCGGCTGGTTCGGGCCCCCGGAGCGGCTAACCGGTTACTTCGGTCGGGACGACTACCAGGAGGTGTTCCGGGACCTGAGCGAGATCGACGGCGAGGAGTGGAAACGGCGGTTTGAATCGCACCCGGACTACGCGGCATATGTGGCTGAGCCCATGTCCCGCTATCAGCCGTCGACCGATCCCCGGCGGGCGGTGACCCTGCCACGCTGGGAGTGGTGGCGTCAGTTCACCGTGCTGACACGACGTCGCGTTGCGTCGATCTACGCCGACAAACGGACTCTGGCGCTTCTACTCGGCCTTGCCGTTGCACTCGGGCTGATCCTCGTGGTTGCCCTGCCGGCGGGGGAGTTGGGCTCACTCGATCCGCCGCTGGTTCGGCTGACATCGCGGGCTCCGCTTGTGGTGCTCACAATCGTTCTCGGCGTTACCGAGCTCGGTGCCTTTAATACGATCAGGGAGATCGCAGAAGAGCTTCCGTTGTACCGACGGGAACGAGCTGTCGGCTTGTCCATAACCGCATACGTCTCTTCAAAGGCCGCGGTCTTCGGCGTCATCACAATTGTCCAAGCTGTTCTTCTCGGCACTATCGGTCTTGCCAGACAGAACGGCCCGGAGGATGCCGTCTTCCTGGGCTGGCCGTTCGGTGAGATGCTTGTCGTACTTGTTCTGTGCGGCCTGGCGGCGATGGCGCTCGGCCTGTTGGTGTCGGCTGCCGTCAACAGCGTCGATCGCGCCATGACATTTCTGCCGATCATCTTCGTCCTCATGATGGTGCTGGCGGCGGGCGGTATCTTCCCGACGTTCGCCAACCAGCCGGGAATGCGCCAGGCGAGCTTCCTAGCGAGCTCCCACTGGGGATTCGCCGGCGTGGCCGCAACGGTGGGGCTCAACGATCTCAACATGGTGGGCAACGCTTCGGTAGCGGTTCCTGTGATCGACGTCACGGATCCCGGCCCGCTGCTCGAGGCGATTACTAGTCCTCGCGGCGGGCAAGCCCGGTTTGCCCATACGAGGACGGCTTGGCTTGCGGCCAATGCCGCTCTCCTGACGATAACGGTGGCGTTGCTGATCGCCACTTCCCTGGTATTGCGAAGACACGACGGTGGTTGACGAGGCCGGCTCGTCCGGCGCACGAGAGGTGATCAGAGATGGTTGAAGCGGTGGATCGAAAGTGGGCCCCCACCCACCGGGCTCCGCCGGAGGGCATGGATGCATGGTCCAACCCGGACGCAGCCACACCCCCCGACAACGATCTGGCAGGCGGAGTTGAGTTGCAGGTTATGGCGGAGGCGGGAGCCTGGGTGCGTGTTCGGGGGGAGAACGGTTGGGAAGGTTGGGTGGATGGCCGGCTTCTGGAGCAGGTCGATCCTTCTGGCGGCAACCCCGACATGAGGGCGTACATCCTCTTGGGCATCGCGCTGTTCGTCCTCATTGTCTTGGCGGTGCTGGCTTTCACCGGAGGCACCTCATGAGTGTGTTTCGCAGATTCATGACGGTGGCGATTCTCGTCGTCACGGGGATCGCAGCGACCGCGGCTGTGGCGGGGGCTCAAGGAGTGACCGGTGGTTGCCGAGCCACGGTGAACGGGCAGACACTCGACACGCTGACGAGAAAGACCCCGCTGGTCGTGGCAAAGGGTGACACCGTCGATCTCGTGGGAACGGTTCCCGCCGGAGCCGGCGATGGTGCGGTATCCAGCCAGACGGACATCTACGTCGAAGTCGTCGGCGACATACCGGTTGCCTCGGAAACAGGGAGCGGGCCGTCATGGGGCGGAACCGTCACCGTACCCAACGTGATAACCCAGCTGGCACCAGGCGTGTACAAGGTCAAGGGCACCGCAACCGGTGACGGATGGGTGTGCGACGGGAGCGCATACGTCAAGGTCGAAGGCGGCCCCCTCACCGTGGCCACCGCCATCGGGATGGTGCTTACGGCAGCGGGCGCGATGACCGTGGTGCGGTCTCGTCAACCCAAGAAAGGGCAGGTATTCGATCAGGCGGCCGGCGATACGTCGGCTGGAGCAAGCCGGGAGACCGGAACAGGGGTCGCTGCCGACGCAATCACGATCGGACTGCTCGTAATACTGGTTGCCCTTGTGGGTTCACTGGGACCTTCGTGGGTGGTGCTATGAGTATTGGAATACCTCAGAGGAAATGGGCAAGTGGTCGGCCTTTCGCCGGCTTCCGCGGCGGTCTCTTCATTGGTCTTGGGGTTGCGCTGATCTTCCACCAGTTGTCCTGGTGGGTGCTCGACGTGAACACGCTCGTGGTGCTGCCGGTTCTATCGGGCCTCTTGTTTGCGGGAAGAGCGTGGTTGGGACGCCCCTACAGATAGTCAGTCGAGCAACTCGACTTCCGGGGACCAGCGGTACTCGGCGGGGACCGAGTTGGCCCCCTCCCATACGACGCGCCTGAAGTACTCCGGGTCGGTGTTTCCCTCCGAGTTGATCAACAGGATCTGTGAGTCGGGACCGAGGCCGATGCTCTCCTTGAGGTCATGGAACTCGGCATAGTCCGCTGCGAACATCAGAGCTCCGAGTGTCACCGCACCGGATTCGCCGGAGACGATGAATGGGTCGCCTGAAAGGGGCACCCCGTAGACCCGCATGCCTTTGGCGGCCACGTAGTCGGGGCACGCCACAAAAGCATCGACGGTATCCCAAAGTACATCCCATGCAATCTCGCTTGGTTCGCCACAGGCAAGACCGGCCATGATGGTCTGCAGGTCGCCCCCAACGTCGTGCGCCTCACCGTCGCCGATCTGGGCCGAGTGCAACAAGCACTTGGCCTCACTGGGCTCGACGACGACAGTGGTGGGCCGGTCCGCCCCAAAACGACTGCTGTAGAACCCAGTTGTTGCCGCCGCCAAAGCACCTACACCGGCCTGCACAAACACGTGAGTCGGTTTGACGATCCCGGTGCCGGCGAGTTGTTCTTGTGCTTCCGAGAGCATCGTTGTGTAGCCCTGCATCACCCAGCGGGGGATATCGGTGTATCCCTCCCAAGATGTGTCGGAGATGACCTGCCAACCGTTGGCTTCGGCATCAACGCCCGCCTGACGAACGGCGTCGTCGTATGTCCCGTCGATGACATGGACCTCGGCGCCGTAGCTCTCGATCGCCCGGATGCGGGCGATCGAAGTGTCTTTGTGGACGTAGATCACTGCATTGCAGTTGAGCTTCGATGCTCCCCAGGCCACGCCGCGGCCGTGGTTGCCGTCGGTGGCTGTTGCGAAGGTGATATCGCCGAGCTTGGCCCTCGTGGCCTCGCTCACCAGTTCGTCATAGCTGAGATCCTGGCCATCGAGGCCCAGTTTGGACTTTATGAAACGGTAGATGGCGAACGATCCGCCGAGGACCTTGAACGAGTTGAGATTCAGCCGAACCGACTCGTCCTTTACCCAGATTCCCCCGACGCTGAGCATTGAGGCGAGGCTCGACAGATTGCGGAGCGGACTGGGACGATATCCGGGAATCTGACGGTGGAAGCTGCGGGCTTCCTCGAACACTCCGTCGGGAAATGTCGAACTGACTGCGAGGCTGGTGGCGATGGTTCCGGCACGTGGGTTTGCTACCCACTCAAGAGGCTTTTCGTACGTGAGCATACGCGGAGGTTAGCTCCCTTCCTTTACTTTTCGTAAAGCGGTCGCAGCCGACTCTCAGGTGATGGCGAGGGTTGTCTCCAGGGCAATTTCGACCATTTCGTTGAATGTGGTTTGACGTTCGTCTGCGCTGGTTGCCTCGTTCCGCAAAACATGGTCGCTGACGGTTAGTAGCGACAGGGCACGAGCTCCGTATTGGGCAGCGAGTCCGTAGAGACCGGCGGTTTCCATCTCCACGGCAAGAATGCCCATGCGGCCATTGAACTCTGCCCTGCCGGCGTCATCGGGGTGGTAGAAGAGATCTGATGTGTAGACGTTGCCGACATGAACCTTCTTGCCGTGGGCTTCGGCGATATCGACGGCGGTGCGCAGCAGCCCGTAGTCGGCAATGGCTGCGAAGTCATGTCCCCCGTATCGGGCGCGGTTCACCTTGGAGTCGGTGCTCGCTCCCATGGCAATCACGACATCGCGAAGGTTGAGGTCTTCGCGCAGGGCTCCACAGCTGCCGATCCGGATCAGGTTCTTCACGCCGTACTGTTGCACGAGCTCAGTTCCGTAGATGCTCACCGACGGGATCCCCATCCCTGTTCCCATTACGGAAACAGCGGTCCCCTTGTAGGCACCGGTGAAGCCGAACATGTTGCGCACGGCAGTCACCTGCGCGGCATCGCTGAGGAACTTGTCGGCGATGTACTCGGCCCGGAGAGGGTCACCGGGGAGCAGGACGGTCTCTGCAAAACCGCCGTCTGCTGCGGAGATGTGAGGTGTGGGCATAACGATCCCTTCTTGATACGACGGGCGGACCCGTGCGGCGCCAACTACTCACCAAGGGTAGTGGGTGGAACGGCCCGGTGATCCTCCGGCCGGTGAGGATGCGGCGGTTATCTGACGGGGGGCTCCGGCAGCTTTGCGGGCAGGGGGACCGGTTGCGGCGGGCCGAAAAGGTGACCTCCTTCTGTCCACAGTGCGATACCTAGGGCGCAGGCACCGAGGACGGCGAAAGCAATGATCAGCGGCAGGACCGAGTCGGTGTAGAGCTGATCGATCACAGCCCCGATAGTGGCGCCGCCCGCTACGGAGATCGTGCCGGTCAGAGCGGAAGCGGTCCCGGCGATGTGACCCATCGGCCACATGGCGAGCGTATTGAAGTTGGGTATCAGGGACGCGTGCATAAACCCGATCATCGCCAGCCCGACTATGAACACCGGGAAGCTGGGGTTGCCGCCAGCCGCCGCGGCGACTCCCCAGAAAGTGAACCCGCCGATGACGTACAGGATGAGGAAGGTATGCACTATCCGCTTGGTGCCGATCCTGTCGACGAGCACTCCGTTGGTCACCATGGCCAGACCCATGACGGCGGCGATCCCGCCAAAGATGAATGGAAACTCGTCGGGCCGCCCATAGAAGTCGCCGAAGATCCGCTCGGAACTCGCCAGGTAGGAGCTGAACGCCCCGAAAGTCATCGTTCTGGCGAGGGTGTAGCCGAGCGTCTGGCGGTTGGTCAACGCCTCACGGGTCGCCCCGAATATGGCGGCCCGGTCGAGTGGTCTCCGATTGGCGGGATCGAGCGTTTCCGGGAGCAACCTGGCCCAAACGGCGACGACGCCCGCCGCCACTGCGCCGAAGACGAACACCGATTGCCACGGAAACAGCGCCAGCAGGCCGGCTCCGATTGATGGCGCTAACACTGGAACCATGATGAAGATGGCAAGTATGTAGGACATCGCCTTGGCCATTTCCTCGCCCGAATAGACGTCCCTGACGATGGACACAGAAACCACGCGGGGCGAGGCGGCCCCGATACCCCAGATCAGTCGGCTCAGCAGCACCAGTTCGAGGGTCGGGGCCAGGGCAGCGCCGATGGCACCGATGGCGTAGAGCAGAAGACCGCCGTACAGCACCGGCTTGCGTCCGAATCTGTCGGCAAGCGGTCCGTAGAAGTACTGCGCAAACGCCAGACCGATCAGAAAAGCCGTGACGACCTGGGCTACCCGCGACGAATCCGGGTCAAGTCCGAAGTGTTCGCGCATTTCGTCGAGGGCAGGCAGCATCAGGTCGATGCCGAGTGCTGCCAGGGCCATGATCATTGAGAGCAGCGCGGTGAAATGGGTTCGGCTGAGAGTGCCGCGGCCGGCTTCGGTGGCTAACTGCATCTGGCTGCTCGGATTGGGAGCAATTGACGGTAGTCGGCGGTCGGGTGTCCTCTCGAAACGTCAGTAGGCGAGCGTGAGTGTCCGGTGATGCTCGCCCATGGTCGCCGCATCCGGCCCGAGCACGGCACTTTCCCAGAGGGCGTAGTCGAGAGCCGGGGTAGTTACCGGGTTGCCTCGCTTGCGGAGGGCTGCAGCGAGACGATCTCCGCTGAAGACGGTCGCCCAGCGAATCGCCAACTCCCATGGCGATTCCTTCAGCACCAGTTTGCGTGCGTCCACAGTGGCGGCCAGTTCATTGCCGTAGACGAGAATTCCGTGGTGACGGAACACCCGGGGAAGCATGTAGTCCGGATAGACCGGCAGTCGATCCAAAGCGGAGAACGGCCGGCCCCCGCCCGCCGACATCATCGCCGTCGCTAGTCGGGCAAGTTTGTGGAAGGGGAGCCTTCCCGCAGCGGAGACAGGGGCGTCGTTGAAACCAGTGACGCGGTCGACGAGAAGCGCCGCGACCGATTCCGCATCGAAGTCTGCTTCGGCAACCAGATTGGCGGCCGAGCCCTCCCAGTCATCCTGCAAACTCGCGGCGACCTGCCCTAGCTGCTCCCAGCGCTCATCCAGCAACTGCAGGGTGCCCGTGCCGGCGAAGAACGTTGTTGCCGTTGTCTGCTCGAAGGTGTCCAGGCGAACTATCCCGTCGTCGAGCACTCTGCTGAAACAGGAGAAGATCGCTGGTGCGTCGTCGAGATCGGCGCCCTGATAGTGAGTAGTCCACATTTGCTCGCCTTCTGGCGGCCAGATACATGCAAGGACCGAGCAGGCAAGAACGCAGAGGTTGTACCAGTTCGCATCATCGAGTCCCCGGGGGAGTCCCGTGTAGTCCCAGCGGGGAAGATGAAACGCCCTGTCGGACCACTCGTCGGCCAATGCCTCGATTGCCGGATCGGAGATGGTGACGCCCCAATCAACCGGCGGACGATCGTTGCGGATGTCTACTTCCATTGGGGTATCTGTCTCTCTGCTTGCGTTGGCGGGTCGGGGCGGAGCCGTGCCTCCAGCCCGGCGACGCCGCAAGTGATGATTGCCGTCTTCATCAAGTCG
The DNA here is from genome assembly GCA_947258985.1 of uncultured Acidimicrobiaceae bacterium. Classification (GTDB taxonomy): domain Bacteria; phylum Actinomycetota; class Acidimicrobiia; order Spongiisociales; family UBA5794; genus JAAETI01. The sequence goes on from CAMYKI010000022.1 coordinate 19,026, forward strand.
ATTATGGCCGCTTGCGGCCGGGCAGGATCCACCACGACCTCCCGGCCTATCCTGAGGACATGAGTAACTATCGCCCCCCACTTCGTGACATTCGGTTTGTGCTCGAGCACATCGGCGGACTGGAGGGATTGTCTGCCCTCCCCGGATTCGAGCATGTCGAGGCAGATGATGTGTATGGCGCGCTCGATGAAGCCGGCCGGTTCTTCTCGGAAGTTGTTGCGCCGACCAACCGCATCGGTGATGAGAACGGCATCACCTGGAACGCCGACGGGTCGGTGACCGTCCCGGACGAAATGACTGCGGCATACCGGCAGTATGTCGACGCCGGGTGGGGGGCCGTGAAGGGCGACATGGAGTACGGAGGCCACGGTTTCCCCGCGGTTATGGCCACGGCCATCCAGGAAATGTTGACCTCCGCAAACATGGCCTTTTCGCTGTGCCCAATGCTCACTTCGAGCGCGGTGGAAGCGTTGGAGCATCACGGCTCGGATGAGCTCAAGGCGGTCTATTTGGAGAAACTGAACACGGGTGAGTGGGCGGGCACGATGGCGCTCACCGAACCGGAAGCGGGGTCCGACGTCGGAGCCTTGCGGGCGAAGGCCTGGCAGGAGGACGACGGATCGTGGCGGGTTCAGGGAACGAAGATCTTCATCACCTGGGGCGAACACGAGATGGCGGAGAACATCATTCATTTCGTTCTCGCACGGGCTCCAGAAGCGCCGCCCGGGACCAAGGGCATCTCATTGTTCCTGGTTCCGAAGTATCTCGTCAACGACGACGGCAGCCTTGGCGAGCGCAACGATGTGGAGTGTGTCGGCGTCGAGCACAAGGTGGGGATACACGCCAGCCCCACCGCAGTAATGGCTTACGGCGAGCAGCAGGGATCGATCGCATATCTGGTTGGCGACGTCAACGCCGGCATGCGCTGCATGTTCACGATGATGAACGATGCCCGTCTCCATGTTGGTCTCGAAGGTCTCGGGCTATCCGAGCGGGCTTATCAGCTGGCTCTCGGCTACGCCTTGGAGCGCAAACAGGGCCGGGCGATCGGTGCGCCGAAGGGCCATGCATCTCCCATCATCGAACACCCCGATGTACGTCGCATGCTCATGACGATGAAGGCGAACGTCGAGGCGATGCGGTCACTGATCTTCGACGCGGTGGCGGCAGGGGATCTGCGCAATCATGGCGAAGATGAGCGGGCCCGCATACTGGGGAGTAACCGTATGGCGCTTCTGACCCCGGTGGCGAAAGCCTGGGCGACGGATCTCGGAGTCGAGATGACTTCACTCGGTGTGCAAATCCATGGCGGAATGGGGTTCGTCGAAGAAGCCGGGGCCGCCCAGCACTGGCGCGACTCCCGTATCGCTCCCATCTATGAAGGGACGAACGGAATCCAGGCGATCGACCTGGTCCTGCGGAAACTGCCCCTCGATGAAGGCCGGGTAGTGACGGGATACTTGGATGAGATGGACGAGACCGCGACCCAACTGGCAGAGTCCACCGACGGGTTGTCGGCAATGGCCGGGCCCCTACGCGAAGCGGTTGGCGGGCTCCGGGCGACAACGGAGTGGCTCCTTGACGGAACCGATCCGAGTGACGCGTTGGCCGGGGCTACTCCATATCTCCGCCAGTTCGGGGTAGTGGCAGGCGGCTACTACCTGGCAAAGAGCGCGCTCATTGCCAAGAGGTTGCTGGCGGAAGACGGTGACGATTCCTGGCTGCAAGCCAAGATCGACACCGCGGTGTTCTACGCACACCAGATCCTTCCTCAGGCTGCGGGAGCGGCGCCCGCGGTGACCGCAGGGGCCGATCAACTGTTCGCCGTCGACACCGAGATGCTCGGCCAATAGGAGCCGGGGCCACTACCGTCGAGGCGTCATGAAGAAGTTCATCAGCGGCTTTCTGGGTGCGCTCGGCGCGATTGCGGCGTTGGCCGCTCTCCGACCAAGGAAACAGGCGGAGAGGCCGGTCGCTGTCGCCGATCCGTCAGTGGCTGCCACGCACTGGTCCGACGAGCCAAAGTCGGTGGTCAAAGCGGTGGTTGGTCGGCTGCGAGAGCACCACATGCCGATGATTGCCGGCAGCCTCGCGTACTACGCATTCCTCGCCCTTTTCCCGATGGCGATCGCCGCGGTTTCCATCTACGGGTTGGTACTCGACCCGGCCGACCTGGCAACTCAGATCGAAGAGATATCCTCTGCGCTGCCTGAGGAGACCGCGGTGTTTATCGAGGCCCAGCTAACCGACGTCGTTGAATCCTCCGGTTCGGGGCTTGGCTATACGGCCGTGATCAGCATCGTCATTGCGCTCTGGTCCGCATCGGCCGGTACCAAGGCACTGATCACAGGAATCGACATTGCATACGACACACCGGAGGATCGTCCTTTTGTGGTGCTGCGCGGGATGGCGTTTCTCATCACGATTGGCCTGATCATCTTCATTACCGTCGCTGCATCGGCGGTGACCTTCCTGCCCGATCTAATGGCGGAGATCGGTGCTGGGGACGAGACCCGTCGAGCTATCGAGATCGCGCGGTGGCCGGTGATACTCCTTGCTGTGATCGTTGGCCTCGGCCTTCTCTACAAGATCGCCCCGAACCGTCCGGCATCGAAGTCGCCGTGGGTCTCCTACGGGGCGATTGCGGTTGCGCTTCTCTGGCTACTCGCCACGCTCGGGTTCTCGCTGTATGTGAACACTCTCGGGTCGTTCAACGCCACATACGGAACGTTGGCCGGAATCGTGGTGCTGCTGCTGTGGTTCTTCATTTCCGGTCTGATCGTGCTTGCCGGAGCAGAACTCAACTCGGAGCTCGAATCGCGCAATCTGGCGCACAAGGGGCCCGGACTGGCGGTTCGGTCTCTCATCTGAGACGAAACGGCGAGATCGAGACCCGTTCCGACTAGGTTGGAGTTGCTCAGCGCCGTCGGGGGACGGCGGAGTGCCTCCACTATTCGAGATGAATGATGACTTCCACTGAAACAGCAACCTTCGAGTCGCTCGGCGTCGAGGACGATCTCGTGACCCTGCTCACATCGCAAGGTATCGAATCACCGTTCCCGATCCAGGCTCTAACGATCCCTGATGCCCTCGAAGGTCGCGACGTCTGCGGCAAGGCAAAGACCGGCTCCGGCAAGACGCTCGCGTTCGGTCTGCCGATGGTTCAGCAGCTCGATGAAGCCTCGCCGAAGAAGCCGCTTGCGCTCGTCCTGGTTCCCACCCGGGAGTTGGCGCAACAGGTGACCATGGTGCTCGAGACACTGGCGGCGGCCCGCGGTCTCAAGACCACCGCCGTTTACGGCGGGTCGCCGATGGGCGCACAAATCAAGGCGCTGCGGAGCGGTGTAGAGATCGTCATCGCCACCCCGGGCAGGCTGATCGATCTGATTGAACGCAAGGAAGTATCTCTCGACGAGGTTCGCGTCGTGACTATCGACGAAGCCGATCAGATGGCCGATATGGGTTTCCTGCCCCAGGTCCGCCGGATCATGAGCGGGGTATCGACCGAGCACCAGACACTGCTGTTCTCGGCAACGCTTGACGGCCAGGTGGGGACCCTGGTGAGCGCGTATATGGAGCAGCCCGCCCGTCACGATGCCGAACCCGGCGACGAGCAGGTCGACACCATGGAGCATCGCTTCCTGAAGGTGCATCACATGGACAAAGTGAAGATGGCGGCCGCAATCGCCGAGACATCCACCCGCACCCTGTTGTTCACGCGTACCAAGGCCGAATGCGACCGGGTGGCACGGGATCTGCAGAAGATCGGTGTTGAAGCACGGGCGATCCACGGCGACCTGCAACAGCGTCAGCGGGACCAGGCGCTTGCCGGATTCGCCTCAGGAGCCAACCCCGTTCTGGTAGCCACCAACGTCGCTGCCCGCGGGCTGCACATCGACGATGTCGATGTGGTCGTCCACTACGACCCACCGGACGACCCCAAGACATATGTGCATCGTTCAGGCCGGACGGCCCGGGCCGGGGAATCCGGACTGGTGGTCACGTTCGTGGAGTGGGATCAGGTAAACGAGGTTCTCGGGATCCAGCGGCGAGCCGGATTGAACGTCCCCATCATCAAGATGTTCTCCAATGACGAGCGCGTTGCGGATCTGTCGTCGTGGGAGCCCGATCCGGAACTGGCTCCGTTCCGGGGGAAACGATCCCATCCTATGTCACGCGGCCGGCGTCGCCGCTAGTCGGCCGACTGCTACCCATCGCCATACCCATTCAAGAAACGGAGACAGCATGACTCAGTACGACTCCCAACCCGAGATGACGATCGACCTCGCCAAGAGCTATTCGGCGACCCTGCACACCAACCACGGTGACATCTCGATCGACTTTGATGCGGTCAAGTCTCCGCTCACGGTCAACAACTTCGTCTTCCTGGCCGGCGAGGGCTTCTACGACGGGGTGATCTTTCACCGCGTGATTTCCGGGTTCATGATTCAGGGTGGTGACCCCACCGGAACAGGCATGGGCGGACCCGGCTACAAGTTCCGCGACGAGATCGAGGGTGCGGGCAAGTACGACAGAGGCACGGTGGCGATGGCCAACGCCGGCCCCAACACCAATGGCTCTCAGTTCTTCATCTGCCATACCGACGTCGGGCTGCCACACTCCTACACGATCTTCGGCAAAGTGACTTCCGGGTTGGATGCCGTCGATTCCATTGCCGGCACGCCCACGGGCGCTCAGGACCGACCCGTCGAGGACTGTGTGATCAACTCGGTCACGATCACCGAGTCATAGGCAACGTGGTGGGACCTCACATGAGAATGGCCGGGCCGGTGCTCGATGCCGCCGATCCTGTGGCGCTCGCCGAGTTTTATGGGCGGCTCCTCGGCTGGGAGATTGTCGATAGGGAAGGTCCCAAACCCGGCTATCCGGCGGAGGACGGCTGGGCCAAGATCAGGTCAACCGACGGAACGTCCAAGATGGAGTTCCAGTGGGAACGGAACTACAAACCTCCGACCTGGCCATCCGTCCCGGGGGAGCAACTGATGATGATCCATCTCGACATAGAAGTTGGCGACCTGGAGGAAGGCGTTGCCTGGGCTGCGCAGCACGGCGCCCGGCGTGCCGATCATCAACCGCAAGAAGGGGTCGCGGTGATGTTCGACCCGGAAGGTCACCCGTTTTGCCTCTTCAGCGTCTCGGTGTAGTCGAAGGGCCTAGCTGGCTCGCTTGCGGCGTTCCTGGTCGCGCATGCGGCGGCGCAGTCGACGACGGTCTCCTGCACTCATTCCACCCCAGACACCTTCCGTCTGGTTGGTTGCCAGTGCGTAGCTGAGACATTGTTCCTGGGCGGGGCAAAGGGCGCAGATCTCCTTGGCCGGCATTGCAGCCGCTTCGTCTTCGCTGGGAGGGAAGAAGACTTCGGAGTCCATTCCGGCGCAGGATGAATCTTCCCGCCAATCACGCTCGGGCTCCCAAACCTGACCGTCTAATGCCATCACCATTTGTACACCGCCTTCTCGGGCGCAAGTAACCTCTATAACGCAAATTGCAGTCCACCTATTCCTCTGCTGAGGAGGGCGGAGGCCGATGATGCACGCACATCGCGCCCCGGTCAAGACATTTTCACCGTCTGTGCATTTGGTTCGTTGCCGCCACAGCAGCCGGATTGAGCACCCTGGAGGTCCACAGTGAGGTACGTCGCCGACTACGGCGCCGGTTTGGGAGACCTGGCGGAAAGGGCGGGTGCTCGCGGCAGGGCCTTGACCGAAATGGCTTCACTTGGTTTGCCGGTACCTCCGGGATTTGTCGTCAGTGATATCGCCTGTCGCCGGTTTCTGGAGACGGGCGATATCCCATCTGCCGCCTGGGCAGAGGTACTCGACGCGCTGGACAGATCGGCGGACACGGTCCGCAGCGCAGATGCACATCGACCGATCCTCTATTCGGTGCGGTCCAGTCCGGCGATGGACATGCCTGGTCTCTTCAACTCCGCCTTGTACCTCGGTTGCACCCCGGAGTCCCTCGATCAACTGGAGCGCTGGGGTGGGCGCCGATTGGCGCTGACCGCCCGGCTGGGGTTTCTGAAGGCGATCGGGAGGTTGCGGGGGCTCCCCCCGGCCCACTACTCCATGGTCGTTGCCGATGTCGCCGGGCCAATCGCCCGTCCCGATTGGACCGAAGAGCAAGTTGGACAGGTTTGCGAAGCCTATGAGTCGGTAGTCACGGACGTCTCGCAGCGGCCTCTCCCGACAGATACCGAGAGCCAGGTGCGCGAGGGAATCGAGTCGGTATTCGCCTCCTGGGATCGAGCGGAGGCTCATCGCTTTCGCCGCGCTCGTGGTCTCTCCGACGACGACGGCATGGGCGTCGTCGTCCATCCCGTCATCTTTGGTGAGGCGAACGAGAAATCAGGAGCAGGCTATGTCGTGAGCCGCAATCCTGAGGATGGTTCACCTGAGGTGACCGGCCTCTATCAGCAGGGCACGGATCGCCCCACCGTCAATCCGGCGACCGCCGATCTGGAACGGCTCCAAAGTGAATCGCCGGACGACTATCACCTGGTTACGGATGCGGTGGCCCGGCTGGAGTTGGGACGCGGGCAAGTGATGCGGCTCGACTTCGTTCGCGAGAAAGGGAAGATCTGGCTGATCGAGGCCCGGCCTGCCGAGCGGTCTGCTGAGTCGTCGGTACGAGTTGCCGTCGACATGGTGGACGAAGGTTTGATCTCCAGAGAGCGGGCATTGCTGGCCGTCGAACCCGAGAGCCTCGATGGGATGTTGCATCCCCGTCTTGCCTCCGTCCCCTCGGTCGAAGCGGTCGCGGCCGGAACGGCCACGTCGCCCGGCGCAGCTTCAGGCCGCCTGGTATTCACCGTCCCGGACGCGGTTGCCGCTTCCGAACACGGGGAATCAGTAATCCTCGTCCTTCGGGAGGTTCTGCCGCGTGATCTCGACGGTGTCGTATCCGCGGCCGGTTTGATAACCAGTCACGGAGGCCGGACGTCCCACGCTGCGGTTGCCGCCCGCGCCGCCGGCACGCCGGCGGTGACCGGAATCGCTGACGTCCTTCTCTCCCCGGACTCCATTCGCATTGGGTCCAAGGTGCTGACGGCGGCGGACATCGTGACGATCGATGGTGGCACCGGTCACGTATTCGAAGGGAACCTGGAAATCACCCAGCCCGCCGCCTCGGTGTATCTCGATCGGTTGCTCGGGTGGGCCGACAATGTGCGCACGCTTGGCGTTTGGGCAAACGCCGACTCGGCTCGGGCAGCGGTGCTGGCGCGAGCAGCCGGTGCCGACGGAATCGGGCTTGCTCGTTCCGAGTACATGTTCCACGGCGAGCGGCTCGCCGTAGTGCGCCGCATTCTGCTGTCTGACGACACCAAAGACAGAGCCGATGCACTCGAGGAACTGGAGAGTGTCCAGATAGAGGACTTCGAAGAACTGCTCGAAGCGATGGACGGTACCCCGGTGGTGGTCCGTCTCCTCGATCCGCCCGTTCACGAGTTCCTTCCTTCCCAGCTCGATGTCGAGCTGGAAATTGCCGCACGCAGGATCGAAGGGCAACCGGTTGCCGATCTCGAGAGGCTCGACGACGCTATCGAGCAATGGTCGGAAGTGAATCCGATGCTCGGGCTCCGGGGTGTCCGGCTTGCTGTCGTCATGCCCGAGATCTACCGGGTGCAAGTCCTTGCCGCTCTCGAAGCCGTGCGTCGCAGACTCGATGCCGGCGGGGATCCCCGGCTGGAAATCGTCATCCCGCTGGTGGGGACCGTCGAAGAGCTGCATCTTGTCAGAGACATGATTGAAGAAGAGGTTCATTCGGCGGGCCGGTTGCTCGAGGTGGCCATCGGAACGCTCATAGAGCTTCCCCGGGCTGCCCTGATGGCAGGCGATCTGGCATTGGAATCGGACTTCTTCTCTTTTGGGACCAACGACCTCACTCAGACAACCATGGGTATCAGCCGGGACGACGCCGAGGAGGCGTTCCTGCGGACTTATGTTGAACAGGGGCTAATGCCTGTCAATCCGTTCCAGCGAATCGATCCCGGCGGGGTCGGCAGACTGATCGAGATGGCAATCAAGTCCGGTCGGAAGGCAAACCCCGATCTCGAGATTGGGGTCTGCGGGGAGCACGGAGGCGATCCCGTTTCGATCGGACACTTCCACAGGTGGGGAGTGGACTACGTTTCCTGCAGTCCGCCGCGGCTCCCTATCGCCCGTTTGGCGGCTGCCCAGGCGGCTCTGGTCGACTCAACCGGCTAGAGGTACTGGCCGGGGGAGCCTCCCATCTCTTCAGTAGCTGCCTCCAAAGCACGGCGCTTGCGCATTTCGTCCAATTGGGCGGCGGCGGCCGCTTGCTGGCTGAAGAGCGAAGCCTGGATTCCGTGGAAGAGACCCTCCAGCCACCCAACGAGTTGCGCCTGGACGATCCGCAGCTCTGACTCTGAAGTTTCCTCCTGATGCAGCGGCTGGAAAATCGACTCGAGCTCCTCTTGAAGGTCGTCGCTCAGCGACTCGCGGAGCTGGTCGAGCGAGTTCGTATAGATCTCGCCCAGCCGGCGGCGTCCAAGTTCATCGAGGGGTGCTTGCCTGACCTCGTCAAGCATCGCCCGCGTCATCGATGCAATGCGAATCAGCTTCGACGGTTCCGTTATGAAGGTGCCGCCGTCGTCGGGCTCCTCCGGCAGGTCATCCGGTTGGACCACCTGAGCCTGCAGTGGAAGCTCGGGGGGCCGGTCGGCAAAGTCATTGTTGTTGTCATCTTGTGTGGTCATACCTGAATGATACGCCGCCCGTCATTGGATGCCACCGGTGTTGAATTGGTACTCTGCGAAAGTGAGCGGAGAGGGAACAGTCGATTTCGACGACGCGTATGACCACGCGGCTGTGTCAGCCGGTCCGCGGTTCCGGCGGACCCGGTTTGCCCTCCGGTGGATGGCAACAGCGCTGGGCGTATTCCTGGTTCTTGCTGTGGTCTTCGTCCTCTGGTCCACGAGGCGCCCTTTTCCTCAGGTGTCGGGAAACATCGAAATCGCAGGGCTCGATGGAGACGTTGAGATCTTCCGCGACGAGAACGGCATTCCTCACATCTACGCATCCTCGGTTCACGATCTGTTCCTCGCCCAGGGGTATGTACACGCCCAGGACCGCTTCTGGCAGATGGACACCTGGCGTCACATAGGCGCCGGCCGCCTTTCCGAGATGTTCGGTGAGGATCAAGTGGAAACCGACGCATTCCTGAGAACGATGGGATGGACCGACCTGGCTGCAGATCAGTTCGAGGCGACTAGCGACGCCGGGAAGGAAGCGCTTGCCGGGTACGTCGCCGGAGTGAACAACTACATCTCGGCACGCTCGCCCGCAGAACTCGGCTTCGAGTACACCGTCTTGGAGTTGGTGAACCGCAACTACACCCCCGAGCCGTGGACCGCCATAGATTCGATCGTGTGGGCCAAGGTCATGGCATGGGACCTGCGGGGAAACATGATGGAGGAAATCAACCGGTCCTTCCTTCTCGACGATTTCACCCCGGGGGAGGTAGAGCTCTTCTACCCGCCCTATCCCGAGGAGCACCCGGTGATCGTCGGCAACGCTGCGCCCCGTGTGGACGGGACGACTCTCGACCCGCCTCCGGTGGGAGTGCTGGGCTCGATCAACCGTGCCGCGACGAATGCCGGGTTAGTCGAGGGTCTGGGAATCGGGTCCGGGTTTGGCGTTGGCTCGAATAGCTGGGTCATCGGGCCCGGGTTGAGCGCGACCGGCGCCCCCATCCTCGCCAACGACCCGCATCTGGGTATCAGGATGCCGTCTATTTGGTACCAGGTGTCGCTGCACTGCAAACCGCTGACCGACGCCTGCCCCTACGACGTAACCGGGTTCTCGTTTGCCGGCATGCCCGGGGTCATCATCGGTCACAACCATCGGATCGCCTGGGGGCTCACCAACCTCGGCCCCGACGTGACGGACCTGTACATCGAGAGAATCAACCCGGACAACCCCCTTCAATATGAAGTCAACGGGCGATGGGTCGACATGGATGTGCGCACCGAGACCATCACCGTATCCGGTGGCGACGCGGTCGAGGTAATTGTGCGCAATACCCGTCACGGACCGATCATCTCGGATGACCTCGAGATCCTCGAGGACTTCACCGACAATGCCGGTATTCCACTGCCCGAAGAGTATGCAATCGCGCTCCGCTGGACGGCCCTCGACGAGAACTCGTCGCTGATCGACGCCGTTCTGGCTATCGATAAGGCAACAAACTTCGAATCGTTTCGCGACGCCCTCCGGCTCTTCGATGTCCCGTCGCAGAACATGGTCTACGCCGACGTCGAAGGCAACATTGGTTATCAGTCCCCGGGGCTGATTCCGGTGCGCAAGAACGGAGACGGGCGAGTTCCGGTCCCGGGGTGGACGGATGATTTCGAGTGGACGGGGTACATCCCGTTTGAGGATCTTCCCAGCGTCTACAACCCGGTGGGCGGCTACATCGCAACGGCAAACAACCCTGTCGTAGACGGCAGCTACCCGCACCTGCTGACAACGGATTGGAACTACGGCGATCGCGCAGCCCGCATCGTTGAGATGATCGAGGGCGATTCCAGTATCGATATCGAGGACATTGCCGCCATGCAGTTCGACAACCGCAACAGGCATGCCGATCGTTTGCTGCCGTGGTTCACGAGTGTCGACGTTGTCAGAGAAGACGGGACCGTTGTGCGGGCAAAGGAAATCCTGACAACCTGGGATCGCAACAACGATGCTGGTTCAGCAGGAGCCGCCATCTTCGAGGCGGTGTGGCGCAACCTCCTCGTGCTCACCTTCCACGATGAGCTGGAGGAGGACCTGTGGCCCAGCGGGGGGTCGCGCTGGTCGCTGGCAGTGGCGGCGATGATGGACACGCCCACCCTGCGCATCTGGGACGACGTCACCACCGCTGAGGTGGAGCGCCGCGACGACATTCTTGCTGCGGCCTTCCGGGCAGGTATTGCCGAACTCGAGGACCGTTTGGGCGGAGACCCCGACGAGTGGGAATGGGGCGAGTTGCACGGCGCCGAGTTCCGCAACGAAACCCTGGGGGAATCGGGGGTCGGGTTTATCGAGAGTCGATTCAATCGAGGTCCCTATCCCGCTGCTGGGGGATCGGACATCGTGAATGCCAACGGTTGGTACGCAGACGAGGGCTACGAGGTCACCTGGGTGCCCTCGATGCGGATGATCGTCGACTTGGGAGATCTCAACAACAGCCTGGCGATTCACACGACGGGCCAGTCGGGCCATGCCTACAACTCCCACTATCAGGACATGGCGGAACCGTGGGCTACCGGGGAGTACTTCCCGATGGAGTGGGACCGGGCCGCGGTCGAGCTTGGCGCTGAGGGCAAGCTTGTGTTGCGCTCAACCGACTAAACAGAGGCCGGTCAGGTGACTTCAAAGTCAATGGTGTGATGTCCGGTGGCGCCATTTGGAGCTGGCCGCGCTGTGTCCGCTGTCTGGGTTGCGCCGGTGCCGTCGGTGGCGCGAACCCGTGCCTCGTGACGGCCTGTGCCGGCCGCGGTTTCTACCCGCCACTGCACCCACGATTTGTCGGAAAGAGGCGAGGTGAGCTCGGCCTCGATCCATTCGCCGCCATCCAGCTGGACTTCAACCTTCTCGATTCCGCGCGTCGGTGCCCAGGCGACGCCTGCCAGCACCAGGGGATCCTCTGCCACCTTCTCGCCTTGCCGGGGGTGGTCGATCCTCGATTGCGTCTTGATCGGCGCTTCCTTCGACCAGCCCCGGGTAATCCAGTAGCCGTCGAAATCGTTCCAGGTTGTCAACTCGATCTCCTCGATCCACTTGGTGGCCGAGACGTATCCGTATAGGCCGGGCACGATGAGCCGGGCGGGGAACCCATGCCGGGGCGGGAGTGGTTCACCGTTCATCCCGATCGCGAGTAGCGGGTCGCGTCCGTCGAACGCAAGGTCCACGGGAAACCCGGAAGTCCAGCCGTCTACCGACCTACCGACGAGTTGCTCCGCTCCCGCCTGTACTCCGGCATCGTTGAGCAGGTCCACGAGCTTTACCCCGGTCCACTTGGCGTTGCCGACGAGATTGCCGCCGACCTCGTTGGAGACGCAGCTGATGGTGACGTACTGCTCATAGAGGGGTCGTTTCATGAGGTCGTCGAGGGAGAACTCCACCTCGCGATCCACCATCCCCTTGATCTTCAATCGCCACGTCTCCGGGTCGGGTCGGGGGACTACGAGGGCGGTGTCGATCCGGTAGAACTCATCGTTCGGTACCACGATCGGTGTGAGGTCGGGGATTCCGGCGAAGGAGGCGTCGGGCGGGGGCGCAGGCACAGTCAGTTCGGCAACGGGGAGCGCAACCGACTGTCGGACTTCTTCGGATCGGGCGATGATCATGCGCCGCCCACCAAGACCGGCAACGGTGGCAACTGCGCCGATCCCTGCCGCCTTTGTGATGAATTGGCGTCGATACGGGTCATCTGCCAGGCCGTCTGTAGGTTGCTCCTCGTCGCGCAGCAGGAAGTGAAGGACGCCGACACCGGCAGCCGCGGAGCCGGTGATGGCGATGACCGTTGGCACCGGTGAAGCCTGCGGTTCTCCGAGGGCGGCAAGGACTCCAAGAACGGCAAAGGCGCCGAAGCCGGCCCAGGGGAGCCACGGGTGCCGCGGGGTGGCCCGTCCCAGAAACCACCCGACCAGCAGTCCGATGATGACAGTGCCGATGGCGAGGGCACCCTTGTCGGCGGTGCCGAACACGGCGATGGCGAATTCTTTGACGAACCGGGGAGAAGAGTCGATCACGACGCCGCCTACTGCGGCGATGGCGGACGGAACACGCTCGGTCAGCCCGGCGATCAGTTCGGTGAGGGCAAGCGCTGTTCCGGCGGCTAGCGATCCGGCGATTCCGGCGCGGCCCGGGGATATTGTCGTTTCAGTCATGGAGGTCACCATAAGTTGACTTCGGCGCCGCGGCCACAAAATGGCCATTACGAATATGTGAACGTCTCTTTGCTCGCCCGAGGCGAGCAAAGAGATTCGACGTTGTGCTTTGCACAAGTCGGTGTTGCGGCTACCGCCCGAGGCGAGCAAAGAGATTCGACGTTGTGCTTTGCACGAGTCGGTGTTGCGGTTGGATCCGGGCGTCTCAGGTGCGCTTGGCGTTGACGAAACTCATCAGCTCGGCGAAGGGCATGGTGTTGATGACCGAAGAGCGTTCGACCCAGCCACGCCGCGCATTGTGAGCGCCCCAATGCAGATTCCTGAACTCAGTGGTGTGGTGGCTGTCGGTGGAGATGACGAACTTGACCCCCGGGATGTCACGAGCCAGGAGTAGCTGATCTGCAGGAACGTCGAGTCGGTGGAGGTGCCCGTTTATCTCCATCGCGGTTCCGGTGTCGGCGGCTGCTTCGAACACCGCCCTGGCGTTGACTTCGATGCCGGGGCGGTGACCGATCCTCCTGCCTGTGAAATGGCCGATGGCGCTGACTGCCGGGTTCTGTATTGCCTTGATGATGCGATCGGTTTGGCGAGCCTCGTCGAGATCGAAGTACGTGTGAACCGAGGCAACGCACCAGTCGAACGACGCGAGGAAATCGGGGTCGTAGTCCACGCCGCCCTCCGGTGAGATATTGAGCTCCGAGCCGCTCAGAATCTGGAGTTGCGGGTATTCGGCACGGAGCCGTTCAAGCTCGCGTCTCTCGGCGGCGATTTGCTCGCGGCTCAGTCCGTTGATCGCCAGATCCTCGCCGTGCTCGGTCATGGCGATGTACTCGAGTCCTTGCCCGGCTGCGGCTCGCACCATGTCGTCCAGTGGGCTTCGACCGTCCCCGGACCATGTCGAATGAACGTGGAGATCCCCTCGGAGGTCTTCTGCTGCGACGAGGTCCGGCAGCGAGGCGGAGCCGGCGGCTGCAATCTCCCCGATGCCCTCGCGCAACTCCGGGCTGATGAAGTCGAGGCCGAGCCGCTTGTAGATCGCGGTCTCGGTACGCGACGCCTCCACCTTTCCGGTTTCGGGATCCTCGAGCCCATACTCGTTGAGCAACAAGCCCCGTTCGATGGCGCGCTGGCGTAGTTCGATGTTGTGCTGTTTCGAGCCGGTGAAGTAGAGGATTGCCGCCCCGAATTGGCTCGGTTTGACCACCCGGACGTCGATCTGGAGCCCCGTGGCGGTCAGCACCGACGTCTTGGTATCGCCTTGACCGATCACTTCTTCAACCAATGGCATTGCGACGAATTCGACCATGACCTGCCGGGGCGAGTTGCTGGCTACGACGATATCGATGTCGGCAATGGTGGCGCGAAAGCGGCGCAGCGATCCGCAGTACTGCACCCGGCGGACCGCTTCGAGCGTGCCCAGCGCATCGACCACCATCTCCGCTATCGGGAGTGCATCGGCGATTGGAGTCCGCCGGTCCTTGCCGTGCAACCCGAGACGTTCTATTGCGGTTGCGATCTTCTGCTGGGACTTCTCTCCCATGCCGGGCAGGCTCTGCAACGCGTCATCGGCAATTGCCTGTCGCAACTGATCGACCGACGCCACCCCGAGTTGATCCCGCAGCATGACCACGGTCTTGGGTCCGAGACCCGGGATGCGAGTGAGTTCCATCATCTCTGCGGGGAATCTCTTCCGCAGCTCGACAACCCGGCTCACCGAGCCCGTATCTACGTACTCCCGGATCTTGGAGGCGGTGCTCTTGCCGATTCCCGGAACCTTCTCCAACTCCGATGCGCTCATATCGGCAGCTTCGGCCGGAAGCGTCTCCACCGCCGAGATGGCCTTCTCGTATGCCCGGACCCGGAACGCCTGTTTGCTTCCTTCAGCCATGATGAGCAGATCGACCAGTTCCTGGAGAATGCGTGCGATGTCGGCGTTGCGGATCATCGTCAGTAGCTCAATACGGTAAAGGCCAGGAAGACGAGAAGAAGGATGATTCCTTCGCGCCGGACGATTCTCTTGTCGTTCCAGGCAAAGGCCCCTGCCAACATCACAACGCCCAGCATCACGACCAACGCAGGACGGGTGAGATCTAACAGGATGCCGGGGCCCGCTACCGCGGCAGAGCCGGCGACGGCAAGCGAGTTGAACAGGTTGGATCCCAGCACATTTCCGATGACCAGGTCGGATTCGTGGCGACGCACGGCGGCCAACGTGGTCGCCAATTCCGGAAGGCTGGTGCCGACGCCGAGCATTACGCCTAGGAAGGCCTCTCCGAGTTCGAAGCGCTCCCCGAGATCGAGCGCGCCGTTGAGGAGCAGGCGAGCGGCAAAGATCGTGACCGCAAGCGCCGCAACCCCAATGAAGACCTCGCCGGGAACGGAGTGGGCTTCGGTGTCCTCATCGAGTTCGATTACCCCGTCGGGATCACTCGACGACCACTTGATGAGCAGCACCAGAGCGACGACCATCCCACCCAAGAGGAGGCCGCCCTCCCAGCGAAAGACCTCACCGTCCCACAACACCGCCGCCAGGGCGGCGACGGCAAGCAGCATCAGAACACCCTCGCGCCGCAGAATCAAGGTCCTGCTCATTATCGGCGCCGCAAACGCTGCAGTCCCGACCACGAGCGTCACGTTGGCAACATTGGATCCGGTTACGTTGGCCATGGCCACGTCGAGATTGCCGTCTACAGACGCTATCGCCGACACAAGGAGTTCTGGGAGAGAGGTTCCGAGGCCGACGATCAGCGCCCCGATCAGGACGATCGACACCCCAAGGGTGCGCGCCAGCCGGACCGCAGACTCGACGAAACGATCCGATGCGCCCATCAAGAGAATGAGGCCCAAGAGCACATAGAGAGACGAGAGGAGCAATGGTCTTCCTGGAGGGGGAGGGGCGATGGTAGCGCTGTGCGGCCTCCGTTGATCGACAAGTAGCTGGACCTGCATCGGAAGCTGATATCGTCAGGCTTGCCCGGCGGGCTCAAATCCCTGTGCAGGGACTGTCGCTCGCCGAGTCGCGATGGTGCCAAACGTTCAGGAGAGGGCATGCCGCCGGAGACAGAGCGCGTGTACGAGACCTGGGTCCATTCAGACCGCAGGATTCCGAAGGGCTTCGTCCGCCCGATCATGCGCTTTACCCAGATCGAGGCTTCATCCGGGTCGCTCCTTCTCATCGCAGCGTTGATCGCACTGATTTGGGCCAATGCCCCCTTCGGCGAGACCTACGACCAGTTCTGGGACACACATCTCCACCTTGAGATCGGCCCGGTGCACTTCGAGGAGTCGTTCCGGCACATCGTCAACGACGCTCTGATGGTGATCTTCTTTTTCGTCGTCGGGTTGGAGATCAAGCGAGAACTGGTGGTCGGCGAGCTGCGCGATCCGAAGAAGGCCGCCCTTCCTGCCATCGCCGCACTCGGCGGGATGATCCTCCCCGCGACCATCTACCTCCTGTTTGTTGCCGGCGAAGGCGGAGAGGCAACGAATGGCTGGGCGATTCCGATGGCGACGGACATCGCATTCTCGGTTGGTGTGATTTCGCTGCTCGGCTCCCGGGTGTCGACCGGCGCCAAGCTGTTCCTCCTTGCACTTGCTATCGCCGACGACATCGGCGCCATCCTGGTGATCGCCGTTGCCTATACGGAGGACCTCGCGCTCGGCTGGCTGGCGGCGGGGCTCGTCGGTCTTCTGCTCGTCTATGTCGCCCAGAGGGTGGGGATTCGGTCGATGCTCTTTTACGGTGTCGCCGGCGTGATCGTCTGGTTCTTCATCTTCGAGTCGGGGGTGCATGCAACGCTCGCCGGTGTCGCCCTCGGGCTGATGACACCGGTCTTTCCTCTCTACTCCGAGGACGACTACTACCGGCGGTCGAGCTGGATTCTCGGCCGGTTTGAGATGAACCGAGCCGCACCCAACCACCGGGAACGGCTCGACTACGACGCAATGCAGATGGCTGCAGTTGCCCGGGAATCGATTGCCCCCCTGGATCGGCTGGAGCACACTCTCACGCCTTGGTCCTCATTTGTGGTGGTCCCTTTGTTCGCCCTTGCCAACGCCGGCGTGCGTTTTGCCGATTTCGAGAGCGGTGTCGGCGATGCGCTGACAAGCCCGGTTGCGCTCGGAGTAGCCCTGGGCCTGCTCGTCGGCAAGCTCTTCGGTATAACAATCGCCACCTGGATTGCGGTTCGTCTCGGGATCGGCAAACTGCCCACCCGAACCGGCTGGCCTCAGATCATCGGGCTGGCCGGCCTTGCGGGTATTGGTTTCACCGTGTCGCTATTCGTAACCGAATTGGCGTTTACCGATGCCAATCTGGAAGACTCGGCAAAGATCGGCATCTTCATCGGATCGTTCCTTGCCGGCGTTATCGGGTACTCCCTGTTGCGCCGTGCCAAGTCTCCCGAGGTAATGGCCGGAGACTTGCCCGCGGGCTCCGACCAGACCACGGCGACCTAGAGCCGGTGTTGTTTCGCGGAAGCGCCGTGACGTGACTGTTTTTTCCTACGACCCGGCCTTGCTCGAGCGGTTTCCCACAATTCGGGCGGGCGTGATCCACGCCAGGGGCGTTAGCAATGGGCCGACTGCTGCTTCGCTTCTCGAACGCTACGAGCAGGAACAGCTCTCGGTTGTTCGTTTGATGGAAGGCCGCACCCCGGGAGATGTTCCGGCTCTGGCCGCCTGGCGGCGGGCGTTCTCCGCATTCGGGGTGAAGCCAACGCAGTACCGCAACGCTGCCGAGGCCCTACTGCGGCGGCTCACCAAGCAAGGCAACATCCCTTCCATCAATACGCTTGTCGACATCGGCAATCTTGTCTCGATCAGGTACAGCCTCCCGGTGGCGTTCTTCGACCAGGCTGCCGTCGCCGGGGCGACGACTGTCCGCATCGCAGACGGCAGTGAACGGTTCACAGATCTCGGCTCGCGGGATGTGGTGAATCCCGAGCCGGGCGAGGTCATATTCGTCGACGACGCCGGGTTGGTGTCCGCTCGCAGGTGGTGCTGGAGGCAGAGTGCCGAGAGTGCCACCGGTCCGGATTCGACAGACGTCTTGGTCACCGTCGAAGGGCATCACGAGAACGCTGCAGCCGAGGTCGCTGCCGCCCTCGACGACATCGGCGCGCTGCTTGCGGAGTATCAGCCTGAGGCAGCCGTGGAGCGGTCCCTGCTGGGGCCGGAGAACCCGAACTTCTAGACGGCAACCGCTTCTGGATGGCTGCGAAGGCGAGCGGCCAGATCGGATCGGCCGCATCCTGCGACCTTGTCGGCAAGGCCGAGCCGGATTTCCGCGGTGAGCTCGGGGACTCGTCCAAGCAGTATCTCGAATGCTTCGTCGTGGTCGGCCATCGCGGCTGCCAGCAGGCCGGTGCGAACAACATCGGCGTTGACGCCTCCTCCGGCCGCGTAGGCGGCACTGAACTCGGCCAAGGTCCCCGTCGGGTAAGTCCTGATGATCGGCTCCATGAAGGTGGCAATCGGCGCCTTGAGGGTCATCGGCACGAGCAATTCGACCGCAGCCGCTCCGTAGAACTCGTTCAGGCAGGCCACCAGTGCATCCCAGCTCTCGAATCCGCCAGGATGCTCATCGAGGAGGTCAAATGACTCGACGACGGCCTTCTCGGCCTGACCCGTACCGGCATAGGCTCGCACCAGGCCGTTACGGAACGTGATCCTGTTCTCCTCGACATAGTGGGCCGGCGGGTCGGATGGGGCGTCCGCCAGGTCCTCAGCAACCTCGATAAATTCGACATATCTGCCAAGGTTCTCGGCCGCGATTGCCAGCAGGGCCGCAGCCGTGTCGTCGGCGGGCACCAATGTCAGGGCATCCCGGCTCAGGTCGAACGCCCGCTCGTAGTTGCCCAGGGCAACGTACTGGTCGGCAAGGAGGCTGAGGATCTGTGCCTTAGCGGTCTTCGTCGCATCGGCCGAGCCCTCCCACGCCTCCTCGAGAAGGGTCCTGGCCCGGTCCGGTTCGAGACCCGCATAGTTCAATGAGCGGGCGAGATGAAGGGCGGTTCCGGGCGTAGGCTCGGTCCCATAGGCCGCCTCGGCCAGAGCGAGGTTGCGACCCGCCTTGTTCTTGGCTGCTACCACGTGGTCGACGTAGCCGTGGTGCTTGATGGACAGCTGAGAGAAGAAAAAGCCGCTGAGCGGTTCGGGATCGCCAACGATGTGGGGGAGCTCGTGGAGGGCCCCGCGGTACTCAACGCCTTCGCCGTGAAAGACGCGGAGACTGCGGAATCGGTTGCTCTCGAGGCCGTGCTCATCGAGATTTGCCACATCGACGGATAGCCCCGGATGTTCGGCTGAGTAGGTCGCCAGATAGCGACGCACCTGCTCCGGGTCATCACAGAAGAGGCGCTCATCGGCATCGAGGACGATGATGTAGACGGCATCGCGGCACTGGTCCAACGCGTAGTTTCTTGCCACACCGAAGTCGTTCGGCCACTCCCGATGGGTCACGTGGGCGCCGGCAGCTTCGGCGATGGCCACGGTTCTGTCGGTTGATCCGGTGTCGCAGACTTCGATGCGGTCGACAATCGGTTCGAGCGAGTCGAGGCAGCCCTGGAGCATCTCCTCTTCGTCCTTGACGATGAGCGCCGCAACGATGAGTGGCCGACCGTCGGGGTCGACGGGCGTAGTCCGCTTGGTGCACTTGCCGACGTGAGATGCGATCGCCCCTGCCGCAGCGAAGAAGTTGTGGTCATGTGTCACGACGGTGAAGAAAGGGTCGACGATCGGTTCGGAGAGCAGGCCGACCAGATCAGATTTGGAGGCCATCAAGCAGCTCACCCGGGTGGCCACGAGCCCCTTGGTGTCATGCGGAGCCGGAATCCTGTCTAGCTTGCGCTCCGCTGCATGGTCGACGGGAAGCGATCTGTAGAAGTTGCCGAGATCCGGATCGTTCCCGTAGGGGACAACGTACCGGTTCCCGCAGTGAAGGCTTCGCGTCATGGCAGCCACGCTCTTGTTAGTGATAACTACGTCGTCGTGGAGGAGCAGGGTCGGTTCCTCGGGGATGGCAAGCAGGGCTTCATGGAGACCGGCGCGACCCGGCTTGTTGACGGTCCTGACACCGTTCAGGTCTGCGGTGTCATGGGCAGCCAGGGCCGTTGCCGGAACGACAAAGACTGCGCCGGCTTTGCCCGCGATGAGGTCGGCCCGACGCACCGCACGCTTGGTAGCGTGCGCCGGCCCGTAGGCAAGGACAACGACGTGCAATGGATCTCCTTCGTCAACTGCTGTCACTCCAGTCGGCGGGGGGAGTCGCCACTCAAGAAAAGAGAGGAGGCGGCCTGTGGGCCGCCCCCTCTCGTTCATCGGTGGTCTGGGTTGCCGGAGTAGGCCTGCTCTCTACTGGAGTAGGGCGAGGACGCTGCCGGGGACCTGGTTGGCCTGGGCCAGCATAGGCCACCATCTCTTCGGCCATGTCCGTGTCCCGTACCCGGGACTCAGAAGCCGAAAGGTTCTCAACAGCAACACTCAGGTTCGCCACAGTGTGCTCGAGACGATTCTGAGTAGCACCCAGAGTCGAACGGGTCGAGGACACGGTGTTGATCGCGCTATTGATAACGCCGATAGCGCCATCAGCGTCGCCGCCGCTAGACGCAAGGTTCACTCCGCTGACGCCGAGGCCGACTGTGGTCAGCACACCAACGGTGACATCGAGGGTTTGGCCTGCGCCGGAACCGACATGGAACGTTTGTGTAGTGGCCGAGAAGATCGTCTTTCCGGCGAACGTGCTGTTGGTACCGATGGCACCAATCTCTGCGAGCAGTTCGGTCACCTCGGCCTGCTGGGCAACACCGTCGGTGGTTGCAGTGTTAGCTGCATCAACAGCCAACTCACGCATACGCTGCAGAATCGAATGCACCTCATTGAGCGCACCCTCAGCAGTCTGAACGAGACTGACACCATCTTGAGCATTCCTGATTGCCTGACGAGAACCACGGATCTCAGCCCGCAGCGACTCCGACTTAGCCAACCCCGCAGCATCATCAGCCGCACGGTTGATCCGGAACCCGGAAGAAAGCTTCTCGAGCGACTTACCCAACTGGGTATTTGTCGCGGACAGATTGCGGAACGAGTTATACGCCGCAATGTTCTGATTTATACGCACTGTGAGTACCTCCTTGTAGGACGGTGCGCTTCACCAACCGTCAACATCCATGTCAACGCTTCCCCACCACAGTCGGCACCC